>DATGLH010000095.1:0-66774 GCA_035294225.1 Trebonia sp.
TCTCCGCGCAGGAGAACGTGCTCGAATAGTGGCCGAGCCCCGCCTGCGCGATCAGCTCAACCGTCCGCAGCCGGATCCAGTCCGCCCTCCAGAGCAGTTCGGTGTCCGTGACCGGCCGTCCGCGTTCCAGGGTCACCGGCCTGGCCTGCTCCGTGGCGGCGCCCGACGGGGAGAAACTGTTACCGACCATGCGCACTCGCTCTCTGCCTTCCGCAGCCGCTTGTCCTGGTTTGTCCTGGCCTGTCCCGCGTGTGCCGCGTGTGCCGCGCTGCCGCCATGCCGTTCCGGGCGTCACCGTGCCGTTCCGGGCGTCACCGTGCCGTTCCGGGCGGCGCCGTTCCGTTCCGGGCGGCGTGGCGCGCGGCGACATCGCCAGCGTAAGTTGCCGCCCATCTTGTTGACAATATGGCCGGTGGTCAGCGGCGCGCCCGCCCGGCTGTGTCCGTCCACAGCTTTTGCGCCGGGCCGCCCTTCGCGCCCGCGGCGCCTGCCGTCCGGATACAGGGAGCTGATGCGGCCTATAGACGCCGTGGATATAAACGTTCTTTGAAGGCGAGTTCGGCGGCGGGCCCGTCTCCGGGGAAGGGCGGGAAGTATCGCTCCGTGATAGAAATGGCCGGGCGGCTGTGGCCATGGGACTGTCAGGATCCCGATGCACTGTGGCATGGCACAGCTTTCCGCGCCGCGGAATTTAGGTTAACGATAGTGACCAGAATGATACGCGATCATGTTGACGGGGCTGTTGACAATCATTCTGGCGAAGATCAAGTCTGTACCAAGCGCTGGGCGATGCACGTGGACATGTGGAGGGGCGTGGCCAGGCGCGACAGACAGTCATCGGCAGCGTGGTCTGCTTCAGACCCTGCATGGCATATGCGAGGATGCATGAGACGCTTCAGGCTTCATAGGAAAAATCCCCGCGCATCGCGCATGGTGCTCGGGCTCACCGCGGCGGGGGGCGCGCTGCTGCTGGCGGCGTGCTCGTCGTCGAGCAGCTCGAGCAGCTCGGGCAATCCGGGCAGCGGGACGGCGGCGAGCGCGAGCAGCAGCTCCAGCTCGGCCGGCGGTTCGTCCGTGAACCTCTCCGCGCTCGCCAGCGCGGTGAACCAGGCCGCACAGGTGCCGAACTTCAGCGACTACGCGGCCAACTACGGCGGCAAGATACCGAACACCTCGAACCTGCGCGGCAAGAAGATCATGATCGTGCCCGGCGACAGCGCGCTTGCCGCGTGCACGGAGATCGCGCAGGCGGACGCGGCACTGTCCTCCGCGCTTGGCATGAAGCCGACGATCTTCGCCAACCAGGGCACGACCGCCGAGCACAACACCGCCATCGAGAACGCGATCCACCAGGGGTACGCCGCGATCGACCTCGGGTGTGACTACGATCCGACGACGAACGCGCCCGCGCTCGCCCAGGCGCAGAAGGCCGGCATCGTCGTGGCGGTCTACGGGGCGACCCAGCAGGAGGCCGCGGCCGCGCACATCACCTACAACAACGTCGACCCCTACGCCCTCGACGCCAAGCTGGCGGCCGACCAGGCGGTCGTCCAGCACAACGGCCAGCCGTTCAACGCCATCGCGATCACGTCGGACGCGGCGCCGGCCACGGCGATCATGGAGAGCTCGCTGAAGGCCGAGCTGAAGGCCACCTGCCCCGGCTGCACGCTGACCGAGGTGAACGTCGAGGTGCCGAACTGGCAGACGGACGTCGCGAGCACCCTGACCTCGGCGCTGCTCCAGCACCCCAACGTGACCGTGGTCTTCCCCGACTACGCCGGGATGCTGACCTATGTGCTCGCCGGAATCCAGGCCGCGCACCGCACCACCACCGTGAAGACCTACCTCGCCTTCGGCGGCGGCACGCCCTTCATCAAGTTGCAGACCGCCGAACCGGGCAAGAGCATCATCCAGAGCGACATCGGCGGCTACCCGCCGTGGACCGGCTACCTGCTGGTCCTGCAGACCGTCCGTGCGCTGGAGAAGCTGCCGCCCATCCCCTACGACAAGGCCATCGGCCCGGACCGGATCGCCACCCCGGACAACGCCGTCAACGTCCTCACGACCGGCGGCTGGGGGACGAGCTGGGTCAACGGCTTCCGCGGTCTGCTGGGGCTGCCGCCGCTGTCGGGCAGCGCGCTGACCGCCGCGGCGACGCTGAACGGCGCGATGACAGCCGCGCCCTGACGCACTGGTTCTGCGGGAGGGCAGCGGCCCGGGCGGGCGATCCCGCACCGGGCTGCTGCCCCGTCCCGGACGCATTCCCGAGCAGCGGGGAAAGCGCTCCCGAGCAGCAGAGAACGAGCAGAGAACGAGCAGCAGAGAAAAGCGAGCAGCAGAGAAAAGGAGGCATGGGTTGGAGCAGGCATCCGCTCCCCCGGCAGTCGAGCTGCGCCAGATCTCCAAGGTTTTCGGCAGCAACCGGGCGCTGGACCGCGTGGACCTCCGCATTGGCCAGGGCGAGGTGGTCGGGCTACTCGGGCAGAACGGCTCGGGCAAGTCGACGCTGGTGAAGGTGCTGGCCGGGGTGTACGACCCGGAGCCAGGCGGCCGCCTCTTCGTGGGCGGCGAGGAGATCCCGCTGCCCCTCGCGCCCGGCCAGGCGAGCGAGATCGGGCTCAGCTTCGTGTACCAGAACCTCGCGCTGGCGGCGGGGCTCAGCGTCCTGGAGAACCTGACGCTCGGCCAGCGAATCGGGGGCGGCGCGCGGGCCTGGGCGCCGATCAACTGGCGCCGTGAGCACCGCAGCGCCGCGGCCGTCCTCGACCGTTACCAGGTCGGCCTCGACCTCGACCGGCAGACGGGCGATCTGGCGCCGGTCGATCAGGCGCGGCTCGCGATCGTCCGGGCCGCGGAAGACCTGCGCAGGTACCGCGCCCGAAGCGGCTCCGAGCACTCGGTGCTCGTCCTGGACGAGCCGACCGTGTTCCTCCCCGAAGAGGAGGTCGACCGCCTTTTCGACCTCATCCGGACCGTGGTGGCCGAGGGGGCGGCCGTGCTGTTCATCTCGCACGACCTGGCCGCGGTCCGCGCGATCACCGACCGCGTCGTCGTGCTCAGGGACGGCAGGGTCGTCGCCGAGGAGGCCACGGCCGACATCCACGAGCACGAGCTGGTCGACCTCATCGTCGGGGCGCAGGCCCGGCTGGCCGAATCCGCCGCGCCGGAGATCGCCCCGGTCGAAGACGTGCGCGCGGTCGAGGAGACCCTGGCGGCGATGGAAGCCGCCGGCACGGGCGGCGCGCCGGAGCAGGGCGAGAACGTCGCGGTCGGGCACCTGACCGACGAACGGCTGCACGACCTGTCGTTCGAGATCGGCCCCGGGGAGATCCTCGGCGTGGCCGGCCTCATCGGCTCGGGTGCCGAGGAACTGCCGTACCTGCTGTTCGGCGCGCGCCAGGCTATCGGCGGCACGCTGCGCCTGGGAACCGAGACCCTGGACGTCGCCGGGCTCACCCCCCAGCGCAGCGTCCGGGAGCGCATCGCCCTCGTCCCCGCGGACCGCGCGGTGCAGGGCCTGAGCCAGGGGCTGACCCTGTGGGAGAACATCGTCATGCTCGTCGAGGACGAGCATTACCAGCGCGGCATCTTCCGCCGCGGCGAGCTTGTGGAGCTTGCGCGCGAAGCCATCGACCGGTTCCTGATCCGGCCGCCCCTGCCGCACGCCGTCGCCTCGACGTTCTCCGGCGGCAACCAGCAGAAGGCGCTGCTCGCGAAGTGGCTCATCGCCCGGCCGCGGCTGCTGCTGCTGCACGAGCCGACGCAGGGGGTCGACGTCGGCGCCAGGCGGGACATCTACCGGTTCGTGAAGTCAGCCGCCGCGCTGCACCGCATGGCGGTGCTGTGGGTGACGACCGAGTTCGGTGAGCTCGCGGAGGTCTGCGACCGGGTGATCGTGCTCACCCAGGGGAGGCAGACCGCCACGCTCACCGGGGAAGACCTGAACGAGGAAGCAATCAGCGCCGCGGCACTGCGGCAGACGAGGCCGGCTGGCCCGGGCCAGCAGGAGAGGGATGACTCATGAGCACCCCACACGGAGCGGCTGCTCCCGCCGAAGCCGACCATCAGGAGGAGCGGGCGGCGCGCGTCGCACAGCCCCCGACAGGCCGTCGCCTGGGCATCCAGCGCTACGCGATCCTCATCGTGTTCGCCGCCCTGGTCGCCGCGTTCGGGGCGGCGATACCCTCGACCTTCCTGACGATCGGCAACCTTTCCAACATCCTCGGCGGCCAGGCGGTGCTGTTCATCCTCGTGATGGCCGTGCTGCTGCCGACGGTCATGGGCGACTTCGTCGACCTGTCGCTCGGCTCCTCGCTGGGCATCAGCGCGATGACCCTGGCCGTGCTCAACGTGCAGCACCACACGAACGTGGTGCTCGCCTGCCTGGCGGGGATCGGCGCGGCGCTCGTGGTCGGCCTGGTCAACGTCTTCTTCGTCGTGTACTTCGACAACGACCCGTTCATCGTGACGCTCGGCACGATGACGATCGTGCAGGGCATCATCTACATCATCTCCGGGGACAACAGCGTCGGGATCGTTTCGACGAACCTGTCGAACTGGATCTTCACGAACAACTTCCTGTCGATTCCGCTGGAGTTCTACTACGGCCTGGCGATCTTCCTGGTTGTCTGGTACGTGCTCAGCTTCACGCCTGTCGGGCAGAAGGCTCTCGTGATCGGGCAGTCGCGCGAGGTGGCGCGGCTGAGCGGCGTGCGGGTGAACCGCCAGCGGTCCTGGGCCTTCATCCTCGCGGCGGGCATCGCCGGCATCGCGGGGATCGCGTACGCGGGCACCAACGGGACGGTCGACCCGACGGCGGGGAGTTCCCTGATCCTCCCGGCCTACGCGGCGGTCTTCCTCGGGGTGACCGCGATCAAGCCGGGCCGCATCAACCCGCTCGGCGCCCTGATCGCGGTCTACTTCCTGGCCACGGGCACGGCGGGACTGGAGCTGCTCGGCACGCAGGCATACATCCAGCAGATCTTCTACGGCGCCGCGCTGGTCGCCGCGATCACGATTCCGAAGGCGACCCGCGACCGCTTCTTCAAGCGGAAGCGGTCCGCCTGAGCTGGGAGGCACGCGTGAGTCAGGAACCGGCCGGCCCCGCATCCGGGGCCGGACCCGCTGCGGCCAGGGTCGGCGGCGTGCTGGCCGGGCTGTTCGACGTGCGGGACCAGGTGGCGCTGGTCACTGGGGGCGCGTCGGGGCTCGGCTACGCGTTCGCGTCCATCCTGGCGGACTGCGGCGCGACCGTGGTCGTCGCCGACCAGAACGCCGAGCGCCTGGAGAAGGCGGCCGCCGCGCTCGCCGAGTCCGGAGCGGTCGTCAAGGGCGCGCGACTCGACGTCAGCGATGCCCCGGCGGTGCGCTCCCTCGTGAACGGGATCGTCGCCGACCACGGGCGGATCGACATCGCCTTCGCCAACGCCGGCATCGCGCGCGGCCGTCCGCTGCTGGTCCCCGAGGGCACGATCGACGGCTTCGACATGACCGATTACCACGCCCTGATCGACGTGAACCTGCACGGCGTCGTGCACACCGTCCGGGCCGCCGCCGCGCACATGAAACGGCAGCGGTCCGGCAGCATCGTCGTCACCGCCTCCACCGCGGGCCTGCGCAACGACCCGTTCACGCCGTACTCGTACACGGTGGCCAAGGCCGGGGTCGTGAACTTCATGAGGCAGGCCGCGCACGACCTGGCGCGGTGGAACGTCCGGGTGAACGCGATCGCGCCCGGACCGTTCAAGACCAACCTGGGCGGCGGCCCGATGCCGCCGGAGGCCGAGGCCCGGTGGAACGCGGTCGTGCCGCTCGGCCGGATGGGCGATCCCGCGGAGATCCGCGGCCTCGCCCTGCTGCTGGCCTCCAAGGCGTCGAGCTTCATGACCGGCGGCGTCTACCCGATCGACGGGGGCGCCCTCCTCCAGGGCCCGTCCCTGCCCGGCTAGGCGGCGGCTCCGCCCCGGCCAGGCGGCGGCTCCGCCCGGGTCAGGCGGCGGCTCCGCCCCGGTCAGGCGGCGTACTCGGACTCGCCGACGAAGGCGTCCCACAGCCCCGCGTACACCCCGCCGCGCTCCAGCAGCTCCTCGTGCGTGCCGATCTCGGCGACGCGCCCGCGGTCCATCACCACGATCCGGTCCGCCCGGGCCGCGGTGGTGAGCCGGTGGGCGACGACGATCGTGGTCCGCGACGCGGTAAGCTGCCGCGTCGCCCTGGTCACCGCCGCTTCCGAGGCCAGGTCGAGCGCCGCCGTCGCCTCGTCGAGCAGCAGGATGTCAGGGTCGGCGAGCTCGGCCCGCGCCAGGGCGATGAGCTGCCGCTGGCCGGCGGACAGGCTCCGCCCGCGCTCGCCCACCTCATGGCCGTAGCCGCCGGGCAGCCGCATGATCATCTCGTGCGCGCCCACCGCCCGCGCCGCCGCCTCGATCTCCGCCATCGACGCGGACGGCCGCGCGTACGCGATCGCCTCCGCGACCGTGCCGCTGAACAGGTACGCCTCCTGCGGCACCACGCCGAGCCGGCGCCGGAAAGCGGTGAGGTCGTAGGACCGCACGTCTGTCCCGTCCACCAGCACCGCCCCGGAGGTCACGTCGTAGAACCGCGCGATCAGCTTGACGATCGTCGACTTGCCCGCCCCCGTCTGCCCGACCAGGGCCACGGTCTCCCCCGGGGAGACGGTGAACGACACGCCGGCGATCGCCTCGCCCGGGGTTCCCCCCGGCCGTCCCGGCCCATCCGGTCCTCCCGGCCCGCCCGGCCGTCCCGGCCCATCCGGTCCTCCCGGTCCCCCCGGTCCGCCTGGAGCGGGCGCGCCGGGCAGCGCCGGGCCGCCGGCGTAGCTGAACCGCACGTCCCGCAGCTCGATCCGGCCCGTCAGCCCGGCCGCGGGCACCGGCACCGGGTCGGCCGGCTCGGGGGTCGACGTCCGCAGCCGCAGCAGCTCCTTGATCCGCTGTAGGCCGACCGCCGCCTGCTGGTACCCGTCGAACACCTGCGACAGCTGCTGGACCGGCGAGAACACCATGTCGATGTAGAGCAGGTAGGCGATCAGCGCGCCCGTCGTCAGCGCGCCGGACCGCACCTGCCCCACGGCCAGCACCAGCACCAGCGTCGACGCCACCGTGGACAGCGTCTGCACGAACGGGAAGTACAGCGCGATGTAGCGCTGTGCCCGCAGCCGGGACCGGCGGTAGGCGTCGCTGCGCCCGGCGAACCGCTCCCTGTTCCGGGACTCCCGGCGGAACGCCTGGGTGACCCGCAGCCCGGCCACGTTCTCCGCCAGGTCGGCGTTGACCACGCTGACCTTCTCCCGCGCCTCGGTGTAGGCCTTGGCGGATTTCGCGCGGAAGACCACGGTCGCCGCGATCAGGAACGGCATGATCGCCAGCACGAACAGGCCCAGTCGCACGCTGATGACCAGCATCGCGACGAGCACCCCGGCGAACGTCAGCACCGAGCTGATCATCGTGACCAGCCCGGTCTGCAAGAACGTGGACAGCGCGTCCACGTCGGTCGTCATCCGGGTCATGATGCGCCCGGACAGCTCGCGCTCGTAGAAGTCGAGCCCCAGCCGCTGTAGCTGCGCGAAGATCTTCACCCGCAGCGTGAACAGCAGCCGCTCGCCGTTCCGCCCGACGACCATGGTCTCGGCGATGTTCACCAGCCAGTCGCCGCCCGCGATCGCCAGCCCGGCCAGCGCCATCACGGCCACCATCCCGAACGCCCGCGCCTCCACCCCCTGGTCGATCCCGCCGCGCACGAGCGCGGGCAGCGCCAGGTTGGCGGCCGTGTCCAGGCCGTCGAGAACGAGCCCGGCGATCAGCGCGATCGCGATCGGCCGCAGCAGCCTGCGCAGCGTGAAGTGCCGGTCCGCGGCGCGCGCCCGGGCGAGGTCCACCTTCGGCCTGTCCTTCACCGGAGGCAGCGCCGCCACCTTGGCGAGCAGTTCCGGGCTCGGCGGGAGGCTGCCGATCATGCCGTCCATCCGCGCGCCGCCGCCCATCCGCGCGCCGCCGCGCGCCGCCGCTTCCGTCCCGGAGTATCCCGAACGCAGCCGTGGCTGCGCCCCATCCCCGCCGCCGCTCTGACCGGTGGCGCCTGTACCGCCGGCCCCGGTGCCGCTCTCCCCGGGAAGCTCCCCGGGCAGCTCGCCCGCGTCGATGCCCTCGGCGTCGTCGCCGGGCCCGGAGATCAGCAGCCGGTACAGCTCCGAGCGCTCGGTGAGCTCCTCGTGCGTGCCGACGTCGGCGACGCGGCCGTCGGCGGTGAGCACCGCGATCCGGTCGGCGAGGTTCAGCGTGGACCTGCGGTGCGCGATCAGCAGGGTGGTCCGGCCGGCCATGACGCGGCGCAGGGTGGCGTGTATCCCGGCCTCGATCCGCGGATCGACCGCCGAGGTGGCGTCGTCGAGCAGCAGCAGCCGGGGGCTGGTGATCAGCGCCCGGGCCAGGGCGACCCGCTGCCGCTGGCCCCCGGAGAGGGTGAAGCCCTGCTCGCCGATCACCGTGTCGTAGCCGTCCGGCAGGGCGCGGATGAACTCATCGGCCTCGGCGGCCCTGGCCGCGGCGACCACCTGCTCGAACGTCGCGTCCGGCTGCCCGTAGGCGATGTTGGCGCGGACGGTGTCGGAGAACAGGAAGCTGTCTTCCATGACCATGCCGATGGCGGTGCGCAGCGACTGCTGCGTCACGTCGCGCACGTCATGGCCGCCGATGCGGACGGCGCCCCCGCGCACGTCGTAGAACCGGGGGAGCAGCAGCGACAGCGTGGACTTGCCCGAACCGGACGGGCCGATGACCGCGACCGTCTCGCCCGGCCTGACCTCCAGCGACAGTCCCCGCAGCACCGGCTGCGACGGCACGTAGCCGAACTGCACGTCGTCGAACGTGATCCCGGCCGCGTCCGCCGGCAGCTCGATCGCGCCCTGCTTATCGGTGATCGTGGGACGCGAGTCGATCACCTCGAACACGCGGATGACGCTGGCGCGGGCCTCCTGGCCGATCGTCACCAGGCCGGTGAGCACCCGCACCGGGCCGGCGAGCTGTGCCAGGTAGCTGGAGAACGCCAGGAACGTGCCGAGCGTCACGTGCCCGCCGATGGCCAGCCAGCCGCCGAGCGCGAGCACGCCGACCAGCCCGAGCGACGGGATCACGGTGAGGGCGGGGTTGTACCTGGCGGTGAGCCTGATCATCCGCAGCCGGGAGCCGAACAGGTTCTCGCTCGCGGCCTCCATCCGCCGCATCTCCCGCTCTTCCTGGCCGAACCCCTTGACGACGCGGACCCCGCCGATGGCCTCGTCCACGATCGCGGCGACCTCGCCCACCTGCTGCTGCGCGTGCCAGCTAGCCGGGAACAGCTTCACGCGGGAGGCCCGGGCGATCAGCCACAGCGCGGGCGCGACGGCGATCGCGACCAGCGCGAGCAGCGGCGACAGCGTGACCATGATGACCAGGGAGAAGACGAACAGGAACAGGCTGCCCAGGGTCAGCGGCACCATGCTGAGCAGGCCCTGCACCATGTTGAGGTCGGAGATCGACCTGCCGACGAGCTGGCCGGTGTGGATCTCGTCCTGCCGGGCGCCGTCCAGCCGCGACAGCGAGTCGAACAGTTCGGTGCGCATGGCGTGCTGCACGTCGAGCGCGATCCGGCCGCCGCGGAACCGCCGGATGTAAATGCCGGCGAAGTTGGCCGCCGCGGCGATCAGCAGGCCGGCCGCCAGCGGCCAGACCGGCTCCCGCCGCGCGACGATCACGTTGTCGATGACCGCCCGCTGCAACAGCGGGATCGTCAGCGTCGCCGCCACGTAGAGCAGCGAGCCCGCCAGCGCGAGCACCACGTCCCGCCGGAACCGCCAGCAGTATCCCGCCAGCCGCCTGATCCAGCGGGCCTCGCTGCTCCGCTGGCTGCCGTTGTCGTCCATCCGTCCCCGATGAATGAGGTGCGCTGGTAAGCCAGGACTTCCAACACGGCATCGCGATGTTTCATTTCCGAAACTAACGGCCTTCCGCGCCGCGCGAACGCCTGCCGCCCGCACGGCTCCCGCCCCGCCCGCACTTCCGCCTCGCACGGCTCCGGCTCCGCACGGCTCCCGCCCTGCCCGCACAGTTCCGGCCCCGCACAGCTCCGCGGCTCACCCCGCCCCGGGCCGGGGCGGCTGCCAACCGGATGAATGTGACACCGAGCCGGTAATAGCCGGCTGAATGTCACATTCATCCGGTCGGGCGGCAGGGCCGGAGACCGGTCGGGCGGCAGGGCCGGAGAGGAGCAGCTGCGTCAGGGCTCCGGCGATCTGCGTATCTTTATCATTACCGTGAGGCTGCCTCATTCCCGTGGGGCTGCGGCCTCTCTCATTCCCGTGGGATGGGGCTGCGGCCTCTTTCATTCCTGTGGGGCTGCTTTCATTCCTGTGGGCTGCGGCGGGTTCAGTGTGACGTCTCGGATGGTGAGATGGCCCTTCTCCAGCCTGCCGATGGCGCCAACGGCATGCTCTATCCAGGCCGATGGCGCCAACGGCAGGCTGCGCCGCCGGCCGCCCCGCCGCCCGCCGCCGCCGTCCGGCATAGAACCCCGCCGTCCGGCATAGAAGACGACGCCAGCATTCCGCGAGGGCCCCATTCCGGATTTCACGGTGAAGGGTTTTCCGGTTCGCCCGCGAGAGCGTGGCCGCCCGGAACCGGCGCGTAATGTCAGACGGATTCGCTATGGTCCGTGCCATGCGATTCCTGCATACCTCCGACTGGCATCTCGGGCGGTCGCTGCACCGGGCCGACCTGCGCGACGCGCAGTGCCGGTTCCTCGATCACCTGGTGGAGACCGCGCGCGCCGAACGGGTGGACGCCGTGCTGGTCGCGGGCGACGTCTACGATCGCGCGGTGCCGCCGGTGGACGCGGTGGCCTTGTATGACGATGCGCTGGTGCGGCTGCGCGAGACCGGCGCCCGGGTGATCTTGATCAGCGGCAACCATGACTCCGCCCGGCGCCTGGGGGTCAACAGCGGGCTGATCGACGCGGTCGGCGTGCACCTGCGCACCAGGCCCGGCAAGCTGGCGGAACCGGTCATCCTCCACGACGACCACGGCCCGGTCGCCGTGTACGGGGTGCCGTACCTGGAACCCGCCGCCGAGGGGGCGAGGAGCCACGAGGCCGTCCTCGGCGCCGCGGTGCGGCAGATCCGCGCCGACGCGGCGGCCCGCGGCATGACCCGCACGGTGGTGATGGCGCACGCCTGGGTGCACGGGGGAGCAGGCAGTGACTCCGAGCGGGACATCTCGGTCGGCGGCGTGGGGGATGTCCCGCTGTCGCTTTTCGACGGGTTCAGCTATGTGGCGCTCGGTCACCTGCACGGCCAGCAGACGCTCGCCGAGCACATGCGCTACAGCGGATCGCCGCTGCCTTACTCCTTCTCCGAGGCGCGCCACAAGAAGGGAAGCTGGCTCGTGGAGATCGGCGTGGACGGGAAGACGCGCGTCGAGCGGGTGCCGGCGCCGGGCTACCGCCGGCTGACCGTGCTGCGCGGGCGCATCGATGACCTGCTCACCTCGCCGGAGTACGCCGACTGCGAGGGAGACTTCCTGTCCGTGACGCTCGTCGACGCGGCCCGTCCGGAGGCCGCGATGGACCGGCTCCGCAGGCGCTTCCCGCACATCCTGACGCTGGAGTTCAAGCCGGAGGGCGTGACCGCCGACAGCCGCAGCTACGGTGACCGCGTAAGGGGGCGCGACGACCTCGCGATCGCGGCCGAGTTCGTCCAGCACGTGCGCGGCACGCCGGCCGCGCCCGCGGAGCGCGACCTGTTCGCTGCCGCGTTCCAGGCCGCCCGCGGCGGGGCCTCCTGATGCGGCCCCACCGGCTCCGCGTGACGGCCTTCGGGGCGTTCGCGGGGACCGAGCAGGTCAGCTTCGATGACCTGGAGGGACTGTTCCTGCTGCACGGCGAGACCGGCGCCGGGAAGACCACGCTGCTCGACGCGATCGCGTTCGCGCTCTACGGCCGCGTGCCGGGGGAGCGCGGCAAGGCCAGGCGGCTTCGTTCCGATCACGCGGCCGCGGACGTCCGCACCGAGGTGGAACTGGAGGCGACGATCGGCGGGCGGCGGCTGCGGATCACCCGCAAACCGGAGCAGGAGCGCCCGAAGCGGTCGGGAACCGGCATGACCAGGGAGCCCGCGTCCGTGCGGCTTGAGGAGTGCTCGCCGGACGGCACGTGGGAGGTCAAGTCGGCCCGTGCCGGGGAGGCGGACGCCGAGATCGCGGGCCTGATGGGAATGTCTGCCGAGCAGTTCTTCCAGGTGGTCCTGCTCCCGCAGGGGCAGTTCGCGCAGTTCCTGCACGCCGATGCGGAAGCCAGGGCGCGGCTGCTGCAGAAGCTGTTCGGCACCGACCGGTTCCGTGCCGTCGAAGACTGGCTGGCCGAGCGGCGCCGCACCACCGCCGGCGCGGTCGCCGAGGCATCCGGGGCGGTGGACCGTCTGCTGGCCCGTGTCGCCCAGGCCGCTGGCGTGCCGATGCCGGAGGCGCCGCCGGACGCGCCGGGCGAAGGCGGTGCCGGCCCGTGGCAGGAGACGTGGGCGGCCGGCCTGGCGGCCAGCGCCATGGCCGAGGTGACGGCGGCCGCGGCGGCCGTCGCGGCGCGCGAGCGGGATCTGGACGCGGCGCTCGCCGCGCAGCGCGAGGCCCAGCAGCTCGCGGACCGGCAGCGGCGCCGCCGCGAGGCCCTGCGCCGCCAGGCCGACCTCGCGTCCGCCGCCCCCGAGGTGGCGCGGCTGCGCGCGGCGGCGGACGCCGCTTCGCGGGCGGCCGAGGTAGCCCCGGTGCTCGACGAGGCCGACCGGGCGGCCGCCGCCGCGGCCGCGGCCGCCGCGGCCGAAGAGCGCGCACTCGCCGCGATCCCGGCCGACGTGCTGGCGCGGATCCAGCCGGCGGCCGCACCCGGCGAGGCGGCGCGGCCGCCGGTCAGCCCCGCGGCGCTGCGGGCCGCCGCCGAGCGGCAGCGAGCGCAGTGCGGCAGGCTGGACGCGCTGCGAGCCGTCGCGCAGCAGGCAGCCGACGAGGACGGGGCGGCGGCCGCCGCGCGGGAGCGGGCCGGCCGGCTAGCCCAGGAGCTGGGCAAGGTGCGGGCCGAAGCCGCGAGCCGCCAGGACGCGCGCCCGCAGGCCGTCGCAGCGCGCGACGCCGCCAGCCAGGCGGCGGCGGACCTGCCCGCGGCGCGGACGGCGGCTGACACCGCCCGCCGGGTGGCCGCGGACTCCGCTGCCCTGGTCGGAAAACGCGCCGAACGGGAACGCCTGGACAAGGCGCATGCGGACGCGCGGCGCAAAGCGCTCGACCTGAAGGAGGAAGCGCTGCGGATCCGCGAGGCGCGCATCGGCGGCATGCGCGCCGAACTGGCCGCCACCCTCGTCGACGGCGTCCCGTGCCCGGTATGCGGCTCCCCCGACCACCCCGCGCCTTGCGAGCTGACCGGCGCGCCGGTGACCCGCGAGCAGGAAGACGCGGCCAACGCCGCCGCCGACGAGGCCGGCCAGGCGGCGGACGATGCGGCCCGGCGGGTCGCCGCCGCCGACGCGGAGATCAGCGGGCTCACCCAGCGCCTGTCGGACATGGGCTTCGCCGTGCCGGAAGACGCCATGGCCCTCGCCGCCGCCGCCCGCCAGGCCGAGGACGACGCCCGCCAGGCCGAGGACGACGCCGCCCGGCTCGCCGCGGCCGCCGCTGACCTCGATGACCTCCAGCGGCGCCTTGAAGCCCTCGACAACGCCATCGCGGAGGCCGAGCGCAGGCAGGCCGAGCTCGCCGGGCAGCGCACCGCCGCCCTGGCCGAGGCGGACGCCGCCGCGCGGCGTGCCGCCGACCGGCGCGCGGAACTGCACGCCCAGCTCGGCGGCGAGCCCGACCTGGCCGCCGCTCTCGACACCGCGCGCCGCCTGGCCGAGGCGCTGACCGCCGCCGCGGACGCCGCGGACGACGCCGCGCGCACGGCGGCGGAGGCGCGGGACGCGAACGAGCGCGCGGTCCGCGCCGCCGTCGGCGCCGGCTTCGGCGCCGCTCTCCCCGGTGCCGCCATCTCGACCGCCCCGGGCCCGGAGGCGGTCGAGATGGCGCGGGCAGCCGCGCGGGACGCCGCCTGGCGCCGGGACGCGGCCGACCGCATCGCCCGCCACGAAGCCGAGGCCGAAGCCGTCGCCTCGCTCCTCGCCGACCCCGACCTGGATGTCCCCCTCGACCCGCCGGCGCCCGTCCAGGCCTGCGCCGAAGCCGCCGAGGAGGCGCGGGAGGCGTACGCGGCCGCGGAGAAGGCACACGGCAGCGCCCGGCATACCGCTGAGCAGCTGTCCCTGCTCCAGCCGCAGCTCGCCGAGGCGCTCGCCGTGCTCGGACCGCTTAGGGAGCAGGCCGAGCAGGCCAGGCACCTGGCCGACCTGGCCGCCGGGCTAGGGGCCAACAAGTACCGCATGACGCTGTCGAGCTTCGTGCTGGCCGCGCGCCTGGAGGAGGTCGCCGCCGCGGCCAGCCAGCGGCTGCTGACGATGACCGCCGGCCGCTACTCGCTGGTGCACACCGACGCCAGGCGCGGCGGCGGGCGGGCCGGGCTCGGCCTGCTCGCCTGCGACTCGTGGACCGGGATCGACCGGGACACGAGCACGCTGTCCGGCGGCGAGACCTTCCTGGCCAGCCTCGCCCTCGCCCTCGGCCTCGCCGACGTCGTCACCGCCGAAGCGGCGGGCACGCCGATGGAGGCGCTGTTCGTCGACGAGGGCTTCGGAACCCTAGACGAGGACACCCTTGAGGAGGTGATGAACGTCCTCGACGGCCTGCGCGAAGGCGGCCGCATCGTCGGCATCGTCAGCCACGTCACCGAGCTCCGCCAGCGCATCCCTGCCCGGATCCACGTCCGCAAGGGCCACCACGGCAGCCACATCACGGTCACCGCCGGCTAGGCGCCAGACCGCTGCCTGGCGCCCGCGGGCCGCTGCCCGGCGCCGGCGGAGCGGGGATCGGCGCCGGCGGAGCGGGGATCGGCGCCGGCGGACCGGCACCTCCCGGCCGCGCTGCCCGGCGCCCGCGGGCCGCGGGCCGGCACCCGCCGGCCGCGGCGGGGCCGGGAAGGCAGCCCGATTCGCCCGGCCGCGCCGCATATGCCGGCCTGCGCCGGGCGAATCGTGCGTGCCCAGCGGGTTAACGCGTTACCGCCTGGGAAAATCTCGCCGGGGGGTATCGTGCCGGGCGGGCTCCCGGATTACGATCGGGCCTTGGAAAACGAAACCCCTGGCTGACCGCCCGAGGGACGGCGGACAGGCGCGTCAGGCGGCGAACGGTATGGGGGGGTTCGGGTATGTCAGCTTCTGCGGTGCGGCGGATCGTGGTGGGAGTGGACGGTTCCGCCGAATCCGCTGCCGCGCTGCGCTGGGCCTGCCGCGAGGCGAGCCTGCGCGGCGCGGCGGTGCATGCGGTGCACGCGCGGGAGGCGCCGTGTCACAGCATGGCCAGTTACGCCGTCTCTGCCCGGTGCCGGCCTCACGACGACACGGACGGCATGGACGACATGTGGCGGACGGTACTGCCCGGTCACGTGCCGGGCGTTCAGATCCGCACCGAAGTTGCCGACGGCCTCGCCGCGCGCGTCCTTCTCGACCGCTGCGAGGGGGCCGACATGCTGGTCCTCGGGACCGCGAGCGACACGCCGGGCGCGCCGCGCCCGGCCGGCCCGGTGATCCGCGCCTGCCTGCGCCGCGCCGCCTGCCCGGTCGTCGTCATCGGCGTCGCCCAGGAACCGCTTCCGCACCGGGACGCGGCGGGCCATGGCGGCGAGGCGCAGGTCCCGGCGCCGGCGCCCGCGGAAGAGGCTCCCGTCCCGGCCGGCGGCCCGGACGCCGTGCCCGTCCCGGCCGGCGCGTGCGGATAGCGATCCGCGTCAAGCCGGGCGCCGCGCGGACCGCCGTCGGCGGCCGGCACGGCGACGCGCTCGTAGTGTCCGTCACCGCGCGGGCGGCAGACGGCAAGGCGACCGAAGCGGCGCTGCGCGCCGTGGCCGAGGCGTTCGGCGTGCGGCGCCGGGACGTCAGCCTGGTGACCGGGGCGACAAGCCGGGACAAGGTAGTGGACGTCGGCGGAGATGCCGGGCAACTGGCAGGCCGCCGCGACGCGCTGCTCGGCCCGGCGGCGTAAACCCCGGCGGCGTAAACCCCGCGGCGAAAGGCTCCCGCCCCGTAAGGCCATGCCCTGTGCCCGTAAGGTAGCCGTCATGGACCCCTCCGCGACAGACGCCCCGGCTGTCGCCGACAACCCGGCCGCGTCCCGGTATGAGGTGCGCGTCGGCGGCGAACTGGCCGGCTTCGTCAGCTACCGCCTCCGCGGCCAGGTGATCAGCCTGGTCCACACGGAGGTCGGTTCCCGGTTCCAGGGTTCGGGGCTTGCCGGGCGCCTGGCCCGCTTCAGCCTCGACGACGCCAGGGACCGGCAGCTGGCCGTGCTGCCGTCCTGTCCTTACATCCTGTCCTGGATCAGGAAGCACCCCGAGTACACGGACCTCGTGCCACCCGATCGACGCGCTGACTTCGGCCTATGACGCCGGGCCGGTACGATCGTGACGAGCCAGGCGCGCCGGCCGGCGCCGGCCACCGGCCAGCGATCAGCGCCGGCCAGCACCGGCCGGCCGGCACGGCCGGCCGACCAGCGACCGACCAGCGACCGACCAGCGACCGACCGAAGGCGGAGGCGACGTGACGCGGGTGTGGCTACCCGACCCACCGGACATCCTGGCCCCTTTCGGCGGCCTGCCCGAAGGCATCGAGGCCGACGTCTGGACCGGGGCTGACCCGCTCCCGGCCACGCGGGACGAGGTTGAGTTCATCGTCCTCCCCGGCGGCGTGACACCCGGGACGATGGCCAAGGTCACCAGCCTGCCCAGCCTCAGGGTCATCCAGCTCACGTCCGCCGGCGCCGAGCACGTCCGCCCGCACATCCCCGACCGCATCACCTTGTGCAACGCCCGCGGCGCGCACGACGCCGCGACCGCCGAATGGACGGTGGGCGCGATCGTCGCGCACCTGAGGAGCTTCCCGCGCTTCGTCAGCGCCCAGGAGAGGGGGGAATGGGATTTCGCGCCGGGCGAATCCGTGGGCGGCAAGCACGTCCTGATCGTCGGCTACGGCTCGATCGGCGCGGCGGTCGAGCGCCGCCTGGCCGGCTGGGAAGTCACGATCGAGCGGATCGCGAAGAACGCGCGGCCGGGGGTAAGGTCCGTGGGGGAGCTGCCCCAGGCGCTCGCGCGAGCCGACATCGTGGTCATCCTCGTCCCGGTCACCGAGGAGACCAGGCACCTGGTGAACGCCGAATTCCTCGGCCGCATGAAAGACGGGGCGCTGCTGGTCAACGCCGCGCGCGGCGCCATCGTCGACACCGACGCGCTGGTCAAGGAGCTCGCCAGCCGCCGGATCCGGGCCGCGCTCGACGTCACCGACCCCGAGCCGCTCCCGCCGGGGCACCCGCTGTGGCGGGCGCCCGGCCTGCTGCTCACCCCCCACGTGGCCGGCGCGGTCACCGACGCCCGCCGCCGCGCCTACCGGGTTGTCCGCGAACAACTGGCCCGCTACGCCACGGGCGAGCCGCTGCGGAACGTCATCGGCCCGCGGGGATACTGACCGGCCGCGTCACCGCGTCATCGGCCCGCGGGGACACTGGCCGGCCGCGTCACCGCGCCATCGGCCCGCGGGGGCACTGGCCGGCCGCGTCGTTCCGGGTTCCGGTCATTCCGAACGGACGGGTGATCTCGCGGCAGCGGACGGTGACTGCCCGCCCCGCCGGCGGAGCCGGGACGGCGCGACGCTTACATGCTTACAATGGAGGCCGTGTGACGGACTGCCGGCCAAGGGGGATAGACCGTGACGGCGACGACCGACGAAGTCCGGCCGGTGATCGTGACCGTGGACGACGACCCGGGGGTTTCCCGGGCCGTCGCGCGGGATCTGCGCAGAAGGTACGGCGAGCGGCACCGGATCGTCCGCGCCGAGTCCGGGGCGGACGCCCTCGATGCGCTGCGCCAGATGAAGCTGCGCGGCGACCTGGTCGCCGTCATCCTCGCGGACTACCGGATGCCCGGCATGAACGGCATCGAGTTCCTCGAGCAGGCGATGGACGTGTACCCGTACGCCAGGCGCGTGCTGCTGACCGCGTACGCGGACACCAACGCCGCGATCGACGCGATCAACGTCGTCGACCTGGACTACTACCTGCTCAAGCCCTGGGATCCGCCGGAGGAGAAGCTCTACCCGGCCGTCGACGACCTGCTCAAGGCGTGGCGGCGGGACGACAGGAAGCCGGTCAGGGAGACCAAGGTCATCGGGCACCGCTGGTCGGCGCCGTCGTCCCGGCTGCGCGACTTCCTGGCTCGCAACCAGGTCCCGTACCGCTGGTACTCCGCGGAGGAGGCCGAGGGACGGCGGCTGCTCGAGGCCGCGGGCGCGGACGGCCGGGACCTCCCGGTGCTGATCACCGTCGACGGCGAGGTCCTCATCGCGCCGTCGCAGGGGCAGGTCGCGGCGAGCGTGGGCCTGGCGACCACCCCGGAGCGGGACTTCTACGACCTGATCGTGGTGGGCGGCGGGCCAGCCGGGCTGGGGGCGGCCGTCTACGGTGCCTCCGAGGGCCTGCGCACCCTGCTCGTGGAGAAGTTCGCGACGGGCGGCCAGGCCGGCCAGAGCTCGCGGATCGAGAACTACCTCGGCTTCCCGGACGGCCTGTCCGGCGGCCAGCTCACCGACCGCGCGCGGCGGCAGGCCGTCAAGTTCGGCGCCGAGCTGCTGACCACCAGCGAGGCGACCGGCCTTGAGGTGAACGGGCCGGCCCGCACGGTACGGCTCGCCGACGGCCGCGCGATCGACGCGAAGGCGGTCATCCTCGCCACGGGGGTGTCCTACCGGCAGCTCGGCGCGCCGGGCTGCGAGCGGATGCAGAACGCCGGCGTCTACTACGGCGCGGCGCTCTCGGAGGCCGAGGGCTGCCGGGACCAGGACGTGTACGTGGTCGGCGGCGCGAACTCGGCGGGGCAGGCCGCCGTGTACCTGTCCCGGTTCGCCAGGTCGGTGACGATGCTGGTCCGTGCCCCCTCGCTGGAAAAGTCGATGTCGTACTACCTCATCGAGCAGATCCGCGGCATCGACCGGATAACGGTCCGCACCTGCACCGAGGTGGCCGAGGCGCACGGGAGCGGCCACCTGGAGCGGCTCACCCTCCTGGACCGGAACACCGGGCGCACCGAAACCGTTGACGCACAGCAGATGTTCATCTTCATCGGCGCGGCGCCGCTGACCGGATGGCTGGACGGCGTGGTGGCCCGTGACGAGCACGGTTTCGTGCTCGCCGGTCCCGACCTGTCCGAGGGCCACCTGACCGACTGGCCGCTGGACCGTCCGCCGTACCACCTGGAGACCAGCGTCCCCGGCGTCTTCGCCACCGGCGACGTGCGCGCCCAGTCCGCCAAGCGCGTCGCGTCCGCCGTCGGGGAAGGCGCCATGGCCGTCATGCTCGTGCACCGTTACCTGGAGGTCCTGTGACGACCCCGCTGCCCGCTCCCCGCCAGACCATCCTCCGCTGCGACCCCGGCGAGCTGCGCACGCTGTTCCTGTTCGAGAAGCTCACCGACGAGCAACTGGCCCACCTGTGCGAGCAGGGCCACGTGGAGCTCATCGAGCCCGGCGTCGTCTACACCGAGGGCGCCCCGGCGACCTGCCTCTACGTGCTGATCGAGGGCACCGTGGTCACCTCGCGGAAGGTCGGCGAGGACGAGGTCGAGATCAGCCGGACCAGCCAGCGGGGCGTGTACGGCGGCGCCTTCAACGCCTACCTGGGCGACCGGGTGCCGCAGGTGTACCAGAACTCGATGCGGGTCACCGAGCCATCCCGGTTCTTCGTGCTGGGCGCGGACTGCTTCGCCGAGATCGTCCGCGACTGGTTCCCGATGGCGGTGCACCTGCTGGAAGGGCTGTTCTTCGGCGGCCAGGCGACCCGCGCGGCGGTCGGCCAGCGGGAGCGGCTGCTCGCGCTCGGCTCGCTGACCGCCGGGTTGACCCATGAGCTGAACAACCCGGCCGCCGCGGCGGTGCGCGCGACGTCGAGCCTGCGCGAGCGGGTCGCCGGGATGCGCGGCAAGCTCCGCCTGCTCGCGGCGGGCAAGTACGAGCGGGCCTCGCTGGAGAACATCATCGAGCTACAGCAGCGCGCGGTGGAGAAGGTCGCCAAGGCGCCCAGGCTCGACCCGCTCGAGGCGTCGGACAGGGAAGATGAGCTCAGCGGATGGCTGGAGGACCGCGGCATCTCCGACGCCTGGCAGCTGGCCCCCACGTTCGTCCAGGCGGGCCTGGACGCCGACTGGCTCGACCGGGTGCGGGACTGCGTCGGCGACCGGATGCTGGAGCCGGCGCTGCGGTGGCTGAACTACACCGTCGAGACCGAACTGCTGATGAACGAGATCGAGGACTCCACGACGCGGGTCTCCACCCTGGTCAGCGCCGCGAAGCAGTACTCGCAGCTGGACCGCGCGCCGTTCCAGGTGGTGGACGTGCACGACCTGCTGGGCAGCACGCTGCTGATGCTGTCCGCCAAGATCGGCAAGGGCATAAGGATCGTGAAGGACTTCGACCGGACGCTGCCGCGGATCCCGGCCTTCCCCTCCGAGCTCAACCAGGTGTGGACGAACCTGATCGACAACGCCGTGCAGGCGATGAACGGGTCGGGGACGCTCACCGTCCGCACCGCGCGCGACCATGACCGCGTGCTCGTCGAGATCGGCGACACCGGCCCGGGCATCCCCGCCGGCATTCAGAAGAGGATCTTCGAGCCGTTCTTCACCACCAAGCCGCCCGGCGAGGGGACCGGCCTCGGGCTGGACATCTCGTGGCGGATCGTGGTGAACAAGCACCACGGCGACCTGCGCGTGGAATCCGAGCCGGGCGACACCCGTTTCCAGGTGCGGCTCCCGATCCGCAAGCCCCCGGGCGCGGACGGCCCGGACCCGACCCCGGACACCGAGGAGCGATCATGACGACGGCCACGCCCGAGGGCATCGACCCGGCCGCGGCGCCCAGCGGCACCGGCTGCGCCGAATGCGACGCGACGGGCGGCTGGTGGCTGCACCTGCGCCGCTGCGCGCAGTGCGGCCACATCGGCTGCTGCGACAACTCGCCGGGCCAGCACGCCACCAGGCACGCCCGGGAGAGCGGCCACCCGGTCATCCGCAGCTTCGAGCCGGGGGAGTCGTGGTTCTGGTCCTACCCGGAGGAGGCCTTCTACGACGAAGGCCCGGAGCTGGCCCCGCCGCAGCACCACCCGCCCGGCCAGCCCGTTCCCGGGCCGGCCGGCCGGGTGCCCCGCGACTGGCGGGCTAGGCTCAACCCGTGAACGTCATCTCGCGCGGCTTCTCCGGCCGCAGGCGCCCCGGCGGTGACAGGCTCCCGCCCGGCCAGTACCTGGAGAGCGGTTTCCCGGTCCTGTCCGCCGGCCCCACGCCGCCGGTGCGGACCTCGGACTGGGAGTTCACGATCACCACCGAGGCCGGCCAGGCGCGCCGCTGGAACTGGCAGGAGTTCACGAGCCTGCCCGCCGAGCAGATCACCACCGACATCCACTGCGTCACCAAGTGGTCCAAGCTCGGCACGCACTGGCGCGGCGTCTGCCTGGACACCCTGCTCGACGGCATCGCCACGGACGCCGGCTACGTGATGGCCCGCTGCTACGGCGGCTACTCGACGAACCTGCCGCTGCCCGACCTGCGCGGCGGCCGGGCCTGGGTGGCCTACGAGTACGAGGGGCAGCCGCTGCCCCCCGAACACGGCGGTCCCGCCCGGCTGCTGGTGCCGCACCTGTATTTCTGGAAGTCGGCCAAGTGGGTCACCGGCCTGGAGCTGATGGACCGCGACCGGCACGGCTTCTGGGAGGAACTCGGTTACCACGACTACGGCGACCCGTGGCGCGAGCAGCGGTACCAGGGCGACTGAACTGGCTGGCCGGCACCCTCGCCGCCGCCAGGGACGAGACCGCGACCGCCCGCACGCTGGTCCTCGACGTGCCCGGCTGGCCCGGCCACCTGGCCGGCCAGCACGTGGACGTCAGGCTCACCGCCGAGGACGGCTACTTTGCGCAGCGCTCCTACTCGATCGCCTCCGCCCCCGGCGGCGCCCGGCTGGAGCTGACCGTGCAGCGCATCGCCGACGGCGAGGTCTCGCCGTACCTGACCGGGGTGATGGCGCCCGGCGACCGGCTGGAGCTGCGCGGCCCGGTCGGCTACTGGTTCGTCTGGCGCCCGGAGCCGGCCG
Organism: Trebonia sp.; assembly: GCA_035294225.1. GTDB lineage: Bacteria > Actinomycetota > Actinomycetes > Streptosporangiales > Streptosporangiaceae > Trebonia. The sequence goes on from DATGLH010000095.1 coordinate 22,307, forward strand.
CGCCCCTGCTGCTGGTGGCCGGCGGCAGCGGCATCGTCCCGCTGATGGCGATGATCCGCGCCCACGCCGCCGCGGGCAGCACGGCTCCGCTGCGGCTGATCTATTCGGTCCGCACCCCCGCCGACGTCATTTACGCCTCCGAATTGTCCGAACGGACGGCCGCGTCTCAGCTGAGCGTGACCTACCTCTACACGCGTGCCGCGCCCGCGGGCATGCCGGCGGGGCGCATCAGCGCCGGCGTCCTCGCCGGGGCGGCCTGGCCTCCGGCGGACAAGCCCGCCGTCTTCGTCTGCGGCCCCTCCGGCTTCGTCGAAGCCGCCGCCAGCCTCCTCGTCGAGGCCGGCCACGACCCGGCGGCGATCAGAACCGAGCGCTTCGGCCCCACGGGCACATAGCCGTACCCCGGCGAGCCGCTTACGCGGGATACAGCCGCTCAAGGTACTCGGCCACGCCGTCGGCGTCGTTGCCGCCGATGACGCGCGTGGCGGCTGCGAGGACGTCCGGGTGGGCGCCCGCGACCGCGCAGGAGGTGCCGGCCCAGGTGAGCAGGGGCAGGTCGTTCGGCATGTCGCCGAACGCGATCACCTCCCCCGCGCCGATCCCCATGCGCGCGGCGAGCGCGGCGACCGCGGTGGCCTTGCTCACCCCGGCCGCGGCGGCCTCGATGAGGCCCTTGGCGCTGGAGTGGGTGACGCTGACCAGGCCGTCGAGCGCCGGCGCGGCCATCGCGAGCAGCTCGTCCGGGGTGTAGCCGAGGTGCCGGCCGAGCAGCTTGGCCGCCGGCCGGGCGAACAGCGCCTCCTCGCCGGGCCGGGGGATCGCCGCGTTCGAGTCCCAGGTGATCGCCTCGAACACGGCGTCGGCGGCCCGCCCGTCCGGGTACTCGACCGCGATCCCGATGCCGGGGATCGCCGCGCGCAGCGCGGCCGCCGCGGCGGCGAGGGTCGCCGGCTGGATCAGCCGCACGGCGGTCACCCCGCCGGTGCGCATGTCGTAGGTGAGCGCCCCGTTGGAGCAGATCGCCGTCCCGCGGTGCCCGAACGCCGCCGCGACCGGCCGCATCGCCCGCGGCGGCCGCCCGGTGACGAGCACGAACCGCGCCCCCGCCGCCTCCACCCGCGCGAACGCCGCCACCGTCCGCGCCGAGATCGTCCCGTCCCCGCGGACAATGGTCCCGTCCAGGTCGGTCGCCACCAGCCGCGGAATGTCTCGCACAGCGCATGAGCCTATCCGCGGCGCGGGACCTTGTGCCCTACCCGCGGCGCCCCCCGGGCGGCAGGCTGACGCCATGAGTGCCGCGCGAGACCTGACCCCGCCGCCGGACCTGCTGCACGACGCGCCGTTCGCCGGGCCGGTGCGCACCCGCCGGCCGGTCTACGTCGACCTGCTGCCGCCGTGCAACGACGCGTGCCCGGCGGGGGAGAACATCCAGGCCTGGCTGGCGGCCGTCCGCGACAAGGACTTCGGGAAGGCCTTCGACATCCTCACCGGGGACAACCCGCTGCCCGCGGTACACGGGCGCGTCTGCTACCACCCCTGCGAGGACGCGTGCAACCGCCTGCACCTCGACGAGGCCGTCTCGATCCACGCCGTGGAGCGGTTCGTCGGCGACGAGGCGCGGCGCAGCGGCCGTTCGTTCCAGATAACGGCAAGGCAGGCCAGCGGGAAGAGGGTCCTGGTGATCGGCGCGGGTCCCAGCGGGCTGTCGGCCGCCTATCACCTCGCCCGCCGCGGGCACCTGGTCGAGGTCCGCGACGCCGGCGGCGAGCCCGGCGGCATGATGCGCTACGGCATCCCCGCCTACCGGCTGCCGCGGGACGTGCTCGCCGCCGACATCGCGCGGATCGAGGCCCTGGGCGTCACGTTCACGATGAACCACCGGGTCACCGACCTTGAGGCCGAACGGCAGGGGTTCGACGCGGTGTTCGTCGCGGTCGGCGCGCACCTGTCCAGGCACGCCGAGATCCCGGCGCGCGACGCCAGCCGGATCGTGGACGCGCTCTCGTTCCTGCGCGAGGTCGCCGCGGGCGGGCAGCCGGTGATCGGCCGCCGGGTCGCCGTCTACGGGGGCGGCAACACCGCGATGGACGCCGCGCGCACCGCCCGGCGGCTCGGCGCGGATGAGGCGCTGATCGTCTACCGGCGCACCCGCGCGAAGATGCCCGCGCACGAGGAGGAGGCCGCGGCCGCCGAGAAGGAGGGCATCCGGATCAACTGGCTGCGCACCATCACCGACTTCGAGGGCCCGGAAATGACCGTCGAGGTCATGGAGCTCGGCGACGACGGGTACCCGCGGCCGACCGGCCGCCTGGAGACGCTCAGGGCCGACACGCTGATCCTCGCGCTCGGCCAGGACGCGGACACCGGGTTCCTGCGCCCGCTTCCCGGCGTCGAGTTCAACCGCGACGGCACGGTCGTCGTCGACGGGCACATGATGACCGGCTGCCCCGGCGTGTTCGCCGGCGGTGACATGGTGCCCGCCGAGCGGACGGTCACGGTGAGCACCGGGCACGGCAAGAAGGCGGCCGCCTTCATCGACGCCTACCTGCGCGGCGAGCCCGCGGCCGCCCGGCCCAGGCACGACCTCGCGGACTTCGGCCGGCTCCACCCCTGGTACTTCGCCGACATCAGGCCCCGGGAACAGTCCGAACGGGCGGCGGCTTCGCGTGTCACCGACTTCGGCGAGGTCACCGCGGGGCTGACCGATGACGAGGCGGTCTTCGAGGCCGGCCGGTGCCTGTCCTGCGGCAACTGCTTCGAGTGCGACGGCTGCCTGGGGGCCTGCCCGGAGGACGCGGTGATCAAGCTCGGCCCCGGGCACCGGTACCGGTTCGACTACGACCGGTGCACCGGCTGCGGCATCTGCTACGAGCAGTGCCCCGTGCACGCCATCGACATGGTCCCGGAGGAGGGACGATGAAGGTCATCGACGGCAACGAGGCGGCGGTCTCGGCGGCCTACCGGCTGAACGAGGTGTGCTGCATCTACCCGATCACGCCGTCGTCCCCGATGGCCGAGCTGGCCGACGAGTGGTCGGCCGCCGGCCGGCGCAACGTGTGGGGGAGCGTGCCGGCCGTCGTGGAGATGCAAAGCGAGGGCGGCGCGGCGGGCGCGCTGCACGGCGCGCTGCAGAGCGGCGCGCTGACCACGACGTTCACCGCCTCGCAGGGCCTGCTGCTGATGATCCCGAACATGTACAAGATCGCCGGCGAGCTGACCCCGGCGACCTTCCACGTGGCGGCCCGCGCGCTGGCCGCGCAGGGGCTGTCGATCTTCGGCGACCACTCCGACGTGATGGCGGTGCGCTCGACGGGGTTCGCGCTGCTGGCCTCGTCCTCCCCGCAGGAGGCGCACGACCTGGCGGCCGTGGCGCAGGCGGCCTCGCTGGCCACAAGGGTGCCGTTCGTGCACTTCTTCGACGGGTTCCGCACCTCGCACGAGCTGAATGAGGTCAGCCTGCTGTCGGACGAGGACCTGCGCTGCCTTGTCTCAGCGGACCTGGTCCGCGAGCACCGTTCCCGTGCCCTGTCCCCGGACCGGCCGTTCATCCGCGGCACGGCCCAGAACCCGGATGTCTACTTCCAGGGGCGGGAGACGGTCAACCCCTTCTACGCGCGGGTGCCCGAGGCCGTTCAGGCGGCGATGGACTCCCTCGGGTCCCGCGCCGGCCGGCGCTACCGGCTGGCGTCTTACCACGGCCACCCCGAAGCCGAACGCGTGATCGTCGTCATGGGCTCGGGGGCCGTGACCGCCGCGGAGACCGCCGCCTACCTGGCCGGGCGCGGCGAGCGGGTGGGCGTCGTGCAGGTGCGGCTGTACCGGCCGTTCCCGGTTCCCGCCTTCCTCGCGGCGCTGCCCTCCACGGCGCGCCGGGTGGCGGTGCTCGACCGGACCAAGGAGCCGGGGTCGCCCGGCGAGCCGCTGTTCCTGGACGTGGTCGCCGCGCTGGCCGACGGCGTCTCGGCCGGATCGCGCGAGGCGATGCCGCTGGTGACCGGCGGCCGGTACGGGCTGGGGTCCAAGGAGTTCACCCCCGGCATGGTGGCGGGGATCTTCGCCGAACTGGCCGCGGAGCGGCCGCGGCCGCGGTTCACGATCGGGATCAACGACGACGTGTCCGGCCTCAGCCTGCCGTATGACCCGTCGCTGGACATCGAGCCGCCGGGGACGGTGCGGGCGGTGTTCTACGGGCTCGGCTCGGACGGCACCGTCGGCGCGAACAAGAACAGCATCAAGATCATCGGCGCGTCCGGCCGGCACGCGCAGGGCTACTTCGTCTACGACTCGCGCAAGTCGGGGTCGGAGACGGTATCCCACCTGCGGTTCGGGCCGTCCCCGGTCAAGGCGCCGTACCTGATCGGCCGCGGCCAGGCGGGGTTCGTCGGCGTGCACCAGGAGAAGCTGATCTGGCGGCCCGAGGTGCTCGGGCGGGCGGCGCCCGGGGCGGCGGTGCTGCTCAACACCGCACGGCGGCCCGGGGAGGTATGGGCCAGCCTGCCCCGGCCGGCGCAGGCGGCGATCGTGGACAAGAAGCTGTCCCTGTGGGCGGTCGACGCGACCGGGATCGCCCGGGCCGCCGGGCTCGGCGGGCGGGTCAACACCGTCCTGCAGACCTGCTTCTTCGCGGTCTCCGGGGTGCTGCCCCGCGAGGCGGCGATCGCCGCGATCAAGGATTCGATCGCCAAGACCTACGGCCGCCGCGGCCCCGACGTCGTCGCGCGGAACAACGCGGCGGTGGACGCCGCGCTCGCCGGGCTGCACGAGGTGCCGGTGCCGGACCAGGTGACGTCCGCCCTGGAAGTGCCGCCGCCGGTGCCGGACGACGCGCCGGAGTTCGTGCGCACGGTGACCGCGGCGATGCTGGCCGGGCGCGGGGACGAGCTGCCGGTCAGCGCGCTGCCGCCCGACGGCACCTACCCCAGCGGCACGACCAGGTACGAGAAGCGCAACATCTCCGACCTCGTCGCCGCCTGGGACCCGGACCTGTGCATCCAGTGCGGCAACTGCTCGTTCGTCTGCCCGCACAGCGTGATCCGGTCCACCTTCTACCCGGCGGGCCTGCTGGCGGGCGCGCCGGAGGGGTTCGCCTCGGCGCCCCTGGACGCGCGCGGGCTGCCGGACACCCGGTTCACCCTCCAGGTCTACGGCGAGGACTGCACCGGCTGCGGGCTGTGCGTGGAGGCCTGCCCGGTGCCGGCGCCGGCGGACCCGTCGCGCAAGGCCATCAACCTGGAGCCCGCGTCGCCGCGGAAGACCCGGCGGGACGTGGCGTTCTTCGAGACGCTGCCGGCCGTGGACCGGGCCCGGGTGGACTTCGGCACGGTGCGCGGCACGCAGTTCCTCCAGCCGCTGTTCGAGTTCTCCGGCGCGTGCGCGGGGTGCGGCGAGACGCCGTACCTGAAACTGCTGTCACAGCTGTTCGGCGACCGGCTGATGGTGGCGAACGCCACCGGCTGCTCGTCCATCTACGGCGGCAACCTGCCCACGACGCCGTGGGCGCGCAGCGCGGCCGGGCAGGGGCCGGCCTGGTCCAACTCGCTGTTCGAGGACAACGCCGAGTTCGGCCTCGGGTTCCGGCTCGCCGCCGACCAGCACCTGCGGCTGGCCAGGGAGCGGCTGGCGGAACTGCGCCCGGTCGCGGGCGAGGACCTGGCCGACGCGATCCTCCGGGCGCCGCAGCGCCGCGAGTCGGAGTACGCGGCGCAGCGCGCGCGGGTCGCCGCGCTGAAAGAGCGGCTGCTGGCTCTCCCGGAGCCGCCCGCGTCCGTTCGGGATCTGCTGAGCGTGGCCGACCACCTGGTCAGGCGCTCGGTGTGGATCGTCGGCGGCGACGGGTGGGCGTACGACATCGGATCGGGCGGCCTGGACCATGTGCTGGCCAGCGGCCGGGACGTCAACGTGCTCGTGCTGGACACCGAGGTGTACTCCAACACCGGCGGGCAGGCGTCGAAGGCGACGCCGCTCGGCGCGGTCGCCAAGTTCGCCGCGGCCGGCAAGCGGGTGCCGAAGAAGGACCTGGCGCTCCAGGCGATCGCCTACGGCAACGTGTACGTGGCCCGGGTCGCGATGGGGGCGGACCCGCAGCAGACGCTGCGCGCGCTGCGCGAGGCCGAGGCCTATGACGGCCCGTCGCTGGTCATCGCCTACAGCCACTGCATCGCGCACGGCATCGAGAAGGACGGAGTCACCTTGCGCAACGGGATGGACCAGCAGTACCGGGCGGTGGCCAGCGGGTACTGGCCGCTGATGCGGTACGACCCGCTGCTGCGGTCGGCGGGGGAGAACCCGTTCCTGCTGGACTCGCCGCGGCCGCGGATCCCGCTGGCGGAGTACATGCAGGCCGAGCTCCGGTTCCGGGTGCTGGCGCGGACCGACCCGGCGGCCGCCGAACGGCTCGCCGGGCTCGCCCGTGAGGAGGTCGCCCAGCGGTGGGCCACCTACGAGGAGATGGCGGCCCGCGGCGCGGAGCGGTTCCCGGCGGCCGCCCCCGCCTCGCCGGCCACCCTCGCCTCGCCGGCCACCCCCGCCTCGCCGGCCGCCCCCGCCTCGCCGGCGAAGGGGAGTAACTGATGGACCTGCGCACGCGGTACCTCGGCCTGACCCTGCGCAGCCCGCTGGTCGCCTCGGCCGGCCCGCTGACCTCCACCGTCGGCGGCATCGCGCGGCTGGCGGCGGCCGGCGCCGGCGCGGTCGTGCTGCCGTCCCTGTTCGAGGAACAGCTGCGGGCCGAGGCGGAACGGGACGCCGGGCTCGCCGAGGCGTACGCCGACAGCCACGGCGAGGCGCTGACCTACCTGCCGGACCCCGGCGCGGAGCCCTGGCCGCACCGGTACCTCGGCCTGATCTCACGGGCCGTGGCCGAGACGGACATCCCGGTGATCGCCTCGCTGAACGGCGTCTCGGCCGGCGGCTGGACGGACTACGCCGCCGCCATCGAGCAGGCCGGCGCGTCCGCGATCGAGCTCAACATCTACTACCTGCCCGGAGACCCGCTGATCCCCGCGCGGGACGCCGAGCGCCGGTACACCGACATCCTCACCACGGTCAAGGCGGTCGTCTCGGTCCCCGTCGCGGTGAAGCTGTCGCCGTACTTCAGCTCGCCCGGCGAGATGGCGGTCGTGCTGGACCACGCCGGCGCGGACGGCCTGGTCATGTTCAACCGGTTCCTGCAAACCGACATCGACCCGGAGACGTTCACGGTGAGCGCCGGCTTCCGGCTGTCCGCCCCGGCGGAGGCGGCGCTGCCCCGCGCCTGGATCAGCCGCGTCCGCGGCCTGGTCCGCTGCTCGCTGGCGGCCTCGACCGGCGTGGAGACGGCCGCCGACGTGGCCGCCTACCTGCTGGCGGGCGCGGACGTGGTGATGACCACCTCCGCGCTGCTGCGGCACGGCCCGGAGCACGCCCGCGCGCTGCTCGACGGCCTGCGGGAATGGATGGAGCGCAAGGGCTTCACAGCGCTCGGCGAGGTGCGCGGCCTGCTGGCCAGGTCCGCCGGCGGCGGGCCGGCCTACGGCCGCGCCGGCTACCTGAGCGCGATCGAGCAGGCGACCCACGCCTACGCGGGCCGCTGACGCCCGGCCGTCCGCGATCGCCGGCGAGCTTCCCCGCGCCGGTCACCGGACGCGGGCCTCAGCAGCGGCGGGGTGCTGGCCCCGGAATGGACGCCTTCGCGCCCGCGCATGCCCCGGACCGTTATCCCTTGCGCTTATCCCTTGCGTTGCAGTGTGTAGCGGACCGTCTGCGCCCGGATAAGGCCGTCGCGGAACACGAAGGTGTCGATCCCGTCCTCTATCGAGGAGGCGGCGGCGTGCGCGGTCCACTCCAGGAAGAGCAGGTCACCCTCGTAGATCTGGGTTTTCAGGTCCCAGGCCGCGTCCGGTACTTCGGCGAGCAGCCGCGTGAACGCCGTCCGGATCCCCTCCTTGCCGCGCAGGACCCCTGCCGGGGTGATGAAGACGGCGTCGTCGGTGTAGTCGGCGACGATCTGATCCAGGTCGCCGGCTCCGAGCGCCTCGGCGTGATGCTGGAAGACTTCCTCCGGGGTACGTGTCATCTCTCCCCCTTCGCAGATAACACCCCATCCCCACCGCAAGCACGATGTCGTTCCACTCATACCCCCGTTCCCCAGCAGGTCTATCGCCATGCCCGTCGATTCTCGCCGGTGCCGGGGGCCGTCTTCCCAGCCCTTCGCGGCTGTGCTCCTCCTAGCGGACCGGCTCCACACGCCGTACACACGAGCTGCACCCGGGCCGCATAAGGCAATGGTGTCATGGCAGGACAAGAGGGCGGCTGCCATGGGGGCACAGGCAGGCCGCCCATGGGGGAGCAGGCGGTGCCCGCGCTCGCGATGAGCTGCTCGCCGTCCGGTCCGGGACGGCCGGCCATGACTCTGGGCAGCAGTGGCGTTGCGGCCGTATTCGTGGGCAGCGGGCACCGCCGTCTCACGGTCAGTGCCCGGAAGAGGGCCAGCATATGGTGACGCTGCATATCGAGCACCCGATCACGGACTTCGATACCTGGAAAGCCGCGTTCGACCAGTTCGCGCAGGTGCGTGCGCGGTCCGGGGTCCGCGGCTATCGCATCCTGCGCCCGATCGACGACGCCTGCTACATCAGCGTCGATCTGGACTTCCAGACTGTCGGCGAGGCGGAGAGGTTCCTGGACTTCCTCCAGACACAGGTGTGGGCCTCACCACAGAACGCTCCAGGGCTGGCAGGTACCCCGCACACGAGAATCCTCGAGCCCGCCCGATGACCGGTGCCTTGCTTCATGGCCGGGAGCAGCGCGTGATTGGCTGCCAGGGGCCTTGGTCATCCCGCCGGCCGGCCAAAGACCCTGGCCGCCTTCCCCCGGCCGGCCGATCATCGGCAGATGACCTGCTCCGGCCACTCCGTCCGGGACCTCACCGAGAGCGCGGACGGGCGCGCCCGCCTCCTTGCCCGCAACGCCCGGTACCTGATCGCCACCGCGGCCCGTGCCCCGTCGGTGCACAACAGCCAGCCCTGGCGGTTCCGGGTCGGCCCGCGGGCGGTTGAGCTGTGGGCCGACCCGGGGCGCAAGGTGGAACCCGACGCCATCGGCCGGGAGATGCTGATCAGCTGCGGCGCGGCGCTGTTCGGCCTGCGGCTGGCGGTGCGCTCGCTCGGATACGGGCCCGTGGTGGACCTGCTGCCCGATCCGTCCCGGCTGAAGCTCCTGGCCCGGGTGAGCATCGGCCCGGCCGTGCCGATGAACGGGCTGGAGCGCCAGATGCTGGCGGCCGTGCCGCACCGGCACACGCACCGCGGCCCGTTCCTGCCGGGCCCGCTGCCGGCCGGCCTCCTGGCGGGCCTGCAGGACGACGCGCTCACCGAAGGGGCCACGCTGGCGATCGTCGAACCGGGCCTGCCGTATCAGCGGCTGGCGCGGATCGCCGCCGCGGCGGCCCGCCGCGGCGGCCTTGACCCGCGCATCCGGGCCGGGATGCGCCGCTGGGCCAGGGGCGGCCAGGGCACGGCCAGGGACGGCATTCCCGCGACCGCGCTCGCCCCCGGAGCGCCGGCGCGAGTCCAGCCGGGACGGCTGCCGCAGCGGGACTTCGACCTTGGCCGGGGCCTTGCCCGGCTGCCCGGCGGCGGGGCGCCCCCCGCCGTCACCGCGGTCCTGCTGACCGCCGGCGACCGCCGCGCCGACTGGCTCCGCGCCGGGCAGGCGCTGCACCGGCTGCTGCTGCACGCCGCGGCCACGTGGGTGTTCGCCAGCCTGTACACCCAGCCGCTGGAGGACGCCGTCACCCGCGCGCTGATCCGCGAGGAGCTGGCGCTGCCCGGCCATCCCCAGATGCTGCTGCAACTGGGGCGGGCGGCGAGCACGGTGAGCACCCCCCGCCGCCCGCCCGGCGAACTGACGACCTGAGGGCGCGTCCGGCGGTTCAGCTCACAAAATCCCCGGCACGCACGAAAGCCGCCATTTAGGTTGGGCAATCCTTCCGCCGTCCTTCAGCCGGCGCGACGGACCTCGGACACCAGGCCATGCCATAGCGTGCGAAGTATCCGAGATCTTTCAGGGAGCCCCCGAGCAGCCTCCGCCGGCGGCACGACCGGATAAGCGGCCGCGGAGGGGACCTTCGGGCCAGTCTTCCAGGGCGGTTGGCCGGTACCGGGCAGCGGCGGCCCGGCCTTGACTGAGACCGTGAACCAGCGACAAGCGCGACCCGCTGACCGGGCCGGGCCGGCCGCCTTCCCGGCCAGCGCGCTCGACCACATGCTTGACGCCATCAGGCGGCGCGGGTTCCGCCTCGTCGGCCCCGTTGTCAGGGACGGCGCCATCTGCTACGACGACATAACCGCGGCGGCCGACCTGCCCGCCGGGTGGACCGACGAACAGGACGCCGGCGCCTACCGGCTGCGGCGGCGGGACGACGGCGCGCTGTTCGGCTACGCCACCGGGCCCCACTCGTGGAAGAAGTACCTGTTCCCGCCGGCCGCCCGGCTGCTGCCGCCGGAGCAGCCGCCGGACCGGCCGTTCGCGTTCATCGGCGTGCGCGCCTGCGAGCTGCACGCCATCGCGATCCAGGACCGCGTCTTCCTCGGCGGCCAGCACAAGGACCCGCACTACGAAGGCCGCCGCGCGGAGGCGTTCATCGTCGCGGTGAACTGCGGCGAGCCGGGCGGGACCTGCTTCTGCGTCTCGATGGCCGCCGGGCCCCGCGCCGCGTCCGGTTTCGACATCGCGCTCACCGAACTCCTCGATGACGGCGGCCACCGGTTCCTGGCGGAGGCGGGAAGCGAGCGCGGCGCGGACGTCCTCCGCCAGATGAGGGCCCGGCCCGCGGCCGACGCGGACATCCGCGCCTCCAGGACGGTCAGCGAGCGCGCCGCCGCGGCCATGGGGCGCGCCATGCCCCAGCTCGACCTGCGCGGCCTGCTGTATGAGAACTACGGCCACGCCCGCTGGGACGACGTCGCCGCGCGCTGCCTGAGCTGCGGGAACTGCACGATGGTCTGCCCGACGTGCTTCTGCTTCGGCGTCGAGGACGTCTGCGGGCTGTCCGCGGGAACCGGCGACGGCAATCCCGAACGCCGCCGCTCTTGGGACTCCTGCTTCACGATGGACCACTCCTACCTGCACGGCGGCCCGGTGCGGGTGTCGGTCCGGTCCCGCTACCGGCAGTGGCTGACGCACAAGCTCGCCACCTGGGAGGACCAGTTCGGCACCCCTGGCTGCGTCGGGTGCGGCCGCTGCATCACCTGGTGCCCCGCAGGCATCGACATCACGCAGGAGGTGGCCGCCATTGCCGCAGACCCTTGAGCCGCTGCTGCGCAGCCAGCCGTTCTTCGCCGGGCTGGCCCCCGGGCACGTGGCGCTGATCGCCGGATGCGCCGCCAACGTGGTCTTCCCCGCGGGAACGTTCTTGTTCCGGGAAGGGGAGCCGGCCGAGACGTTCTTCCTCATCCGCGAGGGCAGGGTCGCCCTGGAGATCGCCGCGCCGGGCCGCGGCGCCCTGGTCGTGCAGACGCTCGGCGAGGGCGACGTGGCCGGCTTCTCCTGGCTGATCGAGCCGCACCGCTGGGAATTCGACGGCCGCGCCGTGCGGCGGGTGCGCGCCGTCCAGATGGACGGGACGTGCCTGCGCGGCAAGTGCGACACCGACCCGCGCCTCGGCTATGACCTCATGCGCCGGTTCGCCGCCATGGCCTCGAACCGGTTGCAGAGTACCCGGCTCCAGCTGCTGGACGTCTACGGTCATGCGCACGGCAGCTGACACCGTGCGGCCCGCGCCGCCGTCATGGATCCAGCCGCGGCAGTGGCGGGTGGCAGCGGCGGACCGGGAATCGGCGGACGTGGTGACGCTGGCACTCACCCCGCCGGAGCCGTTCCGGTTCCAGCCCGGCCAGTTCAACATGCTGTCCGTGCCCGGCATCGGCGAGGTTCCCATCTCGATCAGCGGGGACCCGGCCGTGACCGGCCGCGTCCTGCACACCATCCGCGACGTCGGCCCGGTCACCAGGGCGCTGTGCGCGCTCGGGCCCGGCCAGCACGCCGGGGTGCGCGGCCCGTACGGCACGTCGTGGCCGTTGGCCGCCGCGGAGGGCGGCGACCTGGTGATCGTGGCCGGCGGCATCGGGCTGCCGCCGCTGCGGCCGGCCCTGTACCAGGCGATCGGCCGGCGGGACCGTTTCGGCCGGATTGTCCTGCTCTACGGCGCCCGCACCCCTGCCGACCTGCTGTTCGCCCGGGAGCTCCGGTCCTGGCGGAGCCGGTTCGGCCTCGACGTCCAGGTCACCGTGGACTCGGCCGGCCGGGGCTGGCACGGCAGCGTCGGCGTCGTTCCCGGCCTGATCCCCCGGGCGCGGTTCGACCCGGCGGCCGCGACCGCCTTCGTGGTCGGCCCGGAGGTCATGATGCGGTTCACCGTCCGGGGGCTGCTCGCGGCCGGCGTACCCGACGACCGGGTGTACCTGTCCATGGAGCGCAACATGCAGTGCGCGGCGGCGCTGTGCGGGCACTGCCAGCTAGGGCCGTTCCTGGTCTGCCGCGACGGCCCCGTGTTCTGCTACCGGCCGCTGGCCCGGTGGCTCGGCATCCGGGAGGTGTGATGACCGTGCCCGCCAGAGCCCGGGCGGCGGGGCGCGAGCCAGGCGGCCCCACCCTCGCGGTCTGGAAGTTCGCCTCCTGCGACGGCTGCCAGCTCACGCTGCTGAACTGCGAAGACGAGCTGCTCGCCATCGCGGACTCGGTGACCATCGCGTCGTTCCCCGAAGCGTCGAGCGAGGTGCTGCCGGGTCCGTACGACATCTCGATCGTCGAGGGCTCGGTCACCACCCCCGCCGACGCCGAACGCATCCGCGCCGTCCGCGGGCAGTCCCGCTTCCTCATCACGATCGGCGCGTGCGCCACGTCGGGCGGCGTCCAGGCGCTGCGGAATTTCACCGATGACCTCGCCCCGGTGGTGTACGCGAGCCCGGAGTACATCGACAGCCTGCGCACCTCCACGCCGATCGCCGACCACGTGCCCGTCGATTTCGAGCTGCGCGGCTGTCCCATCGACAAGCGGCAGCTGCTCGAAGTGATCGCGGCGCTGCTGGCCGGCCGCAGGCCGAACGTCCGCGCGCACAGCGTGTGCATCGAGTGCAAGCGCGCCGGGCGGACCTGCGTGCTCGTGGCGCACGGCACGCCGTGCCTCGGGCCGGTGACCCAGGCCGGCTGCGGCGCGCTGTGCCCGTCGGCCGGCCGCGGCTGCTACGGATGCTTCGGCCCCGCGCCGGGCTGGACGTTCCTCCCGTTCGGCACCGCCGAGCCCGTCAGGAAGGAAGCTGAGTCCCATGACGCACGGTAGCCGGATGACGCGCGGCAGCCGCGGGATCAACGTCCCCGCCCTGGCCCGCGTCGAAGGCGAGGGCGGCATCGAGATCGTCGTCAGCGACGGCCAGGTGACGCAGGCGCGGCTGGACATCTACGAGCCGCCCCGGTTCTTCGAGGCGCTGCTGCGCGGCCGCCGGTACACCGAGCCGCCCGACATCACCGCGCGGATCTGCGGCATCTGCCCGATCGCCTACCAGATGAGCGCGTGCCAGGCCATCGAGGACGCCTGCGGCGTCGCGGTGCCCGAGCCGGTGAGAAAGCTCCGGCGGATCATCTACTGCGGCGAGTGGATCGAGAGCCACGCGCTGCACGTGTACCTGCTGCACGCGCCCGACTTCCTCGGCTACGACAGCGGCATCCACCTCGCCCGCGACCATCCGGACATCGTCGGCCGGGGCCTGCGGCTCAAGAAGGCGGGGAACCGCCTGATGGAGGTGATCGGCGGCCGCTCGGTCCACCCGGTCAACATCAAGGTAGGCGGCTTCTACCGCGCTCCCGCCGTGGCCGAGCTGCGAGCGCTCCTCCCGGTGCTCGAGCAGGCGCGCCAGGACGCCGCGGACACGCTCGCCTGGGTCGCGGCCTTCGACTTCCCCGACTTCGAGCGCGGCTACGAGTTCGTCTCGCTGCGCGCCCCGGACGAGTACCCGATCACCGAGGGCCGCGTCGTCTCCAGCCGCGGCCTGGACATCGCGCCCGCCGAGTACGACGGCCATTTCACCGAATTCCAGGTGAGGCACTCCACGGCCCTGCACTCGGTGCTTGACGGCAGGACGTACCTGACCGGCCCCATGGCCAGGTACAGCCTCAACTCCGCCCGGCTGCCCGCCGACGTCGCCGCGGCGGCCCGCGCCGCCGGCCTCGGCGCCACCTGCGCCAACCCGTTCCGCAGCATCATCGTCCGCGCCGTCGAACTGCTGTACGCGTGCGGCGAGGCGGTCCGGCTGATCGGCGGCTACCAGCCGCCCGACCCGCCCGCCGTCGAGGCCGGCCCGGAAGACGCCACCGGCTACGGCTGCACCGAGGCTCCCCGCGGCCTGCTCTACCACCGGTACCGCATCACCGCGGACGGCGTCATCACGGACGCGAAGATCGTTCCGCCGACCGCGCAGAACCAGCGGGCCATCGAGGCCGATCTCAGGGATTTCGCCGCGCCCCGGCTGGACGCGCCGCGCGAGCGCCTGACCCGGGAGTGCGAGCAGGCCGTGCGGAACTACGACCCGTGCATTTCCTGCGCCGCCCACTTCCTCGACCTGCGGGTGAGCCAGTCATGACCCTCGTCATAGGCATCGGCAACCCCGACCGGGGCGATGACGCGGCGGGCCTGGCGGTGGCCAGGCGCGTCCGCGAGGCGACGGCCGCCGCGCGGTGCGAGGTCACCGTCGTCGAGCTGGCCGGCGACCAGCTGGCGCTGCTCGATGCCTGGGACGGCGAGAAAGAGGTCTACGCCGTCGACGCGGTGTGGTCGGGCGCCACCCCGGGGACCGTGTTCCGGTTCGACGCGGCGCGGCCGCTCGGCGTCCGGTTCGCCGGACGCGGGACGCACACGTTCAGCCTTGCCGACGTCGTCGAGCTCGCCCGCGCGCTCGGACGGCTGCCCGCCCGGCTGACCGGCTACGGGATCGAGGGCGCCGCGTTCGGGTTCGGCGCGGGGCTGTCCCCGCCGGTGGCGGCCGCGGCCGAGGCCGTGGCCGCCCGGCTGCTCGGCGAACTGGAAGCGGGAGGCTGACGATGTGCCTGGGAACGACCGGGGTGGTCACCCGGATCCGCGACGACGGCGGCATCCCGATGGCGCTCATCGCCGCCCCGGCGGGCAGCGGCGCCGCCGCCGGCGGTACCGTCAGCGCCTGCCTGCTCACCTGCCCCGAAGCCGCCGTCGGCGACACCGTCCTCGTCCATTCCGGCTACGTGCTCCAGATCCTTGACCCCGGCCCCGTCCTCCAGGAGGACCCATGAGAACCCGCGCCGGCCTGGCGCTCGCCCTCGGCGCCGCCATCATCAGCGGTTTCGCGGTGTACGCGAACTCCTACGGAGTCCGCGCGTTCGGCGACGCGACCGTGTACACCACGGCGAAGAACCTGGTCGCCGCCCTCGTGCTGGCCGCGGCGTTGGCGGTCGTGTCCGCGCGGGCGCCGCGCGCGGCCCGGTCCCGCTACCGGCCCCGCCGGCCCGCGCAGTGGGCCGGGCTCGCCGCCGTCGCCGTCATCGGCGGCAGCGTCCCGTTCGCGCTGTTCTTCGCCGGCCTGGCCCGCGTCTCCTCGGCCAACGCCGCGTTCATCCAGAAGACGCTGGTGGTCTGGGTGGCGCTGCTCGCGGTGCCGTTGCTGCGCGAGCGGCTGACCGTGTGGCACGCCGCCGCGATCGCCGGGCTGGTCTGGGGCCAGGCGCTGCTCGGCGGGGGCGTCGGCGGCATCGGCCTCGGCGCCGGCGAGGCGATGATCTTCGCGGCCACCCTGATGTGGGCCGCCGAGACCGTCGTGGCCAGGAGGCTGCTCGGCGGCCTGCCGGCGCTGACGGTGGCCGCCGCCAGGATGGGCGGGGGCGTGGTCATCCTGGCCGGCTACACGCTGGCGACGACCGGGTGGGCCGGGCTCGCCGCGACCGGCTGGCACCAGTGGTCGTGGGCGGTCGCGACCGGCCTGATCCTGGCCGCGTACGTCGGCACCTGGTACGCGGCCCTCGCCCGGGCCGGCGCGGTCGACGTGACGGCGCTGCTGGTCCCGGGCGCGATCATCACCGCGCTGCTCCAGGCGGGCAGCAGGGCGCTGGAGCCGCAGTGGCCCGGCCTGGCGCTGCTCGCGGCGGGCGCCGTCCTCATCCTGCTGGCGGCGAGGAAGAACACGCGCCCGGCGCTGGCCGGTGTCCGGTGACGGCCGGCCCGCTGCTTTTCATCCGCTACGCCTTCCCGCCGAACGAAAGGGGGCTTTGCGGTCCCGCCGACGCCGCTGCCGTGCGCGGGCACGCCGCGGCGGGGGAGGCCGGCCCGGAGCTGGCACAGCTCGCCAGGGGATTCGCCGGCGCCTGGCCCTACCTGCGGCTGATCGCGGCGGCGAACGGGATCGGCGACCCGCTGGACGAGCGGGTCGTCGAGGCGTACTGGGTCGGCAGCGCCCTGCTGGAGAACGTGCGGATGGCCGACTACGGCGCGTTCCTCGACGAGCGGTTCCGCGGCCGCGCCGGCCGCGGCTGGGCGCCGATCGCCCGGGCGGTCCCGGCCGGCGCGCTGCCGCACCACAGCTTCCACGTGTTCTGCGTCTACCCCTGGACGGGCCTGCTGCGCGAGGGGCGTACCGAGCCGTCGCTGGGGGTGCTCGACAGCTGCCGCATCAGCTGGGGCCGGGTGCTCGCCACAGACCCGCTCGTGGTGCTGCGCCGCCCGCTCACCTGGGACGGCCGCGTGCTCGCCCTCGGCCCCCCGGCCCCGTGCCCCGTGACGGCCGGGTTCGTCGCCGGCCTGCGCCCCGGTGACTGGGTCAGCCTGCACTGGGGCTGTGTCTGCGACCGCCTGGACCTGACCCGGCTGCGCGCCCTGCGCCGCTACACGGCCCGTCACCTGCGCCTCGTTCCCGATGGCCTGGAGCCGGCCCGGCCGGCCTGACCTCGGCATGCGCGGCCGTCAGCTCGCCTTCACGCCGTTTTCCGGCCAGGCGCCCTGCTCCTCCCGCAGCCGGACGATCTTCCCGGCCGCCGTCAGGGCCAGCGGGTCCGCCTGCGAGCCCTCCGGCACCACCGGTTTTCGCGTCGCCTTGTCGAGGACCAGGTCAGCCGTCAGCTCATCGGGGCTTTTCCCGACCCGGTAGGTCACCGTCGCGTCCAGTTCCGCGACCTTACGGAAGTAGGCGAGCGCCGCCATCGCGCCGTCAGCCCCGCCGGCCGGGGTCTCCCGGGTCATCCAGCCCGAAACGCTCGCGGAGCATCGAGCACGCCCGCCGGTCGTCCGGATCGCCGGGATCGACCGCGACGATGTGCATCTCGCTTCCCCGGGTGCGGATGCCCAGCAGCCGGGGAGCGCCGCCGGGCCGCGCCGGCATCCACTCGGCGCCCACGATGTCGTCCAGGCCGAAGGCGCGGTTCCCGATCGTGACGGTCCCCGGCAGCTTGTACCCCGGGTCGAGGTCTTGCAGGAGCTCGCGCGCCTGCGCCGCCGTCTCAGCGTCCGCGCCGGCCATGGCCCGCAGGTAGACCTCCCGCGCGGCCCCGATCCGGCCGGGGTCGATCTCCATGAGGCGGCGGTGCGCCCGCCACGCGGTGTCCCCCCGGAACGGGGGCTCCATGGCCTGCAAGAGCAGCTCGCAGGCGTCGTCCGCCCGCCCCAGGCGGGCCTCCAGGTTCGCCAGGTTGAACAGTGCCTTGCGGGCGTGCTCGGGATGGCCGGTCCGCATCGCCCGCCGGTAGAAGGTGCGCGCGTCCTCCGCGTTGCCGTGGCTCGCCTCGAATATCCCCAGGTTGAACATTGCCTGTGGCGCATGCTCGGGATGGCCGGTCGCAATGGTGCGCTTGAAGGCGCTGCGGGCCTCCTCGTCGCGGCCGGCCGACGCCTCGAGCACGGCCAGGTTGGACAGCGCCATCGCGGAGTAGTCGGGATGTTTCGCCGCTACCGCCTGCTCGAAGGCGTCGCGCGCCGCGTCGGTGTTGCCTTCCTGGCGTTCCAGGGAGCCCAGGTCGAACCAGGCCGCGGCTACCTCGTCAGGGTCGCCGCCCGCGATCGCGCGGCGCAGTTCGTCCCGGGACCTGCCTGGCCCGGCGGCTTCGTATGACCGGTTCATCATGCATCCATGATCCACCGGCGCGCCCGTGCGGGACGGCCGTTTGCCCCGGCCGGTGCCGGCGAGACCCGGCCGGCAGGCGCCGATAGGGTGAGGTCCGTGAACGTTACTGCCACGGTTCCCTCCTCCGCCGTCGCCGCCGCCGGGCTCGCGGGCGGGTTCCTCGCCGCGCGGCTGACCGGTCGGCGTGAGCTTGGCGGCGCCTTGTTCGCCGCGGCCGGCGCATGGTGCGCGCGGGACTGGTACCAGGCCTCCGGGCCCGCTGCCGCGGTCGGCCTGAGCGTGCTCTACGCGGGAGCGATGGGCGCCTCGCACCCGCTGGCCAAGCGGATCGGCGCCTGGCCGTCGGTCGCCGCGGTCACGGCCGCTACCGTGGCGGCCGCCGAGCTGGTGACCCGGTCGGTCACCCGCTGACCGGTTCAGGCGGCAAGCGGCCCGGGGCGGGCAGACAAGCGGCCCGGGGCGGGCAGACAAGCGGCCCGGGGGCGGGCAAAAAACAGGTAAATCAGCGGCCCTGGAGCGCGTGAAGGCACTCAGCATGGCTCCGGCGGAGCACAGCGCCGCGGTCCGTACCAGCGCCGCGGTCCGTACCAGGGTGGCGCCGGCGCCGTAGCAGATGGCCGATCCAGCGATCGAGAGCGGCGCGGTGCCGGCCAGGGCCGTGACCGCCGCGGCGCTCAGCATCGCCGGGAGCGTGGCGAGGGCCCGGGTCCCAGGTCTGGTGCCGATTAGCCGGCTCCGCAGCAGGGGCGCGGCGACGGCGGCGAGGCCGGGCAGTGCCCAGGTGAATGTGATCGGGGCGATGCCGGCATGCCGGGCGGCCAGGTACGCCGACAGGCCCGGGGAAGCCATGCGGCAGCACCGCTACCGGATGCGGGCCCGGCCCCGCCGGGACGTGCAATACGCCGGCAGCGCCGCGCCGCCGCTGTCAACGGCCAGCGCGGGCGTGGTCGCCGGCCACCGCCGTGCCCCTGGGGCAGCCCGGCAGGCCAAGCTCGCCGCGCTTACCCTGCTCCGCGCGAGTACCCCCGCCCGGCGGCCGGCTAGTCAGGGCATCGCCGACGGTGACGCGCCCGCGTCAGGCGGCGCCGAAGTCGAGGCCCCGGGGCTCGGGGGCCAGCGGCCTCTTCGCGGTCCGGGTGACGGGCACGTCGGCGCCGACGACCTCGAAACGCGGCCGGGCAAGGTCCACCGCCCCGGCTCCGGCCAGCAGCACGCCGAAGTGCACGGATGCCGCGTCCTCGCCGACGTCGAGCACGTTGGCCGCCTCCGTCCAGGCGGTGGTTCCGCGAAGCGGCCGGTCCTGCATGTTGTCGAGCACCCTGGCGCCGTTCGCCGTGTCCACCCGCAGCCAGGCGCCGGCCCAGTCCGTGATCTCCTGGCCCCTGATCATGGCGCTGAAGCGCACCCGGCGGCCCCGGTAGCGCGCCGCGTCGATGCTTTGCATGACGGTACCGAAGCCGCCCGCCGACCCGTCGGCGCGCAGTCGCAGCCGTATCACGCGCTTGCCGTCGTAGGCACAGGCCCTCGGCAGCAGCCCGGCCTCGTAATCGGCCGGGCGGCTTCCGGCCATGTGCCATCCGTCTGGCAGCGGATCCAGCCCGGCCTCGCCGAGCAGGGCGGTCAGCGCCTGGGTGTAGTTCTCGCCGGTCTGCGCCATGCGGGCGCGGACCAGCCGCTTGAGATCCTTGTGCCGCGGCACGATAACAGCCTCCGTCCCGGTGGCCGCCCCAACGCTCCGGGACCGGAGCCGGCCAGACGGAAGTCCCGCGTGCTGCAAGGTACCGGTCCGGGAGTACGCCCCCCTTCGGCCTGACGATGACCCCGTTGGGGAAGGGCCGCCGGCCTCGGCGCTGGACCGCGCGGCCCCCATTATGACCGAGCGCGGGCCCGCCGTCAACGGCGGCCGCCTGACCGGCCCGGGGAGGTGACCAACGCCTCTGGCACGGCGCCCGTACCGGGGCACACTATGGAGCTGGGAGGTGTTGCGAGATGACGAGCGCCGTCAGGCGAAGCGTGCCTCCGCCCGGCCTGACCAAGATGGCCAACCCAGTGGTGTCCCTGCTGCTGCGCTCGCCGCTGCACGGACTGCTGGACTCCTCCGTCCTGCTGCTGCACGTGACCGGCCGCAAGACCGGACGCCGGTACGACATCCCGGTCGGCTACGCCGAGGCCGGCGGGCGGCTGACGGTCGTCACCATCGCCCCGTGGCGGGTCAACCTCCGCGGCGGGGCGGACGTGGAGGTGACGCTGCGAGGCTGCCGGCGGCCCATGCACGCGCTGCTCACCGAGGATCCGGCGGCGGTGGCGGTCGCCTATCAGGACGCCATCGGGCGCCTCGGCTGGGACAGGGCACGACGCCGCCTTGGCCTGTCCACCCGGGACGGCCGGCCGCCCACGGTGCTGGAGCTCAAGGACGCCGCCCGTGAGTACGGGTGGTCGGCCATCACGCTCACGCCACGGTGACCGGCGCGCCGCGGGGACCTTAGTCCCCGCGGCGGGAGCGGTTCGCCCGTGCCGCGCGGCCGCGGCCGGCGCTGGACTGGAATCGTGAGCGTGCGGCCCGCCGCCAGCGGCCCGGGGGTCCGGCAGGGCGGGCAGGCCCGGCTCGCCGGCCTGCCGTTCCGGGCCGGCCTGGGAAGCGCCCCTGCCGGAGCATCGTAACCGGTGCCAGACGCCACCGTACGTTCGGCGAAAACATGTCCTTGCCCAGCTGAGAGAGGATCGGCGATGGTCACGAGGGTAGGAATCAACGGGTTCGGGCGGATCGGGCGGGCGTTCGCGCGCTACGCGCTCCAGCGGACCGACCTGGAGGTGCTGGCGGTCAACGACATCACCGACGCGCGGACGCTGGCGCACCTGCTCGAGTTCGACTCCACGTACGGGCGGCTGCACCGGGTGGTCGGCCACACGGCCGGCGCGATCACGGTCGACGGGCGGGAGATCCCCGTGCTCGCCGAACGCGACCCGGCGCGGATCGACTGGGCGGCCTACGGCGTGGAGGTCGTCATCGAGTCGACGGGCAAGTTCCGCACCAGGGACCAGGCGGCACTGCACCTGAAGGGCGGCGCGAAGAAGGTCCTCATCTCCGCCCCCGGCAAGGGCGTGGACGCCACGATCGTCATGGGCGTCAACGACGACACCTATGACCCGGTGAAACACGACGTCATCTCCAACGCGTCGTGCACCACGAACTGCGTGGCGCCGATGGCGAAGGTGCTGCACGACGCGTTCGGCATCGAGCGCGGGTTCATGACCACCATTCACGCCTACACCGGTGACCAGATGCTGCTCGACGGGCCGCACAAGGACCTGCGCCGCGCCCGGTCGGCGGCGGTCAACATCGTGCCGACCACCACCGGCGCGGCCCGGGCCACCGGCGAGGTGATCCCCGCGCTGAAGGGCCGCCTGGACGGCGTGGCGGTCCGGGTCCCGGTGGAGGACGGCTCGCTGACCGACCTCGCCGTGGTGCTCGCCAGGCCGGTGACGGCGGAGGAGGTCAACGAGGCGTTCCGCGCGGCCGCCGCCGGCCGGCTGGCCGGGGTGCTGCGCTACAGCACCGCCGCGCTGGTGTCGCGGGACGTCATCGGCGACAGGGCCTCGTGCGTGTTCGACTCCGCGCTGACCGCGGCGTCGGGGCCGCTGGCCAAGGTGTTCGGCTGGTACGACAACGAGTGGGGCTACTCGTGCCGGCTGGCCGACCTGGCGGTGCTCGTCGGCACCAGGCTCTGACCTGCCGCCCGGTGCCGCTACGGCTTGCGCGCCACCCCGCCGTAGACGTTGACCTCGGCAGGCGCCGGAAGCGGCTCGCCGGCCGGCCGCCATCGCGACACCAGGACCACGCCGGGCGGCACCAGGTCGAGGCCGGAGAAGGCGAGCGCCGCGAACTCGTCCGAATCGCGGAGCTGGCCCCGCAGGCCGGCCCTGAGGAAGGTGCTCGCCCCCGAGCTCACCCCGGCCTGGTCGTGCTCCGCGGTGACGTGCGAGGCGACAAGATAGCTCCCGGAGGGCAGCGCGTCCAGCAGGGTCGCCACGATCTCCGCGGGCTTGTCCTCATCGGTCAGGAAGTGCAAGATGCCGACGAGTATCAGCCCGGCCGGCTGGCTGAAATCCAGCACCTCCCGTGTCGCCGGGTTCGCCAGGATGCCCTGCGGGTCCCGCAGGTCGGCATGGATGTAGGCGGTGCGCCCCTCCGGCGATGAGGTCAGCAGCGCCCGCGCGTGCGCGAGGACCAGCGGGTCGTTGTCGACGTAGACGACCCGGCAGGACGGCGCGGCCCGCTGCGCGATCTCGTGCACGTTGTCCGTGGTCGGCAGCCCCGTCCCGATATCGAGGAACTGCCGGATGCCCGCCTCCGCCGCGAGGTACCTGACCGCGCGGCCGAGGAACTTGCGCTGCTCGCGCGCGCCCACGCGGGCGGACGGCCAGGCCCGCAGCGCCTTCTCGGCCGTCTCGCGGTCCGCGGCGAAGTGGTTCTTCCCGCCGAGGTAGTAGTCATAGATCCGGGCCGCGTGCGGCCTGGAGGTGTCGATTTCGGGGATGCCCGTCTCGTCCATGCTAGTGGCCGATTCTACGGCTTTGCGTGGCGGTCCCGCGACGGCTCCCGAAGCCGCCGCGGGAACCAGGCGCCGCGGGGACCAGGCGCGGGCTGCTGCGCCGCGGGCTGCTGCGCCGCGGGCTGCTGCGCCGCGGCGACCCGGCGGGCGCCGGGCGTGCCCGGACGGCGCGGCGCCGTCCGGCGGGGCGGCCCGGGAAACCCGGCAAAATCTTTGCGGCTGGTTAACGTCGCAGGCGGCCGCATAATCGCGGGAGGGCGGTCATTCACCGCGGTGACGGGCTAATCGGAGGGCTTCGCCCGATAATAGCCTTTGGAAGGCACGCAGAAGTGACGGGCCGACGAGTGAAACCCGGTAACCCGCCACCTGCTGCGTAGCCTAATCGATTGGCCGGGTAATGGCCCGGCCGGTTTGCCTAAGTGGTTGTCAGAGCGCCCGCACCTGCGCGGCCTGCGGACCCTTCGGCCCCTGGGTCACGTTGTACTCGACCTTCTGGTTCTCCTCGAGCGTGCGGTACCCGGTCGCCTCGATCGCGGAGAAGTGGACGAAGACGTCCGCGCCGCCGTCATCGGGGGCGATGAAACCAAAGCCCTTGTCCGGGTTGAACCACTTTACGGTCCCCTGAGCCATTTCGCTATATGTCCTTCTAGACGTACCTGTGACCCGCGCACTTCGCGCGGATCTGCTGCGGGATGCGCACCCTATACCAGCTCTGTGCGCCGATCCGTAAACACCCGTTACAAAACCCGGATGAATTGCGATCGCAAAGTCCGGCAACAGCTGAAGTCAATCTACCCCATCTCACGGCAAGGATCGGCAACCTTGCGGCGAAAGTTGGCTGACTGTCACGGACGCGGGCGGCGAAAGTTGGCTGACTGTCACGCACGCGGACCGCAAGATATGTCAGAAATGTCTTCCCTGCCCTGGGTTCCGGCGCCGCCCCGCCGTGCCCCGGCTCCCCGGATATCCCGAACGTACCGTCGGATATCCCGAACGTACCGTCGCGCCTCCCCGCCGTCCGCCCGGCTCGGCCGGATGGCCGTAGCCGCGCGCAGGCCGGCCGCCCGGGGCGGTCTCGCCGTGCCCGCCGTGCCCGCCGTGCTCGCCGCGCGGCCGGCCAGCGGACACCCATCCGCCTCGCCCGCGCCGGCCGTCCCACTCGCGCTGGTCACCAGAGCCCTGCCGGCCGTCCCACTCGCGCCGGCCGCCGGCCGCCCGCGCCCGGCGGCCGCCCCGCGCCTGGTCGCCCCGCGCCTGGTCGCCCCGCGCCTGGTCGTCGCGCGCATAGCCGCCCCGCGGCCGCTCACCCCGCGCGGGCCTCTCGGCGCGCTCGGATCGCGTCGGCCAGTCCCGCCAATCGCGGTTCACGCGCGCGTCACGCTCCGCCCGCACCGGGCGATCGAACCTCGCAGGCCTCTCGGCCCGCTCCAACCGCCCGGCCCGGACGGGCTCGGCGGCCCGCACGGCACGGTCCTCGCCCTCGGGACGGTTCCCACTCTCGGGACGGCCCTCGCCCTCGGGACGGGGCCTGCCCTCGGGACGGGGCCTGCGCCAGCGCGCCTTGCCTGCCCCGGCCCTGCCCGCAGGACCCGGGCCCCCCTCGGGTCCCGGGCGCCCCTCGCGTTCCGGGCGCCCCTCGCGCCGCCCCCGCGGACCCGGCTTGCCCGGACCGGGCCGGTCCGGAAGCCGGTCCGCGGGCTTCACGAGCTCGGTCACCGAGGTGACCAGGCAGCCCCGGGGCGCCGGCGGTCCCGCGATCTCGCGGAGCACCTGCGAGTCCGGGTCGGCGGCGGCCGTGCGCGGCGTCACGCCGGCCTTGCGCATCAGGAGGGCCACCTCGCGGGCCTGCGCGGTGGTCTGCACGGTGACCACCACCCCGTCCGCGCCGCCGCGCGCGGTGCGGCCCGAGCGGTGCACGTACGCCTTGTGCTCCGCGGGCGGGTCGGCGTGGATCACCAGGTCCACGCCGTCCACGTGGATGCCGCGGGCGGCGATGTCGGTGGCGACCATGACCCGCACCGCCCCGGACCCGAACGCGGCGAGGTTACGCGACCGGGCCCCCTGAGCGAGGTTGCCGTGTAGTTCGGCGGCCGGGATGCCGGCGGCGATGAGCTGGCGGGCGAGCCGCTCCGCGCCGCGCTTGGTCCGGGTGAAGACCAGCGACCGCTTGTCGCCGCCGGCCAGCGCGGCGACGACCTCGACCCGGTGCGCCGGGTCGATCGTGATCACGTGGTGCTCGATCTCCGCGGGGGAGGGGTTCTCGTCGACCGAGTGCCGCGCCGGATCGGCGAGGAAGCGGCGGGCCAGCACGTCGATGGCGCTGTCCAGGGTGGCCGAGAACAGCAGCCGCTGCCCGCCGGCCGGCGTCGCCTCGAGCAGCCGCCGGACGACCGGCAGGAATCCCAGGTCGGCCATCTGGTCCGCCTCGTCGATGACGGTCACCTCGGCGTCCCCGAGGTCGCAGTGGCCCTGCCCGATCAGGTCGGCGAGGCGGCCGGGGCAGGCGACGACGATATCGGTCCGGCGGCTGAGCGCGGCTACCTGCGGACGCTGCGAGACGCCGCCGTAGACGGTCGTGACGCGCAGCCCCATCGCCCGCGCGAGCGGCGTGAGCACCGCCTGCACCTGCGCCGCCAGTTCCCGGGTCGGCACCAGCACCAGCCCGCGCGGGCGGCCCGGCAGAGTCCGGCCGCCCGCCAGCCGCGCGACGAGGGGCAGCGAGAAGCCGAGCGTCTTGCCTGAACCGGTCTGGGCCCGGCCCAGGATGTCGCGCCCGGCCAGCGCGTCGGGCAGCGTCGCCGCCTGGATCGGGAACGGCTCGGTGATCCCGGTGCCGTCCAGCACGGCGACTAGCGGGGCAGGCACCCCGAGGGACGCGAAGGTGACGTCGCGCGCGGGCGTGCCTGTCTTCTCTGCGTGCATGGCAGTCAAAAGAAATCGTCTCCAAGGACTCGGCGGTCGCATTGACTCGGGTGGTCGCATTGACTCGGGTGGCCACGTGACCGGGGTGGTCACGGTGACTATGGCGCCACGTCCGTGGAAACCGACTCGCTCACCGGGCGACCAGGCTCCGGTAAGTCTATGTCACCGCGCGAGGCGCTGCGCCGCCCGGTGGCTCGTCCGGCGCAGCGCGCGGGCCGGCGCCAGGTGCGCCAGGGCGTTGCAGGTGACGAGCGCGATCGCCAGCCCGATCACGGTCAGCTTCGCGTAGCCGGCGAACTGGGAGCGCTCATATCCCTTGACGCTCGGGAAACCGGCACCAGCCCCGTCACGCCGCCCTCCGCGTCGGCAGCCCCGTCACGCCGCCCTCCGCGTCGGCGCGATCAGACGCCTGTTTTGTCCTAATTGCCGGAACTTCGACTTGAGACTCCGTGCCGCATGTCCATGATCCGGTAAGTTTTGTAGACGTATAACCGTTTTTTTCTTCTCTGTGAAGGATTTTTCGCTTCCGCCGTCCCGCGGCCGCGGCGCCGAAGAAGGCCTTGCTGGAACTTGCTGGAAATGCCGGGCTGTGCGTATAGTCGGGCTCGTGGCTGAACCCATCGAGGTGCTTGAGCGCCGCATCGGCCAGCTGCGGGCCGCCGTCCGCGAGGCGGTGCTGGCCGGCGACAAGGCGCGCGCCAGGGCGGTTCGCGCCGAGCTGAGGCAGGCCGAGCGGTCCTGGGAAGACGCGCTCGCCGAAGCCGAAGCCGGCGCGGGAGGCACGGCCGGCGCGGGAGGCACGGCCGGGACGGGGCCGCCGCCGGGGGCAGCGGGTGAGGGGGCTGCGGGTGAGGGGGCGGCGGAGACCGCGTCCCTTCTCCCGCTCCGCGAGCAGGTATACGAGGCGCTCAGCCTCCTTCAGGTCCCGGCCGCCCCGCGGCTCATCGCCACGGTCCACGAGGCGTTCTTCGCCGCCACGTTCCCCACCACCCGGGTGACCAGCCTGCGCAGGGACGAGGAACGGTCGTTCCGCACCGCCCCGTTCGCCCGGCCGTACTACATCTGCGCGGCCCTCGCCGCCGACTACCTGAGCCCCTCCCGCGGCCTGCTCGCCGTCTCCACGTGGCCGATGGAAAAGCGTGTCATCGGATCGCTGTCGCCGCGCGTCGATTTTCTTGAGGCGGCGATCCGGGTGGCCGAGGCCATCGAGCGGATCCCCGCCCCGGTGCCCGCCGCCCGCCGCCTGCTATGGCGGTTCGCCGCCAGCATCCCCGGCGCGGCGGCGGACGCCAACCACATCCAGCCCGACGCGGTAAAGCAGGCGGCGGAGGCGGAACTGCGGGTGCACAAGGACGCGGACAACAGGACGCGCCGCGAGGCGGCCGCCCGGGCGCGGCGGCAGCTCACCGACGTGGAGCAGCTGTTCGGCTCCCGGACGCTGCGGCCCGCCGGCAGCGTCGCCGGCGCGGGCAGCGCCGCCGGCGCCGACGGCGAGGAGGCGAGGAGGCGATAGGTGAACCTCACCGAGACCCGGCTGGCCAGGCTCCGGGGCCGGGCCATGCCGCGCAACCACGACGCGCGCACCATCTCCGCGCTGGCGGCCAACCCCGGATGCGCCAGGCGCGCGCTGATGGACGCGGCCGGCGCCGACAAGCAGAAGCTGGCCGCCCACGCGGGGTACCCCGCCCCCTTCGGCCAGTCGCAGTTCGCGATCGGCCGGGGGAACGCGTTCGAGACGCAGGTGAAGGCCAACGGCGCCGCGCAGCTGCTCACGCTGCTCCGCGGCCACCTCGGCCTGGACATCGCCGAGGCGCACTACACCGACCTGGGCGCGGTCGGCAGCAACGAGAGCAGCGAGCTGCGTCACATCCGCACCAGGCAGCGGCTCACCGCGGCGGACGGGCACGCGGGCACGATGTTCGACCACCCGATGCTGCGGCTGCGCGTCGGCGGCAGGTACGCCTACCTGGAGCCGGACCTGATCGCCTGCAAGCTGCACGGCAAGTTCTACGTCGTCGAGATCAAGAGCTTCGCCGTCATCGACGGCCAGGCGGACCCCGCCAAGGTCGCGGCCGCCGCGATCCAGTCCGCGGTCTACGTGCTCGCCCTCCGCGACCTGCTCGGCGACGACGAGAAGGTCCACCACGAGGCGATCCTCGTCTGCCCGGAGAACTTCGCCAACGCCCCGGTCGCCACCGGCATCGACGTCCGCAAGCAGCTCACCGTCCTGGTCCGCCAGCTCAGCCGGATCGCCCGCATCGAGGACCTGCTCGCCACGTGCCCCGGCGACCTGACCTTCGACCTCGACCCGGACGAGAACCAGGTGCCCCGGCGCCCGCCGGAGGAGCTCCTCGCCTCCATCAGGAAGGTCGCCGCGAACTACGTCCCCGAGTGCCTGAACACCTGCGAGCTCTGCTACCTGTGCCGCGATGAGTCCCAGGGCACCACCGGCGCGCTCGGCAGGCAGGTCCGCGAGGACCTCGGCGGCATCGAGTACACGGCACAGGCGCTCGCCCTCGCCGCCGGGCAGGAGCCGCCGCCGGACCGGGCGGAGGTGGCCGCCGTGCTCGTCCGGGCGGCGAAACTGCGGTCGGAGCTCCGGCCGGCGCCGCGGGCAGGGCTGTCGTGACCCTGCTGACCTCCCTGGCCCGCGTGCTGGCCGCCGAGACCGGCCGTGCCCAGCCGATCCGCGCCGTCAGGCACGTCCACCTGTCGCAGCGCCCCCTGGTGTTCATCCCGCTCCAGCTCGCCGGCGAGGCGTGCGCCCCGCTCGCCGCGATGGTGGGCGACGACCCCGGGAAGCCGCAGATGCTGACCGTCTACGAGCCGCGCGACCGCACCCAGCGGTTCGACTTCGCCGCCGGCCTGGCGGACATCGTGCTCGGCTACATCGACGGCTACACCACGGCCGACCCCGCGCCGGACGAGCCCTACCCCGACGCCCCGCAGCTGCTGGTGCCCAACGGCGGCGGCATTACCTTTACCCGCCTGCTCGGCCGCTCCACCCGGTTCCGCCGTACCGAGGGGGAGTACGCCGTCAAGCGCACCGTGCCCCTGCTCGGCCGCTGGCTCTCCTTTTACGCCGAACGGACCGAGGCGCCTGCCTCAGCGCTCCTCCTGCCCATGACGGCGGTGCTCGCCGACCACTGGGCGACTGGCCAGTCGGAAGCCGAAGACGCCAACCTGGCCGCGCTGCTCGGCTGGATCGACCCGCCGGACGGCATGTCTGGCCCGCAAGCGGCGCGTGCCGCCGAGAACCCGGTGTGCTGCCCGCCGGCCGGGCCCGCGACCGACCCCAGCTTCGACAACGAGGTGCTTTCCGCGCGGATCGGCGCCATCCGGGCGGCACGGGCGGCCGGGGACGGCGCCGCGCTGCACCGCGCGCAGGTGGCGATGAAGGCGGCCCTGGCGACGCAGCTCGAACCGACGTGGAAGCTGATGTGGCGGGCCGTCGGCCTGCTGCGGGCGCTCCCGGAGGGCGATCACGTCTCCGGCCGGTGGAAGGTTGACCGGTGGGCGTTCACCAGCCACGTCCGGTGGCTGCGCGACGGCGGCGCGCCGCAGCCGCGCCGGGACGGCGCGGTCGCGGCGGCCAGGAAGCTGGCCGTCCTCGAACGCGAGGCGCAGCGGCTGGAGGTGCAGCGCGCCTACGACGACCCGCTGGTGATGGCCGAGTACCGGCTGACCGGCGAGGCGTTCGCCGGCACGGTGACCGAGGCGGACCCGGCCCGGCTCGACACCAGCGGCAGGCGGGCGAAGCTCCGCCCGCGGATCGGCGTGGAAACGGGCGACGAGGTGCTCGCCCAGCCCGGCGCGAAGCTGACCTCCCCCGCCCGCCCGAACCAGGACGCGCTGGTCATCGAGGTGACACGGGCCGGCGGCCGCACCCGCGTGCTGCTGGAACTCGAGAAGGGCATGGGCCGCTCGCTGACCCCGGCGCCCGGCAGCGTGCCCGCCGTGGGGGAGCGGGTCACCTACACCACGCTCAGGGACGACTTCCAGCAGCCGCCGGTGTTCCCCGCCGTCGAGGACACGCCGTGGACCCACGGCGGGCCGCCGCCGGCGTACGTGCCGGCCGACGAGGACGCGGTGGAGGAGTGGTCATGAGCACCGCCGACGCGTCCGCGCGGGCCGAGCGCGCCATCGAGGCGATCCTCGCCGACATGGCCAGGGCCGAGCGCGGCGTCGTGGTCGACTCCCCGCCGGGCGCGGGCAAGTCCACGCTGGTGGTCCGCGCCGCCGCCGAACTCGCCGCCGCGGGGGAGCGGGTCATGGTCGTCGGGCAGACCAACGAGCAGGTCGACGACCTCACCAGCCGGCTCGCCGCCGGGCACGCCGGCCTGGCGATCGGGCGGCTGGGCGCACAGGACTACGCGCCGCCGGAGCGGGTCGCGAGGCACCACAACGTCAGGGCCGAACGGTCCCTCCCCGGTCTGGCCGAATGCCAGGTCGTCCTCGGCACCGCCGCCAAGTGGGCCACGGCGAGTGAGACCGCCGCCTGGCCGTGGGCGATCGTGGACGAGGCGTACCAGATGCGCTCGGACCTGCTGCTGCGCGTGGCCGG
Organism: Trebonia sp.; assembly: GCA_035294225.1. Lineage (GTDB taxonomy): Bacteria > Actinomycetota > Actinomycetes > Streptosporangiales > Streptosporangiaceae > Trebonia. The sequence continues at coordinate 52,456 of DATGLH010000095.1, forward strand.
GCTGTTCGAGAAGGCGCTGTTCGTCGGCGACCCCGGCCAGCTCGACCCGTTTTCCGTCGTCGAGACCGAACGCTGGCTGGGCCTGTCCTGGGACCCGATGTCCAGCGCGGTCGCGGTGCTGCTCAACCACAACCCGCAGGTGCCGGTGCACACGCTCCCCGTGTCCTGGCGCCTGCCGGCGTCCGCCGCCCCGGTGGTGTCGGAGGCCTTCTACCCGTTCACCGGCTTCACGTCCGCCACCGGCCCGCAGGACCGGGCCCTGCGGTATAACACGCGTGCGTTCGGGACAAATGCCGTCGATACCGCCCTGGAGACAGCGGCCGGATCGGGATGGGCGCTGTACGAGCTGCCCGCGCGGCACACGCTGCGGACAGACGGCGAGGCGGTGCGGGCCTGCGCCGCGCTGGCCGCCCGCCTGCTGGAGCGGGGCGCGGAGACTTTGTCCGAACGGTCGGTGGATCCTCTCCCCGTGACACCCTCGCGCGTGGCCGTGGGCACGGCCCACCGCGATCAGGCGGCGGCTGTGCGCGCGGCGCTGGCTGCCGAGCACGGCGTGACCGATGTGGTGGTCGACACCGCGAACCGCTTGCAGGGACGCGAGTTCGACGTGGTGATCATGCTGCACCCGCTCTCCGGCCGCCGCGACGCGACCGCCTTCCACCTGGAGGCCGGCCGCCTGTGCGTGCTGGCCTCGCGGCACCGCCACGCCTGCATCGTCGTCGCCCGCGCCGGCATCCCCGAACTGCTCGACGCCCACCCCTCCGTGGAACCGGTGCACCTGGGCGTCCCGGCGAAGTTCCCCGACGGCTGGGAGGCCAACCAGGCGATGCTGGCGCACGTGTCGAAGTGGCGCGTCCCCGCCGGATAGTGCCCGAAGCGGCGCGTCCGCGCCGGATAGTGCCCGAAGTGGCGCGTCCCCGCCCGGCAGCGCCGCCGCCGGCCGGGCCGCCGCCGGCCGGCCCGGCCGGCATGCTCACACCGCTGCGACGATTCGCCGCCCTGCGCCTGCTCCCTGCCTGCCGATGGCGCCAACGGCATGCTCTATCCAGGCCGATGGCGCCAACGGCGGGCTGCTCGCCCGCGCCGGCGGTCTGCTATCAGGCCGATGGCGCCAACGGCATGCTCTATCCAGGCCGATGGCGCCAACGGCAGAACGGCCCGCGCCGGCCGGCTGCCCCGCTGCCGGCATATGAGGCGGTGCCCGCGTGTGGCGGCCGGCCGGGGGCGCGGAAGGTCCGTAAAGTCGCCCGCCCACGTTCCAGGCGCGCGCGGGATGTTCCCCCGAGACGCGCACGGGGATGTTCTTCCACTTGGAAATTACTGGAAATAATTGGAGATCTGATAGACTTGGTGGCGGCAAATGGGGGTGATGAGCGGTGTATCTCGTAGAGGACCACCTGATGGGGGACCTGGAAGATGCCGTCGGGCTGGACCCGCAGGTCCAGCGGGCGCGGAAGATCGCCGAAGCCGCCCGGGCACGGCTGCTGGCCTGCGTGGCCGTCGCCGGCGAGCCGGACCTGGCCGAGGCGCAGCGGATGATGGACGCGCTCCGGAAGGCGACGGTTCTCGCCGAGGACGCCGAAGACGAGGTGCGCGTGCGCGCCGGCCTGCTGACCCGCGGCGAAGCGGACCGCCGCGCGGCCGCCCGCCGCGCCGGCCTCGCCGACCGCGCGCTGCCGCCGGGCACGCTCCCCCTCGGCCGGGTGCGCGCGCCGGCGCCCGCCCCGGGGAGCCCGCGGCCCCTGGCCGTCCTGCCGAAGAACCCGGCGCTCGCCGTCCTGCTTTCCCTGCTCCTGCCCGGCCTTGGCTCGGCGGTAAGCGGCAACCTCCCGGCCGGGGCGGCGCTCTTCGGCTGCGCGGCGCTCTCCGCGGCGGCTGCCTGGAACGCGGCCCCGCACGGAGGCCGGGCGGCCATGGCGCTGATCCTGGCGGCGGTATGGCTGGTCAGCCTGGCCGCCGCCTACCGCGACGCCCGTCACTGGAACCGCCGCCACGGCATCGAGAGCTAGCCGGCGTGGGGCAGACCGCGCTGGCGGGGCTTGGCTATCCCGCCGGCGGCTTGTCCGCCGGGAACCCGGCTGGATATGGCTCGGCGTAGTCGGCCGAGCGGCTGACGTTCTCCCAAGCGGAAGCCTCGGCGATCTGCCGCCGGGAGTAGCCGAGCGCCATCTCGACGGCAGTCACGCCGAGCAGGAGGTGCGAGGGCGGGTTGTCGCGTTTTGCGGCCCGCACGATGATCGCGGCGGCGCGGGCCGGGTCGCCCGCGGGGCCGGCCGGGTTGGCGCGCATGCGCTGGTGCATGGCCCCGATCGTGCCCGCGTAGTCCGCGGGGATGTCGTGGACCGTCATCGAGGATCCGGCCCAGTCGGTCGCGAAACCGCTTGGCTCGACGACGATAACCCGGACGCCGAACGGCGCGGTTTCGGCCGCGAGCACCCGGCTGAAGCCGTCGACGGCGAATTTCGCCGCCTGGTAGCTGGCGATGCCCGGGGAGCCTCCCACACGCCCGCCGATCGAGGAGAACTGCACGACCGTGCCGCCGCCCTGAGCGCGCAGCTGCGGAATGACCGCTCTGGACACGTGGTAGACGCCCCAGAAGTTGGTCTCGAACTGGGCGCGGAAGTCGTCCTCGCCGCCCGTCTCGATCGGCGCGATGTTCGCGTACCCGGCGTTGTTGACGACGACATCGAGACGGCCGAAGCGGGCCACGCCGGCGCTGACCGCGGCACGCACGGCGTCGGCGTCGGTCACGTCGAGCGCGAGCGGCAGCACCCGGTCGCCGTGCCGTCCGGTGAGCGCGGCGAGATGCGCGGGCTGGCGCGCCGTGGCGACGACGAGGTCGCCGGCGCCGAGTGCCGCCTGGACGAGAGCGCGGCCGAAGCCCCGCGAGGAACCTGTAATGAACCATACCTGCTGCATGACTTTAGTAAAACACAGTTTTGTTAATTACGCAACCGTGTTGTGTTATATTGGCGAGATGGCGGTACCCGAATTCCGGCGAGCACGCTCTGCCGAGGCGAAACAGCGGCGTGAGCAGGCGATCCTGGAGGCCGCCGCCCGGCTAGGGGCCGAGCGGGGCATCCGGCGGGTCACGCTCACCGACATCGCCGACGCCGTGGGGATGCACAAGTCCGCGATGCTGCGCTACTTCGAGACCCGTGAGCAGATCTATCTCAAGCTCACAGCCGCGGGCTGGCGCGAATGGTCGGCGGCGCTGCGGAAGGAACTGCGCCAGCTGGGGCCAGCCGTCACGGTCGCGGCCGTCGCGCGGGTGCTGGCCGACTCGCTCGCGGGCCGCCCGATGTTCTGCGATCTGCTCGCACAGGCCCCGCTCAACCTCGAACGCAATGTGTCGATCGACTCCGTGCGTGCCTTCAAGCTGGTGACCCTCGATGAGGTCAGCGCGATCAGCGCCGAGCTGAACCGATTGCTCGGGCTCACCGGGCAGCAGTGCGTCGACGTGATAGCGACCGCGACCAGCCTCGCGGGCGCCCTGTGGCAGATGGCCACCCCCGGTCCTGAGGTGGAGCAGCTCTACCGCAGCGATCCCCGCCTGGCGCACGCCATCGTGGACGTCGGCCCGCGCCTGACCCGGGTGCTGACCGCGCTGCTCACGGGATTCCAGGCGGATGGCGCGCGGGACTGCGACCAAAGCGGGGCATTACCCCGGGGCGCGGACACAGGGACCGCGTGCATCCCGTCGCCGAGGGAACTCGGCCGGGAGCCCAGGCGCAAGGCCAGCCCGCCTGGAACCGGTCACCGGCCTCCTCCTTCAGCCTCCTTCAGCCTCCTTCAGCCGGCCCAGGGCGCCCTCCTCCAGCCGGCGCAGGCGCCGCGCCATGTCTGCCTGGGCGCCTGCCTGGGCGGCATCAGCGAACCCGGTCGAGGCCGGCGCCAGCCAGGGCGATTTGCCGTGTCCCTGGGGGGAGACGCAGCAGCTGCCTCCCGTCGGCCGTCGGATTCGCGGCAAATTTTATAGCTAGTCAATTCACCAGGATCAATGATCGACATCTGATGTTGCGTTTCCGAGGGGACGCGCCGCCCGCTAATATCGGGGCAATCAGCCATGAATCATCCGCTCAGGCCGGGCCAGGTCTGCGTCTAGACATGGCGAGCTGGCGGGAGGTCATCCGAAGGCCGTGATCGGGGAGGGGCGCTTGGGGAGTGAAGAGGCGGGTGGGAAGCCTCCGCGCGATCTTGTGGTAGTGACAATCCGCGGTGTTCAGCGTTTCATTGCCGAGGCGCGCTCCACCGCTGACCTGCACGCGGGCAGCGCGCTCATTTCCGGGCTTTCTGCCGCGATGGTGGAGTCGGTTCGCGGGTTTGGCCATGACGTTGGCCATGACGTCGATCTGATAATGCCAATGCCGTCGCCTGGCGGCCTCCGCAGCATGCCCAACCGGGTGGTGGCATGGGTCGCCGCCGGACATGGCCGCGCACTGGCTGAGAACATGGCGGACGCCGCGAGGCGAGCGTGGCGCGAGTGTGAACCGTCCGTTGCGAACGGTCCTGGACCCGGCGCGGCGCCCACGCCGGGCTTCCCCGACGTTCAGTGGGTCGTGGCCGGACCCGCTGACGGCGGATACGAAAGGCAGTGGGAACAAGCGGCAGCGGCCCTGGCGAACCGCAAGCGAATCCGCGATTTCGCGTTCCCGCCTGCTGGCCAGGTTCGCATCTGCTCCCTGACCGGCCGGTGGGCGGCGCTGACGGCGCTACCGGAACGCGCCTGGAATGTCCGTGAAGACGAAGGGCTGTCCCTGGTCGGCCACGCGAAGCGGAAATTCAGCCGGGATGCCGGGCAACGTTTCCCGTCGACATGGTCGATCGCCTCCGCCCCGTACCGGGCGGCCATCATCGAGGCGGCCGAACGCGACGAGAAGCTGCGCGGGAAAGTCGCGGAACTGCGCGGATACATAACCGAATTCATCAATAGCCGCGCCAGCCGCGATCGTGCGAGAATCGATCATCGGACCGGGAGCACGCCCGGCATGCCGGTCAGCAGCGACGAGAACCTCGCCTGGCTCGGATCGGTTGAGGGGGCATGGTGCGTGCCGGCGGCATGGGATCCGGCGACGCTGCGCGCCAGCTACGAGCTCGGCGATCTCCCGGACGCGGAAACGTGCGACCTGGTAAGGATGGCCGCGGGCGAACTGGCGACCGCGGCAGCCGCAGCGGGCCTGACGCCGCTGACACCCTATCTCGCGGTGATCGCGCAGGACGCGGACCACATGGGGGAAGCGCTCGCGGATTTCCCGCCGGGCCTTGACGCCGTCACATGGCATCGGAATGTCTCGGCTGCCCTGGGGAAGGCGGCGAGGCTCCAGCGGGACACGATCGAGGCCAAGGGCAGCTTCGGCCGCGTCGTCTACGCGGGCGGGGACGACCTGCTCGCGCTGACCCCGGCCGCCACGGCGCTCGCGTGCGTCCGCCGCGCGAACGCCGCCTTCGGCCAAGTGCTGTCGGCCGTGTTGCCCGAAGCGACGGCCAGCGCCGCGGTCGTCTACTTCCACGCGGCGTGGCCGCTGCAGTCGGCCATCGCGGCCGTGCAGGCACTCCTAGACGAGGCCAAGGACGCGGAGCGCCCGGGGCTGGGTGTGGCCGTGCTCCGCCGCGGCGGAGAGCGGAGCCGGCTGATCCTGCCCTGGCGTGACCCGGGGAACCCGGACAGCGCGATGATCGACCACGTCGAAGCCCTGGCCACGTCGATGGCGGGCGCACAGGCGGGGCTTTCCGGGCGGCTGGCGAGCGAACTGGAACGCGACCGGGCCGCGCTCGGCACGCTCGGCCCGGACTGGCTCAAGCGCGAACTGCTGCGCAGGAACGCGCGTCACGGCGGCGCCGAAGCGGGCGGCGCGTTGCTCGCCCTCAGCCCGGAGGACTCCTCGGGGCGGCGCGGCCTGCCCGTCGAGGCGGTGACCGTGGCCCGCTTCATAGCCGCCTCCGTAGCCGCCGGGGCCGTCACCGTTCCAGCGGCTCCGCAGGCCGAGGCCGCCGGAGAAGGCAGCCCGTCATGACCGCCCGCTGGGTCGTGCTCGAACCGCTGGACACCGTGAGCATCCGGGACGGCCGCGGATTCGACATGGGCCTCGACGCTGCTGCCCGCAGCGCGCTGCCGTCGCCCGCGACGTTCGCCGGCGCGATCGGTGCCCTCTACGACCCCACGCCCGGCCTCGCCCGTAAGGACCCCGGCGCCCCCGGCACGAGACTGCCCAGCCAGGTACACGGGCCGATCACGGTGCGCCGTACTTCCGGCCGGTGGGAGGCCCTGCTGCCGGTCCCGCACGACGTCGTGGTGTCCGGCGGTAAGCCGCTCCGCCTTGTGGCGGAAAAGGGAGACGCCCCCGTCCAGCATGACCTGGACGAAGACGTGGCTCTTCTGCTCGCCGATCCGGGAGGCGACAGCACGCCGGGCGAAGGCCACTGGTGGGACGCCGACCAGCTCAGCCAGTACCTGCACGACGGCGAGGTCGATGACTTCCTGCGCTTCGCGCCGTGGCAGATCGAACGGCGCGTCGGCATCGCGCGCGAAGCGGACCGGACCGTTACCGAGGGAATGTTCTACTCCACCGAGCACCTGCGGCTGGCGCCCGGGGTAGGGTTCGCCGGCCGCTGCGTCGGCGGGCCGCAGCGGAAGCTGGACGGCACGGTCCCGTTCGGCGGCGAGGGCCGCCGCGCGGAAGTGCACGGGGACGTGCCCGATATCGGACTCCCGCCGATGCCAGCGGATTTCCCTGGCGGGCGGCTGCTGCTCTACCTGGTGACCCCGGCCGTCTTCCCCGGCGGGAGCTGGCGCCCCGACCTAGGCTCGCTGCCCGGCGGCCACGGCGAAGGCCCCTTGAGCGAAGCCGAACTGGTCGCCGCCGCCGTAGGGACGACGCGGGTGGTCACCACGGGCAGCCCGGACCGCCGTTCGGGTGCCTTCGGGGCGGGATGGCTCATGTGGGCGGTGCCCGCGGGCGCCGTGTACTACCTGAAATTCCCTGACGAGGCGGCGGCCAGGGCCGCGGCGGCCCGCGTGCACGGCACGACGATCCGCCAGGCGGAGGACTGGATGCGGACGGCGGGGTTCGGGCTCGTCCTGACCGGACGATGGACAGAAGGGTGATCATGCACCGCGCGCTGCTATTCCTCTATGCCGAGACGCCGGTGCACGCCGGCGCGGACTCAAGCCTCGGCGCGCTTGACCTGCCGATTCAGCGCGAGGTCACCACCGGCTTCCCGATCATCAAGGCGGAAAGCCTCAAGGGCGCGCTCAGGGAGCGCTTCCGCCCGCCCCCTGGGCAGCGCGCCGAGCGGGAACGCTGGGTGAAGGTCTTCGGCGCCGAGCCCCCGTCGGCGGGCGCCAGGGCCGGCCGGCTCGAGCCGGGAACGCTCCGCGTGCACGAGGCGCAGCTTGTCGCGTTCCCGGCGCCGACACTGACCCGCACGTTCGCCTGGGTGACCAGCCCGCTGGCCGCCGCGCGCCTAGAGCGCAAGGCGCGGATCGCCGGACTCGCCGCCACCCGCTGGGCGGCGCCGGCAGCCGATCCCGATGGCGCGGCCTGCCTGGCCGCGGGCGATCAGCGGGGGCAGTCGGTGCTCGGCCCTTACCTGGTCAGCGTCAGCCACGATCCCGAGGTCAGGCGATGGGCAGGGCAGCTCGCGGACGCCGCGCTGCCGGATCTGGGCGAGATGGCGTACTTCCGGGACAAGCTCCGAACCGACCTGGTCGCCTGCTCCGACGAACTGCTCGGCGCGATCAGCCGGGACTGCGCCCCGATCGCGACCCGGATCCAGCTCGGCACCGGCGAGGAGAACGGCGCGCCCCGCAAGACCGTTCAGCACGGTCCGTTCCAGAGCGAGTACCTTCCCGCGGAGTCGCTGCTCGCCGCGCTCCTGGAGTGCGAGGACAGCGCTCACCTGCGCTATGTGCGCGAGAAGCTAGACGGCGAGATCCTCCGGCTCGGCGGTGACGAGACCCTCGGCAAGGGGCTGCTCTGGTGCAGCATCTCGTCCCAGGACGATGAAAACGAAGATCAGGATTCCGAACGGGCGGTGGCGTCTGTGGAGGCAGAATGACCCTTCCCCCGCGTGTCGATCACGACCTGGCCCGCCTCGCGGCGCAGACTCTGGGCAAGATCCGCGATTCGCAGACCGACCGGCTGTCCGACCAGGTCATCACCAGGCTCAAGGGGCTTCCCGCCCTGCTGCGGACCAGCGGCCCCCTCCCCGTGCTGGCCTTCTTCGCGGCCAAGGCCGGCCGGGACAAGCCGCTGGAACGGGCCTATGCGGTGGTGGGTGACGAACTGCGGGTCCAGTTCCAGGCCGCCGCGGGGATCGGCGACGCGCTGCCCGGCGATGCCACGTTCAGCCAGTTCATGCTCGCGCTGACCGACCGGGATGTCCCGCCCGATGCCCTGTCCCGCGCTACGACCCGGCTGGAGGAGTTCGCGCTGTGGCTGCGCCGCCTGGCCGAGGCGGCCGAACAGGAGCAGGAGCGGATGCCGGAGCGTCCCGGTGCCTGAGGTGAGGGTCATCGGCGCGCTGGCAAGGGTGCGGGAACGCCAGGGGACGCTGCCGAAGCCGGAGGACGCCGACCCCAGCGCCAACGCGCTGCTGATGCTGCACCGGTCCGCCGTCTTGAAGGTCGGCGCGGACGGAAAGATCACGCTGGACGACGCCTGGGTGCGCTCCTGGGCGCGCGCCAGCCGGCTGGGCCAGGGAACGCCGGGCGCGGAACAGGACGGCCTGGCGGCCAGGGTCGCCGCCCGCCGCCGCGCCGCGCTGCGTTCGCTGTGCGCCGACGGCCGGACCTCTGTGATGACGGTCATCGCCAAGCCCATGGGCGCGGTCGTCACCGGCACCGGGGCGGGCGGCATCCGCGACGTCGGCATCGAACTGCACGGCACCTACGGCTGGCCGGTCCTGCCGGGCAGCACGCTGAAGGGCGTCGCCCATTCGTTCGCCCGCGACGAGGCGCAGACCCCGCGGGACGTGGCCGACGCCGTCTTCGGCGCGCCGCCCGGTGATGACGAGCCCGCCCGGGCCGGTGCCGTGGCGTTCCTCGACGCGCTTCCCGGTCCCGGCGTGACGGTAGCGGAGCATGTGCTCACCCCGCACACCCGCGGCTACCGCCTCGACCCGGACGACCCGGACAATCCGGGCGACCCGGATTCCGGCTCGGCTCCCAGGCCGCCGGCCGAGTACATCAACCCCGTTCCCATCCCGTTCCTCGTCCTTACCGGGGAGGTCTTCCACATCCACCTGGCCGGACCGCGGCCCGAAGTCGGCCAGGCCGCGGACCTGCTCGCCGAAGCGCTGGGCGAGATCGGCCTGGGGGCGAAGACGACCAGCGGATACGGCTACTTCGTGATCGACGAGGTGGTGCAGGGCGTGGCTGAACCGCCAGCCTCAGAGGCACAGCGGAAGACTTCCGCTTCCGGCACGGGCAGGCGCCGGTGACCACGGTCTACGTCGTGCCCTGCGGCATCTCCGTCTTCGACGAGCTTGGCACGAAAATGCCGGTCGGCGGCTCCCCCGTCCGCGCGTTCACCCATGCCGTGACGAACGGGAACTGTCTCGCGGGGGTCTGCCTCGATGACGGCGAGGCCGTCACGGCCAAGTGGGCAGCCAGGGCAGCGGCCAGGGCCGAGGCGGCCGGCCTGGCCAGGGTCGCGCCGAAACGGCTGAGCGCCGAGACCCACTCCCTCGCCACCCGCCTGAGGTCACGGCCGCTCGCTCCCGGTGAGCATGTCCTGCTGCTCGCCTCGGACACCCCGCTCGGCGTCAGCGCCGCGTTCTGCGTCGGCCAGTACCTGGCCGGAGCCGGCTCCGGCCAGGTCGCGTACATCAGTTCCCCGCGCACGGCGGACGACCCCTTCCAGCTGGCCGTGACGCGGGTTCCGGTGACGGTGGTCCGCGTCCGCGGGCTGAAGCCGGACGCGGACCTCAGCACCGCCGCGATCGGCATCGGGAAGGTGCTGCGGGCGGCCGGGGACGCCGGCGGCCGGGTGGAGGTACACCTGACCGGCGGATACAAGGCGACCTTGCTGCACACGCTGGCGATGAGCGAGGTGCTCCACTCGATGTGGCCGGGCCGGGTATCCGCCTGGAACGTGTTCGAGGATGTCGCGGACCCCTCCTCGGATCAGCCGGTCCAGCCGCAACCGATCGGATTGCGCACGTTCCCGCGCGAGTACCTCACTCTCATGAGGTCCGAACTGACCGCGGTCCGGGACGGCTCAGCAGGGTTCGGCAGGACATTCCAGGGCCTGGGCTGGGATGAGGAAGCCGACGGGACACGCAGGCTGAACGCCTTCGGCCACGGCTACCTCGCCGTCCTCGGCGAATCCCCGGCCGCGCTGGGAGACGACAAGTCTTGAGCAGCGATACGCAGCAGCAGGCCTGGCCGGGTGACGCCGCCGGCATCGTGGCCTTGCCCGGCGACACCGGAGACGGCGCGGCGGCCGGCGCGCTGCGGACACTGCTCCTGAGCGGGCAGGCAGGGTGGCGAGCGGGCGAGATCCTCGACGAGCCGGACCCGCGCAAACGGATACCGGCCTGGGCCGAGTTCCTGGAGCGGCACGCCGACCGCGACGACTACCTGCTGTTCGCGTACTTCCCGGCCCGCGTGCTCAGCGGTCTCCCGGATGAGATAACGGACTATTACCGGTGGAGCACGCTCGTCGAGCTGTACGAGGCGTGGTCGGAGCTCATCTGCGCCGGCCGCTTCACCGTCGTCGACGAGCGCAGCCGCCGGATCGGCGGAGCCTATCTCGCCCGCACCCGCTGGCTGCTGCTGTCGCTCCCCTTCCGGCCCGGCTGGGAGGGCCGGATCCCGGCCCTGAGCCTGGCGCGCGTCGACGACGGGTCCGGCCGCATCGTGACGCTGGCCAGGCAGGCACGCGGCGACTGGCTCGCGACGCTCGGGCAGATCGACGACTATCCCCAGCTCAAACAGGACATCGCCGTCGAGGACGAGGCGCGGGTGATAGCGGTTCTGCCGATCACCCGCCAGCGCCTCGCGGCCGCGAACCCGGAGCTGAACCTGGAGGTGTCGCCGCCCGGCGCGGCGGCCGCCGACCGCGCCGGAGCGGAGGTCACCGGGTACGTGATCAGCCGCCTGCTGCTGCCGCGGTTCGCGCTGGGCCAGGTGTGGCGCATCGTGTACGGCTCGGCTGGCTGGGGGCCGCGGCTGACGGGCGGCGCCGCGATCGCCGTGTGCCTGACGGCGATGGCCCTGCTGACCGCGGGCTTCATCCGGCCGGCCTCGGGCCTGCTGACGTGGGCGGCGCTTGCGGCCATCGCCTGGTACGTGATCATCGCGGTCGGCGGGGCCGCCGATCCGGCGACCGCCTGGCCCTGGCTGCTGCGGCAGCCGGCGAGCGCCGCGGTGGGGCTGCTGGCGCTGGTCTTCGCCCCGCCGGACTGGTGGCATGACAGCGGCAGGGCGTGGCACGTCGCGCTGTGGGCGGTGCTGCTGCTCGCCGGCACCGGACTCGGCTACCTGTACTTCGAGGCGGGCGGCCAGGACGTGCGCGGCCCGCGCCGGGCATGGCGGCCGCCTCTGGTGGCCGCCTTCGGGTACCTGCACGCCGTCATGGTGTCGGTGATCGGCCTGCGGTTCCTGCTGCCGGAGTTCGCCCCGCGTCCGCTGAGCGCGCCGCGTCAGCTGTCGTGCTGGTGGCAGGCGCCCGGCTGCGGCCCGGATGCCCTGCCGGGCTGGCTGATCGTCCTCGCCGCGGCCTCGTGGAGTTTCGCCGCCGCGGTCTTCTTGCAGATCATCTGGGACGACCAGCCCGTGACCGCACCGATCGCACACGTTAGCTGGCACAGGGGAGGCTGAGCCGACATGACGCAGACCCGATGGCACACCCTGACGCTCTCCGCCGTGACGCCGGCGTTTCTCGGCCGGTACGCCGAGCCTGGCGACAAGGGCGACAAGGGCGACAAGGACGGCAAGGGCGGCAAGGGCTACGAGATACCATTCCCGGTGCCGAGCCTGCGCGGCGCGCTCGGCTACTGGCTGCGGGCGCTGGCGGGCGCGCATGTCGGCGACAACCTGGCCAGCCTCGGCAGCGTCGAGAGCGCGGTGTTCGGCAGCGCGCGCAGTGGCGGCTCCGTCGGCATGTCGACGATCTGGATCCGGGGCCGGGAGCCGGTCGGAGTCGGCAGGTACAAGCCCAGCCAGCCGGTCGCGTACCTGATGGGCCCCGGCTTCCGTGACGACCAGACGGCACCGGCCGCCCGGCACCTGAAGGCGGGCACGACGATCCGCCTCGACGTGCGCAACACCGGCGGCACCGTACACGCGGACCTGTTCCTGTGCGCGCTGTGGGCACTGCGGACCTTCGGCGGGATCGGCGCCCGCGCCCGGCGCGGTTTCGGGACCATCAGCGTGGACGACAGGCCGCTGCAGATACCGCGCGAGCGTTTCGACGCGAGCTGGCTGTACCGCAACGCGGCGGACGACCTCCAGGACGTCCTGTCCTGCGTGGGGGACTGCCTCGGCCAGCTCGGCATCCCGGGAAGCGACGACACCGCCGCCCAGCCCGGCTACCCGCGCTTCGACCTGGACCGCGCATGGTACCTGCTGGGACCTGACATCGAGATCCCCGGAGCCCAGGGGCATGACGCCGCTCTCGCCTGGACCGGTGAGCGTCTTCGCGAGTTCCGGCTCGACGGCGGCGAGTGCCGGAACACCGCGGGCTGGCGGGAGATCGTGCAGCCGTACCTGGACGGCGGCACCTTCAGCGCGGAATTCCGCGCGGGAGCGCTCGGCCTGCCCGTCGTCTACACGCAGAAAGCGACCCGGCCGGGGACCCACGACAGGTCGGCGACCGTGGAGCCGGTAGTGGACGGCCAGCCCTCCCGCCGCGCGTCGCCGCTGTGGCTGCGGGTCCACCGCACCGGACGGACCTGGTGGCTGCGCTCTCTCGCCTTCAACGCCGAGTTCCTCCCCGAAGGGGGGAATGGCCTTCGCGTCAAGGCCACCAAGGGACCCGAGCGGGAGGTCAAGCCCGTTACGCCGCCGTCGCCCGAGGTGATCCGGTGCGAGCTGGAACGCTGGTTCAGCTACGTATCCGGGCAGCGCCAGGCGTAGCGGCCAGGAGCCATCATGCCCACGCTCATCGAGATGCGCCTGAAGGCCACGTGGACAGTGCGGCCGGACACGCGCCAACTGCATGGGATGGCCTGTGCGCTGTTCGAGGGTTCCGGGACCACGCCCGGCGACCATGCCGGGCAGCACAAGCCGTTCGCCGTGTCGCCCATGCGGGCGGCGGACGAAGCACCGGGCGAGTGGCTGTGGCGTGCCGCCTGGCTCCCGGACGGCGTCCCGCCGGCCGGGGTGCTCGCGGCGGGCCAGCTCCGGGTCGGGCACACGAGCTGCGCCGTGCTGGAGAGCACCCAGCGCCGGGTCACCCACGCCCAGCTGGCCTCCGGTCCGGCAGTGGGCGAAGCCACGGTCACGTTCGGATCACCGACGTTCTTCTCCCAGAACGGAACGGATGTGATCCTGCCGGACCCGCGGCTGATCGCCGGGTCGTGGCGGCGCCGCTGGAACGCGTCGCTGCCGCCCGGGGATCCGCTGGGCATCGACGACGCCGCGTGGATGGATGCCCACCGGCTGCTCGGGCTGGCCGCGTTCGACCTGCGGACCTCGTCACGCGATTCCGGGCACGGCCGCGAGCGCTGCGGTTTCACCGGCTCGGCGACGCTCCGGCTGGCCGGGAGCGCGCCGCCGGCGGCGCGCCAGGTCTTGGGGACGCTGGCCCGGTTCGCCGGGTTCTGCGGCACGGGCGCGCAGACCACGCACGGCTTCGGCGCGACCACGCTGGTGTCCGGCGGGTGAGTTCTTCTGAGCCGGTACAGAGGTTTCCGGCGGAGCGCCTTGCGGTCTCGGTCCGCGCACCAGAAACACCTGGTCAGCGGCTGCGACGAATGGAGGCCGCCGATTGTGCGTGCCTTTTGGCCCGCTTCTTGGTAGGTTGGCGCAACCGACCGGAGACGCCCAGCTCAGACGCGCCGCAATACCGCATCCGTCGCTAACCTCAGCCCGACACCGAGGGCATAGAAACCTTCTGACCAGCCGAGGCGAGCTCGGACGGCTTGTTGTCGCCAACCTCAGCCCGACACCGAGGGCATAGAAACGATGCTCGACCGGCGCAGGGTCGTGTACTTCAGGCGTGTCGCTAACCTCAGCCCGACACCGAGGGCATGGAGGTGTATCGCTACGGGGTGGTGCATGCGATGGGAGAGATGTTTGAGCGGGCGTTTAGCGAACAGCGGTTGCTGGATGCCTGGGGTGAGGTACGGGACGCCGCCTTGGCGGACGGGGAT
>DATGLH010000096.1:0-12689 GCA_035294225.1 Trebonia sp.
GCGACCAGCACGTAAGGCGACGAGATCCCGGCCGCCCGGCGCAGCGCCCCGGCGGCGGCCTCGATCCCGTCCCCGGGACCGGGGCCGGGATCCTCCGGCCGGACCAGCGACACGTTCATCGACCTGCCCACGGCGGCGATCAGCCCTTCGGACGCCTGCCCGGCCAGGACCACCACGGTAGACGGATTGCGCCTCATCGCCCCGATGATAGCCCGGCCCGGCCCGTCCCCGGGGGCGCGTCCTTCGGCCGCGAACGCGCTGGCGCATGCCATGCGGCCCGGCGGTGCCGTAGGCTGAAGGCACGGCTGGCCCGACGGAGGAGCAGCCCGGGGCCGGGCATAACAGCGGCCGCCGCGGCGCTATGCCTGGGGGTCCGGCGGTTCCGGCCCCGGTGGAATGTCAGACCCCCCCGCTACGATGGTGGCCCCTCCCCACGACGAAGAGGAAGAGCGCGCAGTGGCTGACCGGCTTGTCGTTCGCGGCGCACGCGAGCACAACCTCAAGGATGTCTGTCTCGACCTGCCGCGTGATGCCATGATCGTGTTCACCGGGCTGTCCGGGTCCGGCAAGTCCAGCCTTGCCTTCGACACGATCTTCGCCGAAGGGCAGCGAAGGTACGTCGAGTCCCTGTCGGCGTACGCCCGGCAGTTCCTCGGCCAGATGGACAAGCCCGACGTGGACTTCATCGACGGGCTGTCGCCGGCGGTGAGCATCGACCAGAAGGCGGCGAGCCGCAACCCCCGGTCCACCGTCGGCACGATCACCGAGGTGTACGACTACCTGCGCCTGCTGTTCGCGCGGGTCGGCAAGCCGCACTGCCCGCTGTGCGGGCGGCCGATCGCGCGGCAGAGCCCGCAGCAGATCGTGGACCGCGTCCTCGAACTCCAGGAGGGCACCCGGTTCCAGGTCCTCGCCCCGGTGGTCCGCGGCCGCAAGGGCGAGTACGGCGAGCTGCTGCGGGAACTGCAGGCCAAGGGCTACTCCCGGGCGCGGGTGGACGGCACGATCATCCGCCTCGACGAGGCGGCCAGCTCGGCCCTGCCCGCGCTGAAGAAGTACGAGAAGCACGACATCGAGGTGATCGTCGACCGCCTCGCGGTCAAGGACACGGCCCGCAGGCGGCTCACCGACTCCGTCGAGACCGCGCTCGGCCTGTCCGGCGGCGTCGTCATCCTCGACTTCGTCGACCTTCCCGACACGGACCCCCACCGCGAGCGGATGTACTCCGAGCACCTGGCATGCCTGTACGACGACCTCTCGTTCGACGAGCTGGAACCGAGAAGCTTCTCGTTCAACTCGCCGTGGGGCGCCTGCCCGGACTGCACCGGCCTCGGCACCCGCATGGAGGTCGACCCCGAGCTCATCGTCCCCGACCCGGACAAATCGCTCAGCGAGGGCGCCATCGCCCCCTGGGCGGGCGGCCACGTCAGCGACTACTTCGGCCGGCTGGTCGAGGCCCTGGCGGAGACGATCGGCTTCCGGATGGACACGCCCTGGCGCAAGCTCCCGGCCAGGGCCCGGTCAGCGCTCCTCAAGGGCTACGACGCGCAGGTACACGTCCGGTACAAGAACAGGTACGGCAGGGAGCGCTCCTACTACACGAACTTCGAGGGCGCGATCGGCTACGTCGAGCGGCGGCACGCCGAGGCGGAGAGCGACTCCAGCCGGGAGAAGTTCGCCGGCTACATGCGCGAGGTGCCCTGCCCGTCGTGCAAGGGCGCGCGGCTGAAGCCGGTCAGCCTCGCCGTCACCGTCGACGGCAAGTCGATCGCCGACCTGTGTGCCGTTTCCATCGGCGAGCTCGCCAAGAACCTGCTCAACCTCGACCTCTCCGAGCGCGACAGGCAGATCGCCCGCCTCATACTGAAAGAGGTCAACGCGAGGCTCGGCTTCCTGCTCGACGTGGGCCTTGACTACCTGACCCTCGACCGGGCCAGCGCCACGCTGGCCGGCGGCGAGGCCCAGCGGATACGGCTCGCCACCCAGATCGGCTCTGGCCTGGTCGGCGTGCTGTACGTGCTGGACGAGCCGTCCATCGGGCTGCACCAGCGGGACAACCACCGGCTCCTCGACACCCTGCTGCGGCTGCGCGACCTCGGCAACACCCTCATCGTCGTCGAGCACGACGAGGACACGATCCGCGCCGCGGACTGGGTGGTGGACATCGGCCCGGGCGCCGGCGAGCACGGCGGCCACGTGGTCGTCTCGGGCACGGTCGACGACCTGCTCGCCAGCGACACCTCGCTGACCGGGGCGTACCTGGCCGGCCGCAGGAAGATCCCGGTTCCCCGCAAGCGCCGCGCGCCGGAGAAGGGCCGCGAGCTCGTGGTCAGGGGCGCCGCCGAGCACAACCTGAAGAACGTCGACGTCACGTTCCCGCTCGGCTGCCTGGTCGCGGTCACCGGCGTGTCGGGGTCCGGCAAGTCGACGCTGGTCAACGACATCCTCTACCGCGTGCTCGCCAGAGAGCTGCACCAGGCGCGCACCGTGCCGGGCAAGCACACCCGGGTCACCGGCATCCAGCACCTGGACAAGGTGGTGCATGTCGACCAGGGGCCGATCGGGCGCACCCCCCGGTCCAACCCGGCCACCTACACCGGCGTCTTCGACCACATCAGGAAGCTGTTCGCGGCCACCACGGAGGCGAAGGTACGCGGCTACCAGCCGGGCCGGTTCTCGTTCAACGTGAAGGGCGGCCGCTGCGAGGCCTGCTCCGGCGACGGCACCATCAAGATCGAGATGCAGTTCCTGCCCGACGTGTACGTGCCGTGCGAGGTCTGCCACGGCGCCAGGTACAACACCGACACCCTTCAGGTGCATTACAAGGGCAAGTCCATCGCCGAAGTGCTCGACATGCCGATCGAGGAGGCCGCGGCGTTCTTCGAGGCGGTGCCCGCGATCCACCGCCACCTGAAGACGCTGGTCGACGTCGGCCTCGGCTACGTGCGGCTCGGCCAGCCCGCGACCACGCTGTCCGGCGGCGAGGCGCAGCGCGTCAAGCTCGCCTCCGAGCTCCAGCGCCGGTCCACCGGCCGGACGATCTACGTGCTCGACGAGCCGACCACCGGCCTGCACTTCGAGGACATCCGCAAGCTCCTCGGCGTCCTCACCAAGCTGGTCGAGGGCGGCAACACGGTGATCGTCATCGAGCACAACCTGGATGTGATCAAGTCCGCGGACTGGATCATCGACATGGGGCCCGAGGGCGGCTCCGCCGGCGGCACCGTCGTCGCCACGGGGTCCCCCGAGCAGGTGGCCGCCAACGAGAAGAGCTACACCGGGCAGTTCCTCAAGCCCCTTCTTTCCTCATAACGGACCGTGGTGCCTCCCGGCGTCAAGCCGGCCGCCCCGCCCCGCCGCCCCGCCCGGCCGCTGAAACTCGCCGGGCCCGGACGCGCCCTGGCTCCCGGCCGGGCGCGGGCCAGGAGCCGGCCATGTCACGGACGGGCTCCGCTCGAACGCCAGCCGCAATCCGCGCGGCATCGCGTCGACGACCTCCTGCGGATACTCCACACGGAGCCCGCCCGCGCGCAGCGCCATCGCCGGCGGCCGCCGGGCGAAGCACCAGTCGCACCGGCCAGCCGAGCCGGTCGGCACGAACCGGCGGCAGCTAGCGCACCGGTCGCGCTGGACGAGCGGCCGCCGGACCGGGTTCCGCCGGTAGACGACGAGCCGGTCACGCAGGCCCGGCCAGTTCGGCAGCGCGGCCTGCTCCACCGGGTGCCAGTTCAGCGTCAGCTCCCGGTGGAACCGTACGGTCCCGGTCGGCCCGTCGGGACCGCCGCCTGCGTAACAGAAGACGTCGCCGCGGTACGCGCGCAGCGCCGCATAGCTGGCGCTGTCGTCGTCGTGCGGCGGCCAGCACAAGAAGAGCGCCCGGTCCCGGTGCCGCCTGACCGCGGTGATCGAATCCGCCCGCCGCACCGGCGTCCACGGCTTGTGTCCCGGCGCCAGATCGCAGGCCACGATGTCCGCACCGCGCGCCCGCAGCAGCGCCGCCCAGTAGCCGGTCCCGGCCCCGCACTCCAGGAGCGGACCGTACCGGGCGAGCACCGCGAGCGCGCCGTCGCCCGGGATCGCCCAGGCGAACAGCGCGGCAAGCTCCCGCCGCCGGGACGGGAGGTCAAGCACGTTGCCGAGCCCGCCGGGCACCGGCCACGCGAGATCGCGGCCTCCCGCGAGCACCCGCACCAGGTCCAGGAGCGGGTTCTTGCCGGGACGGGCGCGCTCGCGCCGGACCGCGGCGAGCATGGCATGGTACTCGCGGAGCCGGCGGACCCCTTCGAGCCAGTCGGCCTCGGCGGTGACGGCACCGCCGCACAGTTCGGGCCTGACGGTCCACGGGTAACGCGCGGTGAACTCGCGGTAGGTCCGCAGCCTCCGCAGTTCCGTCCAGGTCACCGGGGCGAACCACCGTGACCTGAGCGGGTACGGCCGCCCCGGCGGCACGTGCCGCCAGCGCCCGGCGTCGGCGGGCGCTACCGCGGTGCCGCACTCGGCGCAGATCGGATGCCCGTCCACCGTCACGAGCCGGCCGCGCGTCAGCAGCGGGCGCACATCGGCGTGCGCGCCGCCGGCCGCGCGGCCAGCCATGGCCGCGCCGGACATGGCCGCGCCGGACATGGGGCGGCCGCCGGTCAGGCCCAGTACCGGATCCCGCCCTCGTGCACCACCCGCCCGCCGAGCACGGTCAGCACCGAGTGCAGCTTCTTCAGGTCATCGTCGGCCACCGCGAAGTAGTCCTCGCTCAGCACGACCACGTCCCCGAGCCTGCCCACCTCCAGCGTCCCGAGCAGGTCCTCGTCTTGCCCGCCGAGGAACCAGCGGTTCGCGCTCGTGAAGTGCTCGAGCACCTCGGCCCTGGTCAGCTGCTGTCCGGGGTTGATCTGGTGGCCGAGCGCGTTGATGCCGGTGGTGGCGTAATAGGCGTGGATCCACGGGTTCATCGGGGCGATCTGCATGCCGTCCGAGCTCAGCCCCACCGGGATGCCGCTGTCCACCAGCATCCGGTACGGCGGCCCGCCCGGGTTGGCGGTGTTGAAGTACTCGTAGGGGGTCAGGTTCACCCCGCCGCCGACCGCCTTGAGCCGGGCGGCGTAGTCCGCGGTGATGAACGGCACGTGCGCGACGACCCAGCGCAGGCCGGTGATCGGGACGTGCGCGTTGACCGCCTCGAACCCGGCGATCTCGGTCTGGAAGTCGGTGGGGGTCAGCGAGTGCACCTCGGCGCGCCACCCGGCGCGCGCCGCCGCGAGCGCCGCGTTCATCCAGACCTGGTTGCCGCCGGCGTAGTACCGGAACGGGTCGGCGAGGAACTCCCCGGCCGCGCCGGTCCGCACCAGGTCGTTGCCGAAGAACGGGAACGCGTTCTGGATGCGGTTCGTCGCGATCGGCACCGCGGGATCGCTGTCCCACAGCAGGAAGTTCACGCGCAGCCGGATGAGGCCCTCGCTCACCGGTTCCACGTCACGCTGCTCTCCCTCGGCGTACACCGCGAGGAACGGCAGGTGCATCGTGAAGTTGTTCTCGTGCGCGGACCCGTCGACCGGCGTGTTGGTCGCCTGGAACGCGCCCTGGTCCAGGTGCGTGGTCACCCCGACGCTCACCGCGTACGCCATCGCGTCCCGGACGCTGCGCTTGCGGGCGTCGAAGGTGAGCGTCTGCCGCAGCGCCAGGGTGGCCTGCCCCGTCGGCCCGGGCGTGGTGAACCCGGAGGGCGCGATCGACCCGTCGGCGCCGACGGGGACCGGCCCGACCGGCGGCGCCACGTTCTCGAAGAACGCCTTGCCGGGCGTGTTGGTCACCGAGGGCCCGGTGAACCCGGCCGAGATGTAGACCGGGTGGCCGGGGACGGCCGCGTCGAGTTCGGCCAGGGTCGGCAGCCGGGTCTCCCTGAACTGGTTGGGGCTGAACCCGCCGATCGTGGTGATGAAGTCGTCGGCGCTGGCCGGCGGGTGCGGGCTCGGCGGCAGCGTCGCCGCGCGGGCCGCGTAGATGGCCTGGACATCGGCGATCGAGTACGCGTTCTCCAGCGGCGTGTGGTGCCCCGGCCGGTTGCCCATCAGCACGATGTGGTTGTGGCAGTCGATAATGCCCGGTATCGCCATCCGGCCGCGCAGGTCAATGGCCCGCGGCCAGGTCGTGAACTGATGCTGGGCGGCGCCAAGGCTGTCGCCCACGTAGACGATGAAGCCGTCGCGGATCGCGATCACGCTGGCCACGGTCCCGGAGCCGTCCATCGTGTGGATCCTGCCGTTGTACAAGATCAGGTCCCCGGCCGGGGACGTCCGCCGGTCCCCGCCGCCGCTGCCGCCCGCCGCCGGCCCCGGCGCGGCTGCCGCGGCTGTGCCGGTCACCGCCATGCTCCCCGCCGCCGCGCCAGTCACCGCCCCGGTCCTCAGCACCGCCCGCCGTGACATTCCGGCGCGCTCCCGCGTGCCGTGCCCGTCGCTGCCCATCTGCCCGACCACCTCCGTCGGTGACTCGGCGCGTGAGTGATCATGCGCGCATTGAGCGTAAATTTGCCGGTAAAGGGGGTCAACGTCCCCGGCGGGCGCCGCGCGGAAGACTGCGCGCGGCCCCAATCGGGCGGTGATCGTTACTGTGGCGGGGCGCATACGCCGCAGCGTCCGGTCAGCCGGTTATCGCCTTTCCTGCTGGCGCGCAGCACGAAGATCTATCACCACGCTGCTAGGGTCCGCTGGCCGCGCCTTGTTGACGAAAAGGCAAGGTGACGAAAAGGCAAGGTGACGAGGAGGCAAGGAATTGCCTTCCAGCAGGAGACGATGATGACCAGCGAACCGACGATCGCGTTCCTCGGCCTCGGGCGCATGGGGCTGCCCATGGCGATGAACGTGGTCCGTGCCGGCTTTCACGTGCGGGTGTGGAACCGGACGCTCAGCCGCACCCGCGTCTTCGCCGCGGCGGGCGGCGTCCCCGCGGCGACGCCCGCGGACGCGACCCGCGGCGCGGACATCGTGATCACCATGCTGTCCGACGGCCCGGCGGTGCGCGCCGCGATGGACCGCCCCGAAGGCGGCCTCGACGGTGCCGCTCCCGGGCAGATCTGGGTTCAGATGAGCACGGTGGGCGTGCGGTGGACCGGCGTGCTGTCCGGCCTCGCCGCGGCATGCGGGATCAGCTACGTAGACGCCCCTGTCTCCGGCAGCGAGGGACCTGCCCGGAGCGGCGACCTGGTCATCTTGGCCAGCGGCCCGGCCGGCGTGCAGGACAAGCTCGCCCCGGTCTTCGGAGCGCTCGGCCGCTCCACCGTCTGGCTGGGCGAGGCGGGTGCGGGGAGCCGGGCCAAGCTGGTACTCAACGCCCTGCTCGTTGACCTGGTGGAGGCGACGGCCGAGGCGCTCACCTTCGCCAAGGGCCTTGAGCTTGACCCCGCTGATATCGTCGAGTTGCTGCGCGCCACACCGCTCGGCACCCCGTACATGGTGCAGAAGGCCCGGGCCATGCTGGCCGGCGACTTCCGCCCCGCCTTCGCGCTCAAGCACGCGATCAAGGACGCCGGGCTCGCCCTCGACGCGGCGCGGGAGCGCGACACCGAACTGGCCCTTACCGAGGCGCTGCTGCCGCGCTGGCGGCGGGCCGCCAGCGCGGGCCACGCCGACGACGACCTCGCGGCGGTCTACGCCGTGCCGCCGGCTGCCGCCGCCGGCTAGCGCCCGCCCGCGAGCCGGTACGGTGCACACCATGGAGATCATGACCAGCGCGGGGCCGGCCCGCGTGACGATGGAGACGCCGTCGCGGCGGCCGGCCTTCCTGGCCGTGCTGACCCACGGATCGGGCGGCACGCCGGACACGCCGGACGTGCTCGCGGTCAGGGACGCCGTGCTCGCGTGCGGCGGCATGACGGCGCTGGTCACGCAGCCGTACCGGGTCCGGGGCGCCCGCGCGCCCGGGTCCCCGGCCAGGCAGGACGCCGCGTGGTCAAAGATCGTCACGGCGCTGAACGAGGCGCGGCTCCCGCTCATCCAGGGCGGCCGGAGCAACGGAGCGCGTGTCGTCTGCCGCACGGCACGGCAGCTGGACGCGGAAGGCGTGATCGCCCTGGCGTTCCCGCTGCGCCCGCCCGGGCGGCCGGACAAGTCCCGGGACGGCGAACTGCGCTCCGCCGGGACGAGCGTTCTGGTGCTGAACGGGGACCGCGACCCCTTCGGCGTGCCCGAGCCGGACGACGCGACCCGCGTCGTGGTGCTCCCCGGGGAGACTCATGCCCTCTCGAAGAACCCCCAGGCGATCCGTGATGCGGTCGCCGGATGGCTGAGCATGATCCCCGGCCTCGGCCGCGGACAGGCGGCCGTCCCCCGCTTATCCGCCCGGCTCAGGCAGCGGGCGCCCGACGGACGTGGTAGGTCGGACGATGCGGTGCGATCATCGCGCCGTCCGGCAGCAGCTCACCGGTGTCCTCGAAGATCACGACACCGTTGCAGAGCAGGCTCCAACCCTGCTCGGGGTGACTGGCTATCGTGTGCGCCGCCTCGCGGTCGGGTGCCGAGGCATCCGGACAGGGCGGAGTGTGCGGGCACATGTCAGTGCCTCCTGGCGTTTCTCAGCAGACCACGGTCCTTACCACTTGGCCCTGGCAACCCTGCCAAGTGGCCTAGACCACTTATATCAACTTTGCCGCGCCCCGCCGCGCCGCGCAAGGGACTCGCCGGCACGCGGGGCGGAGATTTCCCGAATAGTGATACGCGCAGGCCGGGGCGATGGTTCAGGCATGCCAGGGCCCGCCCGCTCGCACGATGACGGCCGGGATCGCGCCGCGCTCCGCGCGATAACGGGCCCTAATGTAGCCGGCGTGACGGGGCCGCGCTCGCTCCCGCGCGGCTTCTAGACGGCCGGCTCGCGGGGGACCTCGGGAATATGGTTCATCCGGTGGTTCTCGCGCAGCGTCAGCAGCCGCTCGGCCTCCGCGGTCAGCGCGCGGATCTCGGGCTTGGCCTTGGCCTTGCGCGCGTAGATCCGGTCCTCGTAGCCGCGCGGGCCGATCGCGGCCCGCTGCGCGGCGTAGGCGGCCCGCATCGCCGCGGTGAGCGCCGCGTCGAGTTCCTTGGCCAGCCGGTGCAGTTCGGTGACCGGGGCGCGGCGTGCCTCCGCCTCCCGCAGCGCCTTGTCCGCGGCGCGCGCCGCGTCGAGCAGCTTGCCGCGTTCCGCGGCCGCGGCGACGTCCGCCGCGTGCTTCTCCGCCGCCTCCTGGCTAGCCTTGTACATCCCTCTCCGTCCTCAGGTGCCGATCCCGCATCGTAGATTACGCCGTCTCCGGGCCCCGGGCACATCGGGGGCGCCGGACGCGGACCCGGCCGCACGCCCTCGTGCCGCGCCAGAGGCGGGACGGGACTCGCTCCCGGACGAGCGGCGGGACGGGACTCGCCCCCGGACGAGCGGCGGGACGGGACTCACCCCCGGACGAGCGGCGGCGGGGCAAGGCCTGAGCCAGGGGATCGGGCTGGGAAGAGGGGGCGGTCGGGGGCGGGCAGCCACTGGCTCCGGGGGTCGTAGGGGCGGTAGCGGACTTTCACCTGGGCGATGAGCAGCGGCAGCGCCGGATGGCGGTTCGCCTCGTGCCACATGAGGGACCAGGGGTATACCGGCGCCGGACCGGTGACAGGGACATGGACGATGTCCGGGCGGCCGGAAAGCTGGGTCCTGGCGGCGAACATGAGGAGGTCTTGCGAGCTCCCGATCTTCTCTATGAGGTGGTCACGGCCGAAGACCGGGCCGGAGGTGTCGATCTGGACGCCGAAGTCGGCGCTGAGGAACCGGTAGTACTCTGCCCACTCGCTGTCCCGGGCGTTGCCGGGCATCCACGCCGTCAGGCCCGACAGTTCGGCCATCGGCACGTGCCTGCGCCTGGCGAGCCTGTGTCCGCGGCCGACCAGGATGTACAGCGGCTCCAGGCAGGCGGGGATACGCTCGATCCCCGCCGGGAGGCTCCCCGTGGCCCGGCCGAACGCCGCGTCGAGCGAGCCGTCGGCGAGCGCGGACGGCCGGGAGACGGTGCCGCGGGAGACGATGATGTCGACCTCGGCGCCGCTGGCCTCGTAGAAGGCCCGGGCCATGCCGAGCGGAGCCGCGTCGGGGGCGAGCGCGTCGATGCGGAGGGCGCGGCGGCGGGCGCGGAGCATCCCGGTGGCCTGGTCGGCGAGACCGATCAGCGCCCGCGCCTGACCGAGGAAGGCGGCGCCGTCCTCGGTCAGGGCGGCCCCGGCGCGGGAGCGGTTCAGCAGCGGCACGCCCAGGCCGGATTCCAGCCTGGCGATCCGCTTGGACACGGCCTGCTGGGTCATGCCCAGGCGATCGGCCGCCCCGGTGAAATGGCCCTCGTCGACGACGGCGAGGAAGGCCCTGACGGCACCGAGGTCCAGCTCCATCAACAACCCCCGGTTGTCTCTCATCGGCGTGTCGGCTGTTGGACACCCCCGGGCGCGCTCCGCTCTAATGAGCGGCGCCAAGGGACATCCTGACAACCGCAAGGAGCATAAATGACCCTGCCGGAGGGCTGCGGCCGACGCCGGCTGCGGGCGGTCCTGGCCGGGCTGATGCTCGCCACCTTCGTCGCGTCGCTCGACTCGACCGTCGTGGCCGTGGCGATGTACCGGATCGGCGAGAGCCTGAACGGGCTCACCGCGCAGGCGTGGGTGAGGACCGCGTTCATGATCACCTCGACGGTCTCCATCCCGGTCTACGGCAAGCTGTCGGACACCCACGGCCGAAAGCCGCTGTTCCTGGCCGCCATCGCCACCTTCCTCGCCGGGTCCGTGCTGTGCGCGTTCGCCGCGTCGATGCCCATGCTCGCGGCCTTCCGTGCCGTCCAGGGCGTCGGCGCCGGCGGCATCCTCGCGCTGACCTCGGCGGTCCTGGGGGATGTCGTCCCGCCGCGGGAGCGCGCGAAATACGGCGGCTACTTCGTCGCCACCTACGCCGCGGCCAGCCTCGCCGGGCCGGCGACCGGGGGCGCGCTAGCCGGGCAGCGCACGCTGCTGGGCGTGGACGGCTGGCGGTGGATCTTCCTGATCAACCTCCCCGCCGGCCTCGCCGCCTGTGCCGTCGTGACGTCGGCGCTGCGGGCGCCCCAGCAGCGCCGGCGCCGGCGCCGCCTCGACCTGGCCGGCATGCTGACCCTGATGATCGCGGCGGTCCCGCTGCTGCTCGTCGCCGACCGCGGGCAGGCCTGGGGCTGGGGCGCGCCGGCCTCGGCGGCCTGCTACGCGGCCGGGGCGCTGGGAACCGCCGCGTTCCTGATCGCGGAGCGGCGCGCGGGCGACAGCGCGCTGCTGACCCTGCGGCTTTTCCGCACCCGCGGGTTCGCCGTCGGGGCCGGGCAGTCCCTGGCCTGCACGACCGGGATGTACGCGAGCATCGCCCTGTTGCCGCTGTACTTGCAGCTCGTCAGGGGGTACACCCCTGCCGAGGCGGGCCTGCTCACGCTGCCTCAGGTCGCGGGCACCCTCGCCTTCTCGGTGATCGCCGGCCAGTACACCTCCCGGACCGGCCGCTACAAGATCCTGCCGGTAACGGGAGCGGTCCTGATGCTGGCCGGCATGCTGCTGCTGTGGCCGCTGACCGCCCGGACGCCCCTTCCCTGCACCGAGACCGCGATGTTCCTGCTCGGCGCGGGCGGCAGCCTGTACACGCAGACCATCACGCTGTCCATGCAGAACGCGCTGCCCCAGGCCGACCTCGGCGTCGCCACCTCATCCAACACGTTCTTCTTCCAGATAGGCAGCACCGCGGGCGCGGCCGTGTTCCTGTCCATCGCCTACTCCACGGCCGGCGCCGCGATCAGGACGGCCTACGCGGCCGCGGGCACCGCCCCCGCCTTCCGCGCCGCGGCGTCCCGGGAACCCGGGCAGGCCGGGCTGCTGCGCCTGGCCTCATCCGGCAGCCAGGCCGCCCTGAACGACACCGCGTTCCTCCCCCGCCTGGGCCCGGTCCTCGCCCAGCCCTTCAGGCAGGGCTTCACCAGCGCGCTGGACATCGCCTTCCTCGCCGCCGCCGCGGTGATGGCAGCCGCCCTCGTCCTTGCCCTGCTGATCAGGGAACTGCCATTGCGCGCGACCATCGCCCCCCCGTCAGCCGCGCCGCCGGACCCGCCGGGCGGTGAAGCCGGCGCGCGCCGGGCCCGGCGAAGCGGGCATGCCAGGCGCCAGCGGCTCGCGCGCGGGCGCGGTCCGCGCGGACAGGACGCGCAGGCCAGGCTGACCGGCGGGGACTGAAGGAGGAAGGCCGGCCCGCTCCCGGTGCCGTCCCCGGGGCCGCCGGCGGCATGCTGCCCGGCCGCGCTGGGCGAAGCCCGCGTGCCGCCCGCGATCTTGCCGCGAGTCCGGCGCTAGGCCAGGCTGGCGGCCCAGCGGGCGTGCAGGCCGGCGTACTCGCCGTCGCCGCGGAGCAGGTCGGCGGGGGAGCCGTCCTCGATGATCCGGCCGGCCCGCAGGACCAGCACGCGATCCGCGATCGCGACGGTGGACAGGCGGTGCGCGATGATCACCGCGGTCCGGCCGGCGAGCACGGTCCGCAGCGCCGCCTGGACCAGACGCTCGCCGGGGATGTCGAGCAGCGCCGTCGCCTCGTCGAGCACGAGCACGCCGGGGGCGGCGATGAACGCCCTGGCGAAGGAGATCAGCTGGCGCTGGCCGGCCGACAGCCTGCCGCCGCGCTTGCCGACCCTGGTGGCA
>DATGLH010000097.1:0-35599 GCA_035294225.1 Trebonia sp.
GTGGTCGGTAAGCGGCCCGCACTTCGGCGGCTGGGAGGTCTACCACATGAAGGGCTCCCCCGCCGACCCGGACCGGCTGTACGCCTCGCAGAACACGGGATGGTTCGGCCAGCTGATCCAGCGCTCGGACGACGGCGGCGAGACGTGGCAGCCCGTCGGCAACGACTTCGGCTACGCCGGCGGCGACCCGGGCACCCACCTGTGGTACGACGGCACGCCGCGGCCGTGGGAGTTCAAGCGGATCTGGCACCTGGAGCCGTCGCCGGCCGACCCGGACGTCGTGTACGCGGGGGCGGAGGACGCCGCGCTGTTCAAGTCCGTGGACGGCGGCGTCACGTGGCGCGAGCTCACCGGCCTGCGGCTGCAGGAGTCGGCGCCGGGGTGGCAGCCCGGCGCGGGCGGGCTCTGCGTGCACACGATCATCTTGCAGGAGCCGCGGATGTTCGTGGCGATCTCCGCGGCGGGCACGTTCCGGTCGGACGACGGCGGCGAGACGTGGCGGCCGGTGAACCGGGGCCTGCGCTCGCAGGGCATCCCCGACTCCGACGCCGAGGTCGGGCACTGCGTGCACCACGTCGAGGCGAACCCGGCGCGGCCGGACACGCTGTTCATGCAGAAGCACTGGGACGTGATGCGCTCCGACGACGGCGGGCTGTCGTGGACCGAGGTCAGCGGGAACCTGCCGACGGATTTCGGGTTCCCGATCGCGGTGCACCCGCACGAGCCGGAGACCGTCTACGTGGTCCCGATCACCAGCGACAGCCTGCACTACCCGCCGGACGGGCGGCTGCGGGTATGGCGGTCGCGGTCCGGCGGTTATGAGTGGGAGGAACTCTCGGCCGGGCTGCCGGAGCGGGACTGCTACGTGAACGTGTACCGGGACGCGATGGCGGTGGACGCGCTCGACTCGTGCGGGGTGTACTTCGGGACCACCGGGGGGCAGGTGTACTGCTCGGCCGATGCCGGGGACTCCTGGGCGCCGATCGTGCGGGACCTGCCCGCCGTGCTGTCGGTCGAGGTTCAGGTCCTGCCGTGACCGCGATCCGGGTGGTGCTTCCCGCGCATCTGCGGAACCTCGCCGGCGTGCGCGGCGAGGTCTGCGTGGACGTGGCGGGGCCGCTCACCCAGCGGGCGGTGCTGGACGCGGTCGAGGCGCGGTTCCCGGTGCTCGGCGGCACGATCAGGGACCGGCGCACCGGCAGGCGGCGGGCGTTCATCCGCTTCTACGCGTGCGAGCAGGACCTGTCCAACGAGCCGCCGGACGCGCCGCTGCCGGAGCCGGTGGCGGCCGCGATCGCGGCGGGCGCCGAGCCGTTCCTCGTCGTGGGCGCGATGGCGGGCGGATAATGGGCAGGTGACCCCTGACCGCGTTTTCCTCGTCACCGGCGGCAATACCGGGATCGGGCTGGCCACCGCGACCGCGCTGGCTCGCGGCGGCGGGCGCGTATACATCGCATGCCGGTCGCGTGAGCTGGGCGAGGCGGCGGTGGCGCGCATCCAGGCCGCGGCTGGCACCGGGAACGGCGCGGGCGGCGGCGGTTACGCGGACGGCGGCGGTTACGCGGACGGCGGAGGGGACGCGGGCGGCGGGGGCGGCTCGGTGCGGCTGCTGCCGCTCGACCTCGCGTCGCTCGCGTCGGTTCGGGAGTGCGCGGCGGCGTTCCTCGCGCTCGGCGAGCCGTTGCACGTGCTGATAAACAACGCTGGCGTCGGCGGCCAGCGGGGGCTTACCGCGGACGGTTTTGAGTTGCACTTCGGCGTGAACCACCTCGGCCACTTCGCGCTGACGATGCTGCTGCTCGGCCGGCTGAAGGAGAGCGCCCCGGCACGGATCGTCAACGTCTCCAGCGACGCGCATTACGGCGCGCGCGGCATCGACTTCGACGCGCTGCGGCGCCGCACGCCATCCTTCACCGGCCAGCGAGAGTACGCGGTGTCCAAGCTGTGCAATGTGCTGTTCACGCAGGAACTCGCCCGCCGCCTGGACGGCACCGGCGTCACCTCCTACGCGCTGCACCCGGGAGTCGTCGCGTCGGACATCTGGCGCCGCGTCCCCTGGCCCGCCCGGACCCTGATCAAGAAGCGCATGCTCACCACCGAGCAGGGCGCCGTCACGTCCCTCTACTGCGCCACGTCACCCGAGGTAGCGTCGCAGAGCGGGCTGTTCTACGACAAGTGCCGCGTCCGTCAGCCAAGCCGGGCCGCCACCCCGGAGCTGGCGGAACTGCTGTGGAAGCACAGCGCCGAATGGACCGGCCTGGGCTGAGCGCGCGGCGGCCGCGGCGGCCAGAACGAGTGCGGCGGCCGGGACGAGTGCGAGGTCCGGGACGGCCGCGACGGCCAGAACGACCGCGAGGGCCGGGACGGCCGCGACGGCTGTCCGCTGGCCGCGAGGAGTGACAAGGTGAGGACATGGACCTTCCGGTGATGCCGCCCGTCGCGCCGATGCTGGCCAAGCCGGTGGACGCGATCCCCGACGGGGACTACGTCTTCGAGCCCAAGTGGGACGGGTTCCGGTCGATCATCTTCCGCGACGGCCCCGACGTGGAGATCGGCAGCAGGAACGAGCGGCCCATGACGCGCTACTTCCCGGAACTGGTGGCCGCCGTCCTGGCCAGCCTGCCGGAGCGGTGCGTCGTCGACGGCGAGATCGTGGTCCCGGACTTCGAGTCGGGGCGGCTCGACTTCGAGGCGCTCCAGCTGCGGATCCACCCGGCGGCGAGCCGGGTCCGGCTGCTGGCCGAACAGACCCCGGCCCACTTCGTCGCGTTCGACCTGCTGGCGCTGGATTCGGCCGACTACACCGCCGTTCCGTTCGCATCACGGCGTGCGGCGCTTGAGACGGCGCTGGCCGCCGCCCGGTCGCCGATCCACCTCACGCCCGTCACCGCCGACAGATCGGTCGCCGAGCAGTGGTTCAGCCAGTTCGAGGGCGCCGGGCTGGACGGGCTGATCGCCAAGTCACCGGACGGCGTCTACGAGCCCGACCGGCGGGTGATGCTCAAGGTCAAGCACGAGCGCACCGCGGACTGCGTGGTGGCGGGCTACCGGCCGCACAAGAGCGGGCCCGACGCGGTCGGGTCGCTGCTGCTCGGCCTGTACCGGCCCGACGGGCAGCTCGCCAGCGTCGGCGTGGCCGGCGCGTTCCCGATGTCCGTGCGGCGCGAACTGCGCGCCGAACTCGATCCGCTGGTGACGACGTTCGACGAGCACCCGTGGAACTGGGCCCGCCCGCCGGCGGACGGGGTTCGGACGCCCCGCAGTTCGGAGTTCAGCAGGTGGAACGCGGGCAAGGACCTGTCGTTCATCCCGCTGCGCCCGGAGCGCGTCGTGGAGGTGCGCTACGACCACATGGAGGGCCCGCGTTTCCGGCACACCGCGCAGTTCGTCCGCTGGCGCCCCGACCGCTCGCCGCGGTCGTGCACCTACGAGCAGCTGGAGGAGCCGGTCAGCTTCGACTTGTCGGCGATTTTGCAGGGAGAGGCGCCGGGTGGAGCCCGGCAGCCGGGGGGTTCCGGGGGGTCGTCCCCCCGGACAGACAGCGCCCCGAACGGGCTGGGCTGACTGTCATGGCGGACCCCGGAACTGTCGTGGAAGCGGCCGGCCGCAAGGTGCCGGTCTCCAATCCGGGCAAGGTGTTCTTCCCGCGCACCGGGCACACCAAGCTGGACCTGGTCCGGTACTACCTCGCGGTCGCCGACGGCGCGCTGCGCGGGGTGGCCGGGCGGCCGATGGCGCTCAAGCGGTTCGTGAACGGCGCCGGAGCCGAGCCGTTCTTCCAGAAGCGCGCGCCGGGAAAGCGCCCGGACTGGATCGAGACAGCGCGCCTGAGCTTCCCGTCGGGCCGGACCGCGGACGAGGTGGTGCTGCGGGACGCGGCCGGGCTGGTATGGGTGGTCAACCTCGGCTGCATCGACCTGAACCCGCACCCGGTGCGCGCCGGCGACCTCGACCATCCGGACGAGCTGCGGGTCGACCTCGACCCCGTGCCGGGCGTGGAATGGCCGCAGATCGTGCAGGTCGCCTTGGTGGCCAGGTCCGTGCTGGCGGACTTCGGGCTGACCGCGTGGGCGAAGACGTCGGGGTCGCGCGGCATGCACATCTACGCGCGGATCGAGCCGCGCTGGTCGTTCACCGACGTGCGCCGGGCCGCGGTGGCGGTGGCCCGCGAGATCGAGCGGCGGGTGCCCGAGCTGGCGACCTCCAAGTGGTGGAAGGAGGAGCGGCACGGCGTCTTCGTCGACTACAACCAGAACGCCAAGGACCGGACGGTCGCCTCGGCCTACTCGGTGCGCCCGCTGCCGGACGCCCGGGTATCGATGCCGCTGACCTGGGACGAGGTCCCGTCCTGCGACCCGGCCGAGTTCACGATCGACACGGTGCCCGCACGGTTCGCCGAGCGCGGCGACCCGTGGGAGGGCATGGACGCCGCTGCGGGGTCGCTGGACGCCTTGCTCGAACTGGCGGCGCGTGACGAGGCGGCCGGCCTGCCTGATGCTCCCTGGCCGCCGCATTACGAGAAGCAGACCGGTGAGCCGCCCCGGGTGCAGCCGTCCAAGCGGCGGCCGTCCGGCGGCTCCGCGGGCGCGGGCGGCTCCGCGGGCGCGGGCGGCTCCTCACGTGGCGCGAGCGCCGACGGGCCCGGGCCTGCCCCCACGGGGCGCCGCCAGTCCGTCAAGCCGCTGATCGAGATCGCCCGGGCGGCGACCAGGGCCGAGGCGATGGATGGCCTGGAACGGTGGAAGGCCCGGCAGCCCGGCGTGTGGCCGCACCTGGAGCCCGCCGACGTGCTGGTCGACGCGATGCGCGGGCGCAGCTCCGTGTGGTACCGGATCCGGATCAACCTGGAGCACGTCCCCGAGGCGCTGCGCCCGCCGCAGGAGCCCCTGGAAGTCGACTATGACCCGTGGGCCGGCTTCCGCCCATAGGAACCGCCTACATGATCGCGAAAGATTTTAGTACTTATACGATAGTTTCTCTTCATGGGGAATACTTTTTCACTTCAACGATCCTGACCACCGTCCGTTGCCGGCCATGGGACGCACACGCTGGTGACCCGTGCGGATCTCTGTGACGCCAGAGGCCCGCGCACGCGAACCGGGAAGTGCCCGCGTGCCGGGGGAGACGCCACGCGTACGTTCGGGAAAATCTGTGGGCGCGAAGGCAGCCATCACAGCGGGCGGGCGGACGCGAAACGCGCCGTGACGAAATGTCACGTCAACGTAACATTTACCGTGATTCGCGGGGATATCGTGCTCTCATGCTGATCTCCCCGCACGAGCAGGAGCGGCTGCTCATCCATGTGGCGGCGGGGCTCGCCAGGGAACGCAGGGCGCGCGGCCTCAGGCTGAACTACCCCGAGGCGGCCGCCCTCATCACGTCGTTCCTCCTGGAAGGCGCCCGGGACGGGCGATCCGTGGTGGAGCTGATGTCCGCCGGGCGCCGCGTGCTGACACGCGAGGACGTCATGGACGGCGTGCCCGAGATGCTGACGGAGGTTCAGGTGGAAGCGACCTTCCCCGACGGGACGAAGCTGGTCACCGTGCACGAGCCGATCCCGTGATCCCCGGCGAGATCCTGCACGGCGAGGAGCCGGTCCCGCTCAATGCCGGGCGCGAGCCGCTGATCCTCGCCGTGGCGAACACCGGCGACCGGCCGGTCCAGGTCGGGTCGCATTTCCACTTCGCGCAGGCCAACGCCGCGCTGTGCTTCGACAGAGACGCCGCCTGGGGATACCGGCTGAACATCGCGGCCGGCACCGCGGTGCGGTTCGAGCCTGGCGTGGAACGGGAGGTGAGCCTGGTGCCGCTGGCGGGCCGGCGCGTGGTGCCGGGATTGCAGATCGGCGGCCGGCGGCTTTCCGGCGAGGACGCCAGGCCCGGCACGAACGGGAGGCCCGGCGATGAGTGAGCTCGGCCGGGAACGGTACGCCCTGCTCTACGGGCCGACGGCGGGCGACCGGATCCGGCTGGCCGATACGTCGCTGCTCATCGAGGTCGAGCGGGACTTGTGCGCGGGAGGCGACGAGGCCGTGTTCGGCGGCGGGAAGGTGATCCGCGAGTCGATGGGGCAGGCTCGCGCGACGCGCGCCGAAGGCGCGCCGGACCTCGTCATCACCGGAGCCGTCATCCTCGACCACTGGGGCATCGTCAAGGCGGACGTGGGCGTCAGGGACGGCCGGATCTCCGCGATCGGCAAGGCCGGCAACCCGGACATCATGGACGGCGTGCACCCGGACCTGGTGATCGGGCCGTCTACCGAGATCATGGCCGGCAACGGGCTGATCCTGACCGCGGGCGGCATCGACTGCCACGTGCACCTGATCTGCCCGCAGCTCATCCCCGAGGCGCTCGGCGGCGGCATCACCACGCTGATCGGCGGCGGCACCGGTCCCGCCGAGGGCACGAAGGCGACCACGGTCACGCCGGGAGCCTGGAACCTGGCGCGGATGCTGGAGGTCACCGACGCCTGGCCGGTGAACATCGCGCTGCTCGGCAAGGGCAACACGGTCTCGGAAGAGGCGCTGTGGGAGCAGCTGCGGGCCGGCGCGGCCGGGTTCAAGCTGCACGAGGACTGGGGCTCCACCCCTGCCGCGATCGACGCCTGCCTGCGGGTCTCGATGGCGGCCGGCGTGCAGACCGCAATCCACACCGACACGCTGAACGAGGCCGGTTTCGTCGAAGACACCCTGGCGGCGATCGCCGGACGGCCGATCCACGCCTACCACACCGAAGGCGCGGGCGGCGGGCACGCCCCCGACATCATCACCGTGGCGGGTGCGCCGAACGTCCTGCCATCCTCGACCAACCCCACCCGCCCGCACACGGTGAACACCGTCGACGAGCACCTCGACATGCTCATGGTGTGCCACCATCTGAACCCGGCCGTCCCCGAGGACCTGGCGTTCGCCGAATCGCGCATCCGGCCCTCGACGATCGCCGCCGAGGACATCCTGCACGACATGGGCGCGATCTCCATGATCGGCTCGGACTCCCAGGCGATGGGCCGGATCGGCGAGGTGGTGATCCGCACCTGGCAGACCGCGCACGCCATGAAGCAGCGCCGCGGGCCCCTGGCGGGCTACGGGCCGGTGGCTTCCGACGAAGGCGGCCCGCGGGGCGCGGACAACGCCCGCGCCCGGCGCTACATCGCGAAATACACGATCTGCCCGGCGATCGCGCACGGGCTCGACGACCACAT
This sequence comes from Trebonia sp., assembly GCA_035294225.1. Classification (GTDB taxonomy): domain Bacteria; phylum Actinomycetota; class Actinomycetes; order Streptosporangiales; family Streptosporangiaceae; genus Trebonia. The sequence continues at coordinate 7,201 of DATGLH010000097.1, forward strand.
CGGCTCCGTCGAGCCGGGCAAGCTGGCCGACCTCGTGCTGTGGCACCCCGCGTTCTTCGGGGTCCGCCCGCATGCGGTGCTCAAGGGCGGTTTCGTGGCCTGGGCGGCGATGGGCGACGCGAACGCGTCGATCCCGACCCCGCAGCCGGTCCTCCCCCGCCCGATGTGGGGCGCCTACGGCCGCGGGCCGGCGCGCACGTCGGTGTCGTTCGTCTCCGGGACCGCCCTGGAGAACGGCCTGGCGGACCGTCTGGGCCTGGCGCGCGACCTCGTCCCGGTGGCGGACGTCTCCGGGCGCGGCAAGGCCGACATGGTGAACAACGACGCGCTGCCGGACATCACCGTGGACCCGGACACGTTCACCGTGCGGATCGACGGCGAGGTGGTAGAGGCGGCCCCCGCGGCCGAACTTCCGATGGCCCAGCGCTACTTCCTGTTCTGATGAGCGTTCCTGTCCTGATGAGCGCCGGGGTCCTGCTCCTATCCGACGCGCGGTTCCCGGCGGGAGGGCACGCGCACTCCGGAAGCCTGGAGCCCGCCGCGACGGCGGGCATCGTGACCGGCCTGGCTTCTGTTGAGGCGTTCCTGCGCGGGCGGCTGCGTACCGCGGGCATGACCGCGGCTGGCCTGGCCGCCGCCGCGTGCGCGCGTGCCCGTGCCGGGGATCCCGCCTGGGGCGAGCTCGACGCGGAGGCGGACGCGCGGATCCCCTCGCCCGCGCAGCGGGAGGCGTCCCGGCGCCAGGGGCGCGCCCTGCTCCGCGCGGCTCGCGCCGCGTGGCCGGCGTCCCGCTGGCTGGCCGGCCTCGCGGCGCCGTCCGCCGCGCCCGGGACCGCGCCGTCCGCCGCGCCCGCGGAGTACCGCGGCGGACCGCATCACGCGGTCGTGCTCGGGGCCGCCGCGGCCGCGGCGGGCTGTGCCCCCCGCGAGGCCGCCCAGATCGCCGCCTACCAGTCGGTGAGCGGTCCGGCCAGCGCCGCGGTCCGGTTGCTTGCCCTCGACCCCATGCGGGCCACCGCCGTCCTCGCCGGCCTCGCCGCCGACATCGACGTCACGGCCGCGCGCGCGGCCGCCCGCGCGGCGGGCCCGCTGCGTGACCTGCCCTGTCCGTCCGCTCCGGCCCTGGACCTGCTGGCCGAAGCACACATCCGAGCGGAGGTGCGTCTGTTTGAGTCCTGACCACGACCACGACCACCACTCACCCGGCCACCCGATCCCCGCGCGGGACGGCCGCGCCCTGCGGATCGGCATCGGCGGCCCGGTCGGCAGCGGCAAGACCGCGCTCGTGGCCGGGCTCTGCCGGAACCTGCGCGGCGACGTGGACCTGGCGGTGGTGACGAACGACATCTACACCACAGAAGACGCCGACTTCCTGCGCAAGGCCGGCGTCCTCGACCTGGACCGGATCGTGCCGGTCCGCACGGGCTGCTGCCCGCACACCGCGATCAGGGACGACATCGGGGCCAACCTGGACGCGGTCGAGGACCTGGAGGCGAAGTTCGGCCCGCTGGACCTGGTGCTGGTGGAAAGCGGCGGCGACAACCTCACCGCGACGTTCAGCCACGGCCTCGCCGACTTGCAGATCTTCGTGCTCGACGTGTCCGGCGGCGACAAGGTGCCGCGCAAGGGCGGCCCCGGCGTGACGTTCTCCGACCTGCTGGTGATCAACAAAACCGACCTGGCTCCGCTGGTCGGCGCGTCGCTGGAGGTGATGGACCGCGACGCGGCGGCCGTCAGGGAGGGGCGGCCGGTCGTCTTCTGCTCGCTGCGGGAGGATCCGCTCGCGACGAAGGTCGCCGACTGGGTACGGGCCGCCCTCCGCAAGCCCTCCGTCATTTAGCCGAACGCACGCGTGGTGGCTCCCCAGCTCATCCGCTCTCCGGTCACGGCCGCCGGGTCCCGGGGGGCTGTCCCGCCCGCGAGCGCGCGATCCGCCGTGGGCACCGCCATCACGGGCGGCACGCCGGCCCGCAACTGCGTCGCCGCCTCGGCGGAGATCGTCGCCGAGGCGGCCGGCGGCGCGACGCGGTTGCCGGTGCTCCAGTCGCAGGCGCCGCTCGTGCTGCGGCGCACGCCGGAGGCGGTGTACCTGGTCGGCGGCGCGGCGGGCCCGATCGGCGGCGACCTCCTGGACCTGCGGATCGAGGTGCGGGACGGCGCCACGCTGCGGGTCCGCACGGCCGCGGCGGCGGTGGCGCTGCCCGGCCTGGATGACCTGGAGTCGGTGCTTACCGTAACCGCAACGGCCGGCCGGGGCTCCCGCCTTGAGTACCTGCCCGAACCGGTCGTCGTCTCCGCGGGCGCCCGCCACGCCACGGTCATCCAGGTCACCCTGGCCGAAGGCGCGTCCCTGCTGCTGCGTGAGGAGTTGATCCTCGGCCGCCACGGCGAACCCGGCGGCGCGTCCCGCACCAGCCTGCGGATCGATTACGCGGGCCGCCCGCTGTTGCGCCAGTCCCTAGAGGTCAGCGGCACCGACGAGGCCAGCCTCGGCCCGGCGGTCCTGGCGGGCAGCCGCGCCGTCGGCACCCTGCTATGCGTAGACCCGGGCGCAGACCCGGCCATCGGCCGCCAGTCCGGCCCCGGGCTTCCTGCCGGGCCGCGGGCGGCCTCCGATGCCCCGCCGGGGCGCGCGCCGCACACCGACCCCGCGGTGGCGGTCATGCCGCTCGCGGGCCCCGGGACCCTGATCACGGCGCTCGCCGGCGACGCGGTGATGCTCCGCAAGCGCCTTGAGGCCTGGTCCCCCGGAGGCCGCGAGCCCTGTTAGCCTCCGGGAGCCTGTGCCAGCCACCGCAGCGCAGCCAGGTCGCCCGCACGGGCTCGTCCCCGCACGGGGGCTCTCGTCCCCGCACGGGGGCTGCCCGCACGGGGGCTGCCCGCCCCACCCTCCCGGGCCACGTCCCTGGCCCCGGTGTCCCCTGCCCGCGCGCGCCGGCAATCCAGCTCAGTCCGCTGCCACCCAGCTCAGTCCGCTGCCACCTCTCCGCGCGCTCCGCGCGGGAATCAGTCCGCTGCCACCTCTCCGCGCAGGAACTGGATGTAGCGTTCGGCCGAGGACTCGAGGACCTCACGGGCCCCGGCCCGCAGCACCGGCTGCCACCAGCCGCCGTAGATCCGGTCGAAGCGGTACGGGCGCACGGCCTCGACCACCCCGCGGACCGCCTTCTCCGGCAGCGGCAGCCGGTTCGGGGCGCTCCACACGAAGGTGACCCGATCCTCACCCGGCGTCACGAAGATCGTGTCGCCGGTGAGCAAGGCACCGGCGCCGTCGGCTCCGCCCTCCCAGTGGACGACCGCACTGCCCGGGAAATGCCCGCCGCACTGAACGAGGGTGACGCCGGGCAGCGCCATGAGCGACCGGGACCAGGTACGCACGGCCGGGTCCGGGCGGGTCAGCCAGTGCGCGTCCGCCCGCGGAAGCAGGATCTCGGCGCCGAACGCGTGACTCCATTCGACCATCGACCCGTAGAAGTGCGGGTGACTTGCCGTGACCGCCCGCAGCCCGCCGATATCCCTGACCGCCTGGATGGCCCGCTCATCCAGGAATCCGGGCGGGTCCCAGAGCAGGTTCCCCTCGGGGGTCTGGACCACCAGCCCCCGCTGACCGATCGCCACGGGCGGGTCCACGCCGATTCCGAGCAGGCCGGGCTCCACCTGGCGTATGTCGCTCCTATGCCCCGCCGCGGCGAGCTCGGCGAGCGTCGTCCATCGCTGACCTGACGGCGGCACCCACTGCCGCTCGTCGGCGCAGATGACGCACTGTCCCGGCGGTTCGTCCTGGCCGGGATAGTGGTTCCCGCACGTGGCGCAGATCCATGGCGGCATGGTCGTCCCTCCTTGCCGTCCGGCACGCCGTGCCGCCGGCGGACCGGGGGCGAAGGAAGCCGGCTCATGGCGGGACGGCCTCGCCGTCGCGGGCGGCGCCGGGCACGTCGAGTATATTTCCCGCCGGGCCAGGCGGTTTCCCGCCGGGCCAGGCGGTTTCCCGCCGGGTCAGGCGAATCCACGGCCGGCCGCCGTCCCAGCCGGAGCCCGGCGTCGCGCCCCCGGGAAGCGGTCGGATGAGGACGGCCCGCGACGCCTCGTCCAGTTCCCGGGCCTCGGGAGCGGCAGCCCGTCATCGGGGCATGCGGTAGCCCGGCAAGCCCGTGATGCCCGCCCGCCGCGGCCGCCACCCCGATCAGGCCGGCCAGCGCCTGCGCGGGCAGGCGCTGGGGGTCATGGGTGATCGCCAGGAACAGGCCACCCGGGAAACCGGCGGGCGGGGCCGGCGGCGCGGCGGGGCGGGCGGGCCGGCAGGGCGGCCCTAGCCCGCGTAGAGGTCGTAGAGGCTGAGGGAGTTGGGGGCGGTGACGACGTGCGCCTGCACTACGCCCTTGAGCCAGGGCTGGGCAACCATGAAGTCGTCCTGGTTCACCAGGTTGTACCAGCAGCCGGCCTGCACCGACAGCTCGCCGATCTGGGAGAACGTGGACGTCGCGCCGGTGATCGCGCCCCGGGTGAGCAGCCTGCTGATCTGCGGGGTGGAGCAGTGCAGGTAGTTCAGCCCGCCGTCCGGGTCGAAGCTGATGTGCGCCCACATGTACGGCGGCGCGGCGTCCGGCCACCCGCCATCGAGCAGGACGTCGGGCGCGCCCTTCGCGCTCTTGGCCGGCGGCGCCCACCCGTAGATGGTCGCGGTCGGGTAGGACTGCACGACGACGGTCAGTCCCAGCTGGTCGAGCTCGGCGGACAGCACGTTGGCCACCAGCTGATTGTCGGGCGAGGAGGAATCGTAGCCGATCGTCAGGGTCCGCTCGCCGGGGGGAAGCGACTTCACCAGGCTGGCGAGCGGAGCGGTGTCGTAGGGGATGTCCTGGGTGGCGGTGCCCGCCGGCATCATGTGAGCGGGGTAGGCCTGGTCGGCGATGGTCGCCCGGCCGGCGAAGACCTCCTTGAAGATCTCCTGCACGTCGACCGCCTTGAGCAGTGCCAGCCGGTTCGCCGCCGAGGTCAGGAACCCCGCGGACGGGTTGACGTAGAGGAAGTCGGAGTTCAGTGTCGGCAGCGAGTACGAGCTGACCGCCTTGTCCGCCAGGTATGACTTGACCGCCGACTCCGGCAGGTCATGCATGATCGCGGCGAGCTGGCCCTTGTCGAACTCGAGCTGCTGGGTCTCCGAGTCGTCGATGACCGGCAGGTTGACCGTGGTGAAGTACGGCTTCGGCCCCCAGTACCTGGGGAATGCCTTGAGCTGGTACATCGAGCCGACCTTGGCCTCGGTCAGCTCGTACGGGCCGGTGCCGAGGTCGTGGCCGCGCAGGTAGGTCTCGTCGTGGTCGGTGCCTGCGTGCGCGGCCAGGCCCGTCGGGCTCATCATCCGCGGTCCGTATGCGGACGCCAGGTAGGCGGGGAAGAACGGGTTCGGCGCGCTCAGCGTGATCGTCACCTGGTACGGGCCCTGGGTGGTCACCTTCGCGCCCATCACCATATAGGCCGGGCCCTGGCCCACGGCCAGCCTGCGGGCGAACGACGGCGCCACGGCGGCGGAGGTGAACGGCGTGCCGTCGTGGAAGAGCACCCCGTGCCTGAGCTTGAACGTGTACACGGTGTGGGCCTTGTTCACCGTGTAGCTCGTCGCCAGGTCCGGGATGATCGTCGGCGTCGCGGTGCCGCCCTTGTACTGAAGCAGGCCCTGGTAGATGTTGTCCTGCAAGATGATGCCCTGGCCGGCATAGTAGATGTCCGGGTCGGTCGCGCCGTTGCCCGGGTCTTCGAGGAAGCTGAGGTCCAGCGTCCTGCTGGACGGCGCCGAGGTCGCGGCGGCCGGTGCCGACGGCGAGGATGAGCCGCAGGCCGCGAGGCCGAATCCGGAAAGGACCGCCACGGCCGCCACGGCCGCCCGGCGGGTCAGATGTCTCATGAGGACTCCTATCGGGAAGCGGGCACCGCCGCGGCGGCGGACAGGGCCGCGAAGGCGTCGAGGATTTCCCGGGTGCTCCGGCGCGCCCCGGCTTGCAGGTACTCCATGGCGTCGAGCGAGGCATCGTGGCGGGCCCGGCTCGACCCGCCTACGCAGTCTTCGACCACGCGGACATAGAAATCGCGCTGGTGCGCGTCGGCGAACGTGTAGTGCACGCAGACGTCGGTCAGCCCGCCGATGAGGATGAGCGTGGACACGCCGAGCCCGCGCAGCAGCAGTTCGAACTCGGTGCCGATGAACCCCGAATAGCGGCGCTTGACGATGTGGTACTCGCCCTCGGCCGGGCGCAGCGTGGGCCACAGTTCGGTGGCCTCGTCCCCTTCGAGGCAGTGCGCATCCTCGGCGCCGTCGAGTTCGCGCCCGAAATCCACCCCGCTGCGGCGGTGCACTTCCTGGAAGAAGATCACCGGGATCCCGGCGGCGCGGGCGGCGGCGACCAGTGCCTCGGCGCGCGCTATCCGGTCGGCATGCCCGTCCATGTGCGGGATGCCGGACTGCTTGCCGGGGAGCGCGCCGCCGCGCTGGATGTCCACGACGATGAGCGCGGGCTTGCCGACGATCAACGGCTGCCGGGGCATGAGACCTCCCAAGGGGCGAAGGTGACGGACGTGACGTGTAGACGGCGGAAGCGGACGAGGTGCGAGACAGTCCGCCCGGAGGGCTGGCGGCTATGCATTGACGCGGGGATCGGCGACGGCTTGCAGGACGTCGACGACCGTGTTGACGGCGACGTAGCCGATGCCGAGCAGCAGGGTCACGCCGGAGATGGCCGGGAAGTCGGCCGCGGGGATCGACTGGGCCATGTACTCCCCGACGCCGGGCCAGGCGAAGATCTCCTCGATCACGAGCACGCCGGAGAACATGAGCCCGACCTGGAGCCCGGTCATGGACAGCGCGGCGGACAGGCAGTTCCGAAGGACGTGGCGGAAGACCACGGTACGTTCGGACAATCCTTTAGCGCGAGCCGTGCGGACGTAATCACTGCGCATCCCAGCGAGCAGGGACGAGCGCAGCACCCGCCCGATCGAGACGGCCGGCGCCACCGCGATCGCCAGCGCCGGCAGCACCAGGTGCCGGAGCGCGTCCAGCGTGACGGCGGGCTCGCCGTGCAGCAGCCCGTCCACGGTGAGCAGGCCGGTCGGTCCGGCCGGCGGGTTAGCGTAGCTCGTCCGGCCGGTCGCGGGCAGCCAGCCGAGCTTGGCGTAGAAGACCAGGATCCCGGCGATCGCGAGGAGGAACGCGGGGGCGGACGCCCCGGCCATCAGCAGCACGCGGAAGACCGTCGCGCCCGGCCAGCGCAGCGTCGATCCGACGGCCAGGATCACCGCCAGGATCAGCGCGAAAGCCAGGCCGTACAGCGACAGTTCCGCGGTCGCGGGGACAAAGGCGCCCAGGTCGGTGCTCACCGGGCGGCGGGTACGGTACGACATGCCCAGGTTGCCGTGCAGCAGCCCGTTCAGATAGCTGCCAAGCTGCGCGGGCAGCGGCCGGTCCAGGCCGAGCACGTGTTCCTCGTGCGCGATCGCGGCGGGCGAGGCCGTGGGGCCGAGCATCGCGTGCGCCGGGTCCACCGGGGACAGCCTCCGCAGGATGAACATCACCACGGACAGCGCGACGACGATGACGACAGCCGCGGCGAGCCGCTTGGCTACAAGCGCGATCATCGGTCCCCCAGCAGGTTGCGTATGCCGTCGCCGGCCAGGTTGGCGGCCAGCGCCATGACCATCACGGCGAGCCCGGGCATTACCGGGATCCACCATTCCTGGAGCAGGTAGGGGAGGTTGCGGGCGGTGTCGGCGCCGAGTTCGGCGGCCGGCTGGGGCTGGCCGAGCCCGAGGAAGGACAGCGCGGCGAGGGTCAGCACCAGGTTGCCCACGTCCAGGCTGGCGGTCACCACCGCGGCCGGCACGGCGCCGGGAAGCAGGTGCCTGACGGCGATCCTGAAGCGTCCGGCGCCGGCCAGCCGTGCCGCCTCCACGTGAGGCCTTGCCGCGAGGCTGCGGATCTCGCCGCGGACGATGCGGGCGTAGAACGGCCACCAGACGATCGCCACCGCGATCAGCGTGTGCACGAACCCGGGACCGAGCGCGGCCACCACCGCGATCGCGAGCACGGGGGCGGGCAGCGCGAGGAAGCCGTCGGTGATCCGCATGAGAATGGTGTCCGTGGCGCCCCCGGCGGTCCCGGCGGCCAGGCCGATCAGGCCGCCGACGATGAGCCCGGACGCGATCACGGCGAGGGCCGCGAACCAGCTCGACTGCCAGCCGATGAGGACCCGGGAGAGGACATCGCGGCCGATCGCGTCGGTGCCGAGCAGGAACCCGCCGCTCCCCGGCGGGAGCTGCGGCATGCCGACGGGCTGGATCGTGCTGTACGGCGCGAGCACCGGGGCGAGCACCGCGATCAGCGTGCTGAGCGCGAGCAGGCTGGCGGCGGCGATGTCCCGCTTGCGCGCGCGGCCGCCGGCGCGGCCCCGGCTCCGGGCCTGGCTCCGGGCCTGGCCGGGGCGGGTCGCGCCGGGACGCCAGCGGCGGCGCGCAGCCGGGCCTTGCGGCGTATAGGGCTCGGCAACCGCCATGTCAATCCGCCTCCAGGTCGTGGCCCGCGTGGATGCACGCAGCCAGTCGCTCGTGATGCCCGGCGGCACTGACCAGCCGCGGGTCGAAGTCGGGGTCCTCACATGCCGCCTCGGCGACCGGGCACCGCGGGTGGAAGGAACAGCCACGCGGCAGGCTCAGCGGGCTGGCCGGCTCGCCGGGCAGCCCGGCGGGCGGCACGCCCAGGTCCGGCACCGCGCCCACCAGGGCCTTCGTGTAGGGGTGCCGGGGACTGGCCACGACCTCCTCGGCCGGGCCGATCTCGACCAGGCGGCCCAGGTACATCACCGCGATCCGGTCGGCCACCACCCGGGCGACCGCCAGGTCGTGGGTGACGAACAGCACCGCCATGCCGAGCTCGGACCTGAGCCTGGCGATGAGGTTGAGCACGACCGCCGCCAGCGACACGTCCAGCGCGCTCGTCGGCTCGTCGCACAGCAGCACCTCGGGGGGCACCACGGTTGCCCGGGCCAGCGCGACGCGCTGCCGCTGGCCGCCGGAGAGCTGAGCCGCCTTCGCGTTCGCCGCGTGGACCGGGAGGCCCACGTGAGTGAGGATTTCGTCGATCCGCTCGCGCTTTTGCCTCCGGGTGAGGTTCTCGCGCCTCAGCCGTTCGCCGATCAGCGCGCCTACCGTGAGCCACGGGGTCAGCGAGGCACCGGCGTCCTGGAACACCATCTGCGGCCGCGCCTTGGCGCGGCCGAGCGTGACCGTGCCGCGGTCGGCCCGTTCCAGGCCCGCGACGACCCGCAGCAGCGTGGACTTGCCCGAGCCGCTCTCCCCCACGATCGCGAGCGACTCGCCCTCGGCTACGGTGACGGTGACGCCTCGCAGCGCCCGCAGGTCCGCGCGGCGCCGGCCGGCTTTCACCCGGAACGCCTTGGACACGTCCCGCACGTGCGCGGCAGTTGCCTCCCGGGAAGCGGCTGACCCGGCGGACCCGCCAGCGCCGGGCACGCCCCCGGCCCCCGCCGGCTGCGGGCCGTCCGCGGACCGGGCATCCTTGCCAGTGTTATCCGCCGGGAAGGACACCCGATCCCCGGCCGGCGGTCGTGCCGACGCGGCACGCACCTCGGCGAGGGGAAGGATGCACGCGCTAAGGTGTTCCGGCGCCACCTCGCCGGGGGCCGGCAGCACGGCGGCGCACTCGTCGCGGCGCAGCGCGCACCGCGGTTCGAAAGGGCACCCGGGCGGCGGCGCGGCAGGGTCGGGCACCTCGCCCGCCAGCGTCGGCAGCGCCCTCCCGCGCGCCGAGGACAGCGACAGCCGCGACCTGGTCAGCGCCGCGCTGTACGGGTGGGCGGCATCCCGGAGCACGTCTCCGGCGGGGCCGACTTCGGCGAGCCGGCCCGCGTACATGACCGCGATCCGGTCTGCGACCTGCGCCGCGACGCCGAGGTCGTGCGTGATCATCAGGAAGCTGCACCCGATCTCGTCGCGCAGGCCGCGCAGCAGCGCGAGCACCTGCGCCTGCACCATCACGTCGAGCGCTGTCGTCGGCTCGTCCGCGACCACCAGCGACGGCGATCCCGCGATCGCCATCGCGATCATTACGCGCTGGCGCAGCCCGCCGGACAGCTCGTGGGGGAAGCTGGCCATCCGCCGGCCGGCGTCCGGGATGCCCACCGCCTTCAGCAGGCGTGCCGCCTCCTCGTCCGATCCCGCCGCCTCCGCGACCTGCCGCCCTACCCGCATCGTCGGGTTCAGGGACGTCATCGGGTCCTGGAAGACCGCGCCGAGATGCCGCCTCCGCACGGCACGCCGCAGCCGCGCGGACCCGCGCAGCATGTCGTTGCCGTGCACGGTGACTTCGCCGCCGAGTCCTCCCGCGTCCAGGTTCGGAGGCAGCAGGCCGAGCAGGGACAGGCCAAGCACGCTCTTGCCCGAGCCGGACTCGCCGACGAGGCCGAGGATCTCGCCGCGGCGGATGTCAAGGCTGACACCGCGGACCGCGTGAATGCGCAGTCCGCCGCGGCGGAACGCCACCGACAGGTCGGACACCCGTGCCACCACGTCCGCGGCGGCGGCGGCAGCGGCGGGGGCGGGGGCGGCACCGGGGGCGCCATCGGCACCGGCACTGGCACTGGCACCGGCACTGGCACCGGCGGAAACGATCTGCTGGCCAGCGGTCAGGTCCTCCATGGCGGTCACGTCCTGCCTCTGTTCCGTTATTCCGGGCGGGCGGTCCGGGCCGGCCGCCTGGGCAGGTGTCCGGCCCGGACCAGGCAGCCGAGCGTGTCGCAGATGACCCTGGTCGCGATCAGCGAGGTGATGTCGGCGCTGTCATACGGCGGCGAGCACTCGACGACCTCGACGCCGGCCAGTGGTTTCTCCGCTATCAGCTGGATGAACTTGAGCACCTCGCGGGGCAGGAACCCGCCAGGCTCCGGCCATCCGGTGCCGGGCACGAACGCCGCGTCCAGGCAGTCGACGTCGAAGCTCAGCCACACCGCATCGGCATCTCTCCAGGCGATCTCCAGCGCCTTTTCCGCCGCTGCCTCGATGCCCATCTCCACGCAGTCGGTGACGGTCATGATCGTCGTCTTGCGCTCCCGGCCGGCCCTGACGCCGGGGCGTGGTGCCTGCCAGCCGCCGATGCCGATCTGCACCAGGTTCTCCGCCGGGACGTTCGGGAGGTTGGTGGCGTGGAACCAGGGCGTGGTGTGCATCCGCTCGTCGAGGTCGGTCTCCTGGGTGTCCACGTGCCGGTCGAAGTGGATGATGCCGAGCTTGCCGCCGTCCAGGTGCCCGGCGACCCCGCGGGTCGTCGGGTAGCCGATCGAGTGATCGCCGCCGAGCACGACCGGGAACGCGCCGCTGGCGTAGACGTGGCTGACGGCCTTGCTTATCTGGTCGAAGGACTTCTCGATGTTGCCCGGGATGGTGAAGACGTCGCCGAGGTCGGCGATCGTAATCGATTCCCGCAGGTCCACGCCGAGCTCGAAGCTGTATGGCCCGTACAGCGCGGAGATCCGCCGGATGCCCTGCGGCCCGAACCTCGTGCCCGGCCGGTAGGTGGTGCCGCCGTCGAACGGCACGCCGAGCACCGCGACGTCGTAGTTCCCGCAGGTCCGCACGTCCTCCACGAACGGCGCCTTGAGGAACGTGCTGATGCCGGCGAAATGCGGCAGCTCGCCCCGGGAGAACGTCGGGATCCGCTTGTCGACGATGGAGTCGGCGCCGGGCAGCCCGTACTCCAGGCCCCGGCGCACCTCCTCTTCCCACCGGGTCGTCGGCAGGGCCGCCTCGGCCGCCACCGCGTACCGCGCCTCGGGGCCGTAACCCTCGTGCATGCCCTCGGTGCTGAAGCCGTCGGGAAGATGGCGGTATGCGCGTTCGCTCACACGGCCTCCAGTGCCTCGACCAGGTCTGACCTGGCCATGCTTCTGGTCTCCCGGGCTTTTGTCCCGCCGTGGAACGGACGACGCTCGTCCGCCTCGCCTCTCGGTCGCAGCCCGCCGCTCGCGCGGCGCGGAACCCTAGGCGCGCCTCACCGTGTGTGAGTCGGATCCTAGGAAAGCGGGCTTATGTCACGAGAAATCCGGCTATGCGTATCGCGGATGTTAAGGACTCGTTCCCGGCGTTAAAACCCAGTCACGATCCGGAGAAGCGCGCGGTCAGCTCCGGCCAGATGACGGAGCCCGGGCCGGGCCAGATGACGGGGGCGGGCCGGGCCAGATGACGGGGACGGGCCGGCATGAGCCGGCAGCCGCGTCGGCGGCGGGGCGCCAGCCGATGCGCGGAGCCGGGCGGCGCAGCACGGAACCGGGCGGCGTAGCGCGGAACCAGGCGGGGCAGCGCGGAGCCGGCCACGCGGCCAGCATGCGGGCCGGGGTTAGAACTGCGCCTTGAGCTCCTCGATCTGACGGGTGTGCGCGCGGAGCTCTTCGTACGCGGGGCGCTCGCGGATGCGCGCCAGAGCCCAGCGGACGGCTTCGGCACGGCTGCTCGCGATGCCCGCCGTGATCAGGGTGTCCAGCGTCTCCAGGTCGTCCGGGCCGAGCCGGGCCATCACCGGGGTGAACGGGCCCTCACCGCCGCCCGCGAGCGCGCGCGGGCTGCCCGCCAGCCGCAGCCGCGGCCCCCGGCGCTCACCTTCGGCGGGCTCTCCGGCGATGGCGAACTCGAGGATTGCGGTGCTGGGGAGCTTGTCGAGCTCGCGCCGCAGCTCGCGGATCGCGGCGCGGTGCGCGTCGTGGAACTCCTCAAGCCGCCGCCCGCGCGCCTCTTTGCCCGTGTCTTCACCCGGGTCACCCTCGTTCGTGGTCACCGGTGCCTCGATGACGATCCGGCCGAGCAGCTGCCCTGGCTCGATCTCCGGGTCATCGCCGTACTGGAGCACCTCGACCCGCTCGATCGGGGCGCCGGCGAAGCGCCTTCGTACCTCAGCGTCGAATTCCTGCCGGAGCCGCTCGATGCCTGCCTGTTCCATGGCCCGCCTCCAAGAGTTTTGTGTGTAATAAGTGTAACTGGCGTTTCACTTCTAAGGTATAGCCGGTCAAATTTCTGCGCTAACACACGAAACACCGGGTCGGCACCGGTGGGAGACCGGACGAGTCGGGGCTTGGCTGCCGAGCCGTCACATGATGGGCCATCGGGTGGCATGCGGCGGTGCGGCGCCGTTCGGTTGCTTCGACCACGGTTCACTGCCACCGCGCGAGCCGCGTGCGTCGCACACACCACAGGCCCAGAGCCGACAGCACGCCACGGCCGACTCCATGAATCGAAAAATCTTTCATCATTGCGAGAAATGATGGTATAGATACAAAAATCTTACGCGATCATGGTCGTTGGCGTGAGATTCGGCTGTCCTGCGGGACTTGACGCCGACGGACGGCCGGGGAGAGCCGGGGGCGGGCCGGGGCGAGCCAAGGCCGGCCCGGGATGGCGGGGGGCGGGCCGGGGCCGGCCCGGGGAGGGTCAGGGCCGACCCGGGGAGGGTCAGGGCCGGGCCGGATGGCGGGGGGCGGGGCGGCCCGGGATGGCCGGGACGAGCCGGTCAGCCGGGGATGGATGGCCGGGACGAGCCGGTCAGCCGGGGATGGATGCCCGGGCGGTGGTGGATGGCAGGCCGACGGGGCCGGGCCGGAGGCGGAGCAGGTGGCCAGCCAGCGGCTGCGCGGCGCGTTCGGCGTCGGTGAGGTCGATGCTGGCCGTTGTCACGTAGAGCTCCGACATTCCCGGTCCGCCGAACGCGCAGCTCGTCGGCTGCGACACCGGCAGCGGGACCACCGCATCCTGCTGGCCGTCCGGGGTGAAGCGGCGGAGCGCGCCACCGCCCCACATCGCCACCCAGACGCAGCCGTCAGCGTCGACGGTCAGCCCGTCCGGGACCCCTTCGGCGCCGGACAGGTCGGCGAGGGCCTGGCGCCGGAACGCCTCGCCGGTCGCGGGGACGTAGTCGAACGCGTCGATCCGGCGCGTCGGCGAGTCCGCGTAGTACATGCGCGTCCCGTCCGGGCTCCACCCCAGCCCGTTAGAGACCGTCACGCCCGTCACGACAGGGGTCAGCATGCCGCCCGGGTCGAGCCGGTACAGCGCGCCGAGCGGCTCCTTCTCGGCGGTGTCCATCGAGCCGACCCAGACGCGGCCCGCCGGGTCCACCGAGGCGTCGTTGAACCGGACGCCCTCGCGGGCGGGCGCGCTCGCGATCGTCCGCTCGGTCCAGCCCTCCCCCGGCTCGGCCGGAGCGTGCAGCACCAGCCGGTTTCCCCCGGCGGCCAGGATCGCGCCGTCAACCGTGGGGAACGCCGCCGACACCTCGTCGAGCTTGACGCTGATCGTGTCGCCGGACGGGATGCTCGTGCGGAACAGCAGCCCGCTCGGGATGTCCACCCAGAGCAGGCAGGAATCTTCGGGGACCCAGTACGGCCCCTCGCCGAGCACCGCGGTCGCATCGCCCACTGGTTCGGCGGCGACGTCGGCATGCACATGCATCATCGGGACCGCACCTCCTCAGGGCGCCGACACGGAGAGACTAGCTGACGTCTACCCAGTCCAGTGGGCGGTCGACCGCTTTCTTCCAGCCGACTTCCTTCCAGCCGACGTCGACAGGCGGCCGGCCATGACGGAGGATGTCAGCCGTGAATATCGAGAACAGGGCCGTCCTTGTGGCGGGCGGCGGCCCGGCCGGGCTGGCCGCCGCCGCGGAGCTGAGCCTGCACGGCGTCGGCTGCGTGGTCATCGAGCCTCGTGCGGAGGTGTCGCACCGGCGGCCGCGGGCGAAGACGTCCAGTGTGCGGACGATGGAGCACATGCGCCGCTGGGGCCTGGCCGACGCCGTGCGCGCGGCGGCGCCGCTCAAGGTCGCATGGTCACAGCGGGTGACGTTCTGCGAATCGCTGACGGGAAAGCGGATCGTCGACTTCGACGGGGCGTTCGGGCTGACGACCGAGCGCGACGACCGGTTCGCCGAGCCGGGGCAGCAGGTGCCGCAGCCGGTGGTGGAGGAGGTACTGCGGGCGCACCTGGCCAGCCGGCCGGGGACCGAGCTGCGGCTCGGGCACGCGGTGACCGGGTTGCGGGAGGACGCCGACGGCGTGACGGTGACGGTCCGGTCCGCCGAAACCGGCGGCACATACCAGATCCGCGCGGACTACGTGCTCGGCTGCGACGGCTACGGCGGCGTGACACGCGACTGCCTCGACGCGGCCTATTCCGGCACGTCCGATCCACGGCCGAACTTCAACGTCGTCTTCCGCGCTCCGGGATTCGACACCCCCCTGGGCCCGGCCGTGCAGTACTGGACGGTCACCGCCGCCACGCAGGGCCTGGTCGGCCGGCTTGACCTCGACGGCACCTGGTGGGCGATCATGCCGGGCGTCTTCGCCGATTACGGCACTGCGCACGCCGCGGATCTGATCACCGGGCTGGCCGGCGCGCCCGTGCGGCACGAGCTGCTCGCCTCGGACCCGTGGACGGCACGGATGCTCGTGGCGGACAGGTTCTGCTCGCGGCGGGTGTTCCTGGTGGGAGAGAGCGCGCACGTGAACCCCCCGTACGGCGGCCACGGCTACAACACGAGCATCGGCGACGCCGTGAACATCGCATGGAAACTCGCGTTCGTGCTGCGCGGCTGGGCGGGGCCGCGGCTGCTGGAGAGTTACGAGCCGGAACGCCGGGGCGTGGTCGAGGAAACCGTGGCCAGCGCGGCGGCCAACCTGCGGACACTGCCCGCGGACCTGGCGGCGGACGCGGCGGCCATCAGGCGCGCGAAGTCACCCGAGTTCTACAACCTCGGGCTCGTGCTCGGTTACCGTTACGCCGGGTCGCCGGTGGTGCAGCCGGGCGGCGACGGCTCCCCCGTCGCCGACGTCGGCAGGTACACGCCGTCCGCCGAGCCAGGCGCGCGCCTGCCGCACTGGTGGCTGCCGGACGGCAGGTCGCTGTATGACACGCTGGGCACCGGGTTCACGCTTGTCGGGCCGGCCGGCGTCGGCGACGAGCGCGTCTCCGATTTTTCCGAACGGGCCCGTGCGCTGCGCCTGCCGCTCACTGTGGCCGTGACGCCGCCCGACTACCCCTGGCACGGCGAGTTCCTGCTGGTGCGGCCGGATCAGCACATCGCGTGGCGCGCAGACGACCCGGCGGGCATCGACCTGGCGGCTGCGGCCGGCCTGTTACCGGGGCTGAGGGGTCGCGTTACTTACCATGGACAACAGAGGTATCTGACATACCTGGGAGGGAGAAATCGCCCATGCCCGGCGTTCTTGACGCGCGCGACCGGAGCACCGCGTTGCGCAGGCTATCCGGCGGACCTCTCGACGTGCTGGTCATCGGCGGCGGTATCACCGGCGCGGGCGCGGCGCTCGACGCCGCGTCCCGCGGGCTCCGGGTCGGCCTTGTCGAGTCCCGTGACCTGGCGGCGGGCACGTCGAGCCGGTCGAGCAAGCTGATCCATGGCGGGCTGCGGTACCTGGAGCAGGGTGATTTCAAGCTCGTCAGAGAGGCGCTGCGGGAGCGCGACCTGCTCGTCACCAAGCTCGCGCCGCACCTGGTGCGGCCGCTGCCGTTCCTGTACCCCCTGTACAAAAAGGTCGTGGAGCGGCCGTACGTGGGCGCCGGCCTGGTGCTCTACGACGCGATGGAGGGCACCAAGCGCCCGGTCCCCTACCACCGGCACCTCACCGCGCGCGGCGCGCTGCGCCGCGCGCCCGCGCTGCGGCCCGAGCGGCTGGCCGGCGCGATGGTCTACTACGACGCTCAGGTCGACGACGCGCGGCACACGGTCACGGTGGCCAGGACGGCGGCGGCGCACGGCGCGATCGTGCTCACCAGGGCCAGCGCCACGTCACTGCTGCGGTCGGCCGACGGCGCCCGGGTGACGGGCGCGGTGGTGCGGGACGAGGAGACCGGCCGGTCGTTCGACGTGCCGGCGGCGCGGGTGGTGGTGTGCGCCGGGGTCTGGACCGACCTCGTGCACTCCCTCGGCGGGGTACAGGCCGGGTACCGGGTACGGATGTCCAAGGGAGTCCACCTGGTGATGCCGCGGTCGGCGATCGACGCCGAGACCGGCATGATCGTGCGCACCGAGAAGAGCGTGCTGTTCTTCATCCCGTGGGGCGAGCGGTGGATCGTGGGAACCACCGACACCGACTGGTCAGGCGACCGGGCCGAGCCGGCCGCCACCGGCGAGGATGTCAACTACATCCTCGCCGCGGCGAACCGGGTGCTGGCCGCCCCGCTCACCCGCGCCGACGTGATCGGCGTGTACGCGGGCCTGCGGCCGCTGGTCGCGGCCGCCGCGGACACCCCCACCACCAAGCTTTCCCGTGAGCACGTGGTGGACGTGCCGCTGCCCGGCCTCGCGTCGATCGCCGGCGGGAAGTTCACCACCTACCGGCTGATGGCGCGGGACGTGGTGGACGCGGCGGTGGCCGACTTCCCCCGGCCGGTTCCGGAATCCGTCACCGGCCAGCTGCCGCTGCTCGGCGCGGACGGCCTGCCCGCCTTCCGCGCCGCGGCGCGGCGGCTGGCCGAAGACCACGGCGTGTCCCTCGCCACCGTGGAGCATCTCCTCACCCGGTTCGGGTCGGCCGTCGGCGAGGTTCTCGATCTGGTCCGCGCCGACAGGTCGCTGGCCCGCCCGCTGCTCGACGGGTACCCGTACCTGCGCGCCGAAGTCGTCCACGCGGTCACCCATGAGGGCGCGCTGCACGTGGAGGATGTGCTGGCCCGCCGGATCCGGCTGCTCATCGAGTCGCCCGACGCCGGGGCATCGGCCGCGCCGGAGGTGGGCGCGATCATGGGCGGCCTGCTCGGCTGGGGCCGGCGCCGGCGGGCGCTCGAGGTCCGGCAGTACCTGGACCTCGCCGCCGCCAACGGCGCGGCGCTGCGGTCTCCCGCCATGCTGCCCGAATCGGCCGCCCCGGTCCCCGTCCCAGCGTAAGCTCAGGGGCCCGCCGCGGATACCGCCAGCCACTCGCTGCGCGTCCGCTACTTCAGTTACACGTCACCCATCTGGTGACGGACGCCTTTCGCCACACAGGCCACTGGCGTCCACTTCGCACACCTTACGACCATTTTCGCGTCCGTTTTATCCCGATATGTGGAGATTAAATAGGACGCAAAGTGTGCAAGGTCACGTTCAGGTTGCCCGCCGGGCCGACGTGGCCTGGCGCGCCGGAAGGGTCGTCGTGCACCGGGGGCCTGCCAGGCGGCGAGTCGGGCTTGGGCGTTTCTCCTGAAGGAGTAATGGGCGGCAGCGCGGAAGGATGGCGGGCCGGGCGCGGGCGCGGGCACGCAGGCCGGGCGCGGGCACGCGGAGGCGCGGGCCGGGCGCGGGCGCGGGCACGCGGAGGCGCGGGCATGCGGAGGCGCGGGCCGGGTGCGGGCACGCGGAGGCGCGGGCCCCGCGGGGACGGATGCGGCGCCGGGAACGCAAAGACTCACTTTTACTATCTGGATAGAAGATATATTTTTGCTACCAGGAAAGTAGGAAAGCCGTGCCGGGGCCGGCCGCCTGGGGCGGGCCGGCGGGCGGCGCTGAACGATCGGAGCACTGGTGGGCCTCAATCCGTACGTCGTCCTGGGCAGCGCCGTGGTGGGACTGCTCGTCGGGCTCACCGGAGCGGGCGGCGGCGCGCTGATGACGCCGATGCTGATCCTGCTTTTCAACGTCAGGCCGGCCGCGGCGATCTCCAGCGACCTGGTCGCCGCCGTGGTGATGCGCCCGGTCGGCTCGCTGGTGCACCTGCACAGGGGCACGGTCAACCTGCGGCTTGTCGGGTGGATGTGCGCGGGCTCGGTGCCGATGGCGTTCCTCGGCGCGTACCTGCTGCACCTGATGGGGGGAAGCGCCGCGCAGCAGCAGAACGTGGAGACCGCCCTTGGCGCGGCGCTGCTCGCGGGGACCGCCGCGATGCTGCTGCGCTACGTGCTTGACCGGCGCTCGGGGCAGGGGCGCACCGGAAGCGTGGCGCAGGTGCGCACCCGCCGGCTGCCCACGGTCGCCATCGGCGCGGCCGGCGGCCTGATCGTCGGCATGACCTCGGTCGGCTCGGGCTCGCTGATGATCGTGCTGCTGCTGTTCACCTACCCGATGCTCGCCGCCGGCCAGCTCGTCGGGACCGACCTGACCCAGGCGGTGCCGCTCACCGCGGCCGCGGCGCTGGGCGCGCTGGCGTTCGGGCACGTGCAGTTCGGGCTGACCGCGGCGGTGATCATCGGCAGCGTGCCGGCCGTGCTGGCCGGCTCGCTGCTGTCCTCGCGGGCGCCGGACAAGTACATCCGCCCGGTGATCACCTTCGTGATCTTCGCCTCGGGCCTGAAGTACGCGGGGATGGGCACGACGGCGCTCGGCTGGACGCTGTGCCTGGCGGCGCTGGGCTGTGCCGTGTACTGGCTAGCGCGGACGCGGCCGTGGCGGGGCGGCCGGAACGCGGTCGCGGAACCTGGGCAGCGGCGCACGGCTGACATCCTTAGACGGTGACCTCCGAGCAGCACATTCCCGATGAGACGACAGCCCGCGACGAACGACCGCAGTACGCGCTGCCGCTTGTCATCTGGGTACCGCGGGCGGCACCGCCGGCCAGGACCGACGCGCTCGAGGCGGCGGCCCGCGCGGTGCTGCGGTTCCTCTCCGACCCGCGGGTCACCGAGCCCGGCGGGGAGTGGGCCGCCGCGGTGCGGGCCTGGACGGACGGCCGGATCCGGAAGGTGGTGCGGCGGGCCCGCGGGGCGGCGTGGGAGCGCGCGGCGGCGCTGCCGGGCATCACGGTGGTGCATCGCTCCGCGACGATCCGGGTCTATCCGCCGGTGCCGGCCGACGACTGGCCGCCGGAGCTGGCCAGGCTCCAGGTCTCCGGGACCGAGCTGGAAGACCCGCAGCCGCCGGGCGAGGTGCCCGCACAGACGCCGGTGCTGTGGCTGAACCCGGAGCTGCCGATGACCGCGGGAAAGGCGATGGCGCAGGCCGGCCACGCCGCGCAGCTGGCCTGGCAGCGGCTGGGACCACGGCTGCGTTCGGAATGGAAGCAGGCCGGTTTCGGGCTCGCCGTGCGGACGGCAGCGGCCGGGCGGTGGCCTGAGCTGGTCGCAAGCGGGCTGCCCGTGGTCCGCGACGGCGGGTTCACCGAGGTGGCCCCCGGGTCGTGCACCGTGGTCGCGGACCTGCCCGCGCTGCGGTCCGCCCGTCCGGCCCGTCCGTCCGGCCCCCCGGACGGGCGGCGCTGACAGGTGCCCCTGACCGCCGCCCCGGACGTGCGGCGCCGACCGAGCCGGCGACCGCCGGCGATGCTCAGCGGAGCCGGAGCGCTGATACCGCCGCCCGGACATGCGCGCCCGCGAAGTCCGGGCGGCGGCATCAGTTTACGTGCGATTAATGAATTCTTGCAGCAGCAAACGATTGCTATACCGCGAACCCCCTTAGGATTCCCGTATACCGATATGCGCGGAAAGACGCGCGGCAACGCTTCCGCCGCATACGTCTTCTCAGACCACGCTCCGGTACAGACGCTGAGTACGGAAGAGGTTGGCATCATGGGCGCCCGGCGAGCTGCCGCTCCAGTCCTGTCCGGATCCCTGCCGCCGCTCGCCGACTTCTTCTATCCGCGCCCGGAAACCGGACTGGGCCTGGCCGACGCCCTGCGGCCCGGCGAGACGACCGTGCTCGTCCCGGCTCCGGGCGTGGAGACCGCCGGCGGCGCGGGCGCGCCGGGCGGAACGGGCAAGACGCAGCTCGCGGTGGGCTTCGCGCACGCCATGTGGCGCACCCGCGCGGCGGACGTGCTGGTCTGGGTGCCCGCGGGAAACCGGACCGCGATCCTGGCCAGCTTCGCTCAGGCCGCCGCCGAACTCGACGCGCAGCAGCCCGGCGAGACCGCGGACGCGGCCGCGCGCCGGTTCCTCGGCTGGCTGAGCCGGACCAGGCAGCGCTGGGTGGTGGTTCTCGACGGGGTGATGTCGCCCGAGGACCTCGAGGGGCTGTGGCCGGGCGGCGAGACGGGCCAGGTCGTGGTCACCACGCGGCTGCCGGAGGCAGAGGTGCGCGGCCCCGGGCGGACGGTCGTGGGGGTGCCCGGGTTCAGCATGCGGGAGGCGATCGCCTACCTCGACTCCCGGCTCACCAGCATGTCCGACCAGCGGATCGAAGCCCCCGACCTGGCAAGCGACCTCGGCGGGCTCCCGATCGCGATGGCTCAGGCGGCAGCGATGATCGCGGAACGCGACACGACATGCCGTCGCTACCGCGCCGAGTACTCCGAACGCCTGCGGGGCATCGGCGGCGCGGTCATCGAGGGCTGCCCGCCGTCGGTGCTCGCCACCTGGTCGCTGGCGGTGGAACGCGCGCACGAACTGCCGCCGGCGGGGCTGGCCTGGCCGGCACTCGCGTTCGCCGCGATGCTCGACACCGAGGGCATCCCCGCGGCGGTGCTGGTCTCGCCCGCCGCGTGCGACTTCATCACCGGCCGCCCGTCGGTCGCCAGCGCCAGCGACCAGAGCCTGGTGCGCGCCGCGTTCGGGAACCTGGAGCGGCTGGGCCTGGTCAGCGTGGACAAGACGAACGCGGCGCGCACCGTCCGGCTGCACCCGGCGGTGCGCGCCGCGGTGCGCGCCTACCTGCCGTCGGCCAGCATGGAGCAGGCCGCCGCGGCGGCCGCGGCCGCGCTGCTGCATGCCTGGCCGGAGCCCGGGGCGGCAGCCGCGGGCGCTCCGGGCACCGGACCGCAGCTCAGCCAGGCGCTGCGGGACTGCACGGCCAGCCTGTGGGCGTACGCCGGGGACCTGCTGTGGAAGCCGGAGGCCCACCCGCTGCTGCTGCGGGCAGGCGCGTCACTGGACGAGGACCTGCTCGCGGAGCCGGGCATCGGCTACTGGCAGGCGATCGCGGGGACCTCCGGCCAGCTGCTCGGCCCCGGCCACCCGCAGTCGATGCTGGCCAGGGAGCGGCTGGCCGCCGCGTACTCGCTGGCGGGCCGCCTGGCCGAGGCGATGTCGGCGTTCGAGGCCGTGCTCGCCGATCGCGAGCAGACCCTCGGGCCCGACCACCCTGACACCGTGGCCGCGCGGGTGAACATGGCGCAGTCCTACCAGGCGGCCGGCCGGGAGGCCGAGGCGCTCGCCCTGTACGAGCTGGCGCTCCCGGCGTACGAGCGGCTGTTCGGCACCGCGCACCGGAAAACGCTGGGGCTCAGGGCCGAGCTCGCCGCCGCCTACGATGCGGCCGGGCGGCGCGGCGACAGCATCCGGCTGCACGAGCAAGCGTTGCAGGACGCCGAGCGGGCCCTCGGCCCCGCGCACCGCGACACGCTGACGGCACGGGCTCAGCTGGCCGCCGTCTACCAGGCGGCGGGCCAGCTTCCTGAGGCGATCGCCGCCTGGCAGCGCACGCTCGCCGACCAGGAGCGGGCGAGCGGCCCGGACCATCCCGACACGTTCACCACGCGGTCCAGCCTGGCCAACGCCTACCGGCAGGCCGGGAAGCTCAAGGAGGCGATCGCCGCCTACCAGCGCGTCCTCGCCGACCGGGAACGCGCCCAGGGGCCCGACCATCCCGACACGATAACCGCACGCGGTAACCTCGCCTTCGCCTATCGCAGCGCGGGCAAGCTCAAGGAGGCGATATCGCACTACGAGCGCACGCTGGCCGACCGGGAGCGGGTCCAAGGGCCGGACCACCGGGACACGCTCACCACCCGCAGCAACCTCGCGGCCGCCTATCAGCTCGCCCGGCGACTGCGCGACGCGATCCCGCAGTACGAGCGGGCAGTCGCCGACAGCGAGCGGATGCTCGGCGCGGGCGACATCGAGACGCTGACCACCCGGTGCAACCTGGCCACCGCCTACTACTCGGCCGGCCGGCTGAGCGACACGGTCAGCGTGCTGCGCCGCGCGCTCGCCGACTGCGAGCAGTACCTGGGCCCGGACCATCCGATGACCAGCACCGTCAGGGAGAACCTGGAAGCCGCGGCGGAATGAAGAGAAAATGGGTAGTTAAGGGGATATAAGGATCACATGGCCCCAGTGCTCTTCGACTACATAATCGTCGGCGGCGGCTCGGCGGGCAGCGCCCTGGCGAACCGGCTGTCCGCGGATCCCGCCACCCGGGTGCTCGTGCTCGAGGCCGGCCGTCCGGACTACGCGTGGGATCCGTTCATCCACATGCCGGCCGCGCTCACGTTCCCGATCGGCAACAGGTTTTACGACTGGCAGTACTCAAGCGAGCCCGAGCCGTTCCTGGGCGGTCGCCGGATCTATCACGCGCGCGGCAAGGTGCTCGGCGGCTCGAGCAGCATCAACGGGATGATCTTCCAGCGCGGCAACCCGCTGGACTACGAGCGCTGGGCAGCCGACCCGGGCATGGGCGACTGGGACTACGCGCACTGCCTGCCGTACTTCAAGCGGATGGAGAACTGCCTGGCCGCCCCGGGAAGCCCGGACGAGAAGTTCCGCGGCGTGTCCGGGCCGCTGGTGCTTGAGCGCGGGCCCGCCGAGAACCCCTTGTTCCGGGCGTTTTTCGAGGCCGTGCAGCAAGCGGGGTACCCGCTCACCAGCGACGTCAACGGGTACCGGCAGGAGGGGTTCGCCGCCTTCGACCGGAACATCCACCGGGGGCGCCGGCTGTCGGCCGCGCGGGCCTACCTGCGCCCGGCGATGAGCCGTCCGAACCTGCGCGTCGTGACCCGGGTGCATGTGACGCGGATCCTCTTCGCGGGGACACGCGCGACCGGGGTGGAGTTCGCGGCGGGCGGGCTGAGCGGTTCCCGGGCCTCGCGGCGCGCCTACGGCGGGGAGGTGATCGTGTGCGCCGGGGCGTTCGGCTCGCCGCAGCTGCTCCAGCTTTCCGGGGTGGGCAACGCCGCCGACCTGTCCGCGCTCGGCATCCCGGTCGTCGCCGACCTGCCGGGCGTCGGCCAGAACCTACAGGACCACCTGGAGGTGTACGTGCAGTACGCCTCGAAGCTGCCGGTGTCGGTCGCGCCCGCGCTGAAGTGGCGGAACCGGCCAGGCGTCGCCGTGCGGTGGCTCGTGGCGCGTTCCGGGCCGGGGGCCACGAACCACTTCGAGGCCGGGGGGTTCGTCCGGTCCAACGACGAGGTCGCGTACCCGAACCTGATGTTCCATTTCCTGCCGATCGCGATACGCTACGACGGGTCCGCGCCCGCGGGCGGGCACGGCTACCAGGTGCACGTCGGGCCGATGTACTCGGACTCGCGGGGTTCGGTCACGCTGCTGTCCGCCGACCCCTTCGCCAAGCCGGCGCTGCGGTTCAACTACCTGTCCACGCCGACCGACCGGCGGGAATGGACCGAGGCGATCCGGATCGCGCGGCACATCCTGGGCCAGCCCGCGTTCGACCCGTTCAACGACGGCGAGCTGTCGCCCGGGCCTTCGGTATCGACGGATGAGGAGATACTCGCCTGGGTGGCCCGCGACGCCGAGACCGCGCTGCACCCGTCCTGCACCTGCGCCATGGGCACCGGGCCGCTGTCGGTGACCGACCCGTCGAGCCTGCGGGTCCACGGCGTTTCCGGCCTCCGCGTCGTGGACGCGTCGGTCATGCCGTACGTCACCAATGGCAACATCTACGCCCCGGTGATGATGATCGCGGAAAAGGCCGCGGATCTGATCATGGGCAACACGCCGCTGCCGCCGGAGCCCGTCGCCTTTTACCGGCACAAATCGGAAGCGAACTTGAGTTAGCCCGCGCCGATTCCCCCAGCCACGAGGCCTGCCCACATGGTGGAACCATGCCGGATACAGCGTGCGGTGTCTGGACAGGGCAGGATTTACTTTCCATGATCGGTAAATAACTCGTACGACAAGGAGCAGTCTCGCATGTCCGGACCCGCTGATGACCCGCTGCCCGAGGCGGTCGCGCTCGTCGAGGGGGCGGTCGCCGCCGGGCTCGCGGTGCGGCTGCTCGGCGGGCTCGGGGTTCGCGTGCTCTGCCCGGACTTCCCGCCCCGGCTGCGCGCCGGGCAGGACATAGACCTTGCCTGCACAGGCAAGGCGCGCCGGGAGGTCGCGGCGTACCTGGAACGCAGCGGCTGCGTCGCCGACCGCAAGTTCAACAACCTGAACGGGGACCGGCAGATGTATTTCACCGCCCCGTCGGGGCGGCCCATAGACGTGATGGTCGACCGGCTGACCATGTGCCACACACTGGATTTCCGGTCCTCGTTCCGCAATTCCAGCCTCACGCTCGACGCCGCTGACCTGCTGCTGTCCAAGCTGCAAATCGTCGAGCTGAACGCCAAGGACGCGCACGACATCACGCACCTGCTCGCCGGGCTGCCGGTCGGCCCCGCGCCGGCCGGGACCGCGGCGCGGGACCGGATCGAGGTCATCGACACCGGACGGTTCGGCGAGGTGCTGGCCGCGGACTGGGGCTGGTGGCGCACGTGCACCGGCAACCTGGAAAAGCTCCCGCAGCTGCTGGCGGAGAACCCGCGGCTGGTCCCGCCGCAGCCGCGGTTCGACCCGCTGGCGCAGGCGGCCCAGCTGCTCGAGGTCGCCACGTCGGTGCCGAAGAGCATGAAGTGGCGGCTGCGGGCCAACGTCGGCGATCGCATGCGATGGTACGAGCTGCCCGAAGAGGTAGCGCACTGAGCTGGCCCGCGGGAGACACCCGCACCCTCCGGTTAAGCACATGGGAGGCCGCCCGCCACGGCGGGCGGGGGCTCCCTTAGGAAAGCGGCACACGATGAAGATTTTCTTCGCGACCGACATCCACGGGTCGGAAATCTGCTGGCGCAAGTTCCTCAACGCCGCAGCCTTCTACAAGGCCGACGTGGTGGTGCTCGGCGGCGATGTCACTGGCAAGGTCATGGTCCCGATCATCGCCTACCCGGACCACTGGGAGGTCACGATACGGGGCGAGCGGCGGCGCCTGGAGAGCCGGGAAGAGCTGCTGGAGGCGGAGCGGCGGCTGCGGGACCGCGGGTCCTACCCGGCGGTCGTCACGCTGGACGAGCTCGACGCGCTCAACTCCGAAGACGCGATCAGCCATCGGTTCAACACGGAGATGACCCGCTCGCTCGACCGCTGGCTGGACATGGCGGACGGCAAGCTGCGCGGCGGGCGGATCCCGTGCATCCTCAACGGCGGCAACGACGACATCTTCGACATCGACCCGATCCTCGAGGCCTCGCCCTGCGTTACCTTCGCCGAGGGGAAGGTCCTCGACCTCGACGGCTTCTACATGGTCTCGATGGGCTGGACGAACCCCACCCCATGGGACACCCACCGTGAGGCGCCGGAAGACGAGCTGGCGGCGAGGATCGACGCCGTCGCCGGCCAGACCCCGCACATCGGGCGGACCATCTTCAACTTCCACGCCCCGCCCTTCGGCACGGGCCTGGACGAGGCGCCCGCGCTGGACGGGAACCTGCGGCCGACGCACGGCGGCGCGGTTATGAAGCCCGTCGGCTCCACCGCGGTGCGGGACGCGATCATGCGGTACCAGCCGGCGCTTTCGGTGCACGGGCACATCCACGAGAGCCGCGGCGTGGCCAAGATGGGCCGGACCGTCGCGATAAACCCCGGCAGCTCCTACAGCGACGGAGTGCTCCAAGCGGCCCTTATCGATATAAACCTCAAAAACGGGAAGGTTAAGTATATTCTCGTTAACGGCTGACTGTTGTGGTGCGAGCGTGACATCTGGTCCGCAAGTGAAAATAGCGGCTCGCCGGCCGGCGGGAGTCAGCCGCTTACGTTCGGGATGATTTATCCTATACCAACTTTTCGAATAAGAGTTCAAGCAGGAGGGTCTTATGACCACGGGCGCTATCGGCGACGAGAGACCCACGCTCTTCCTCCGAAAGGCCACCGGCCTCGTACGGGGCTGGTCGGTCCGCGACTCGATGATCTACGCCTGCCTGTCCACCAACGTGGTCACGCTCGGGCTGGTCGAATTCGCCTATCAGGACGCATTCCCCAGAGGCCAGTTGCTCACCGCGGTGCTCATCTCAGGCGTGTGGGTGTCGTTCCTCGTCATCGCCTACAGCGGGCTTGTCGTCACGATCCCGCGGGCTGGCGGCGACTACATCTGGCAGAGCCGCATCCTCGGCAGCGGGCTCGGCTTCGTGATGGCCGCCACGGGGTGGTGGTTCATCCTCTGGCTGTGGGCGCCGATTTACGGCTCGGTGCTGTCGGAGGAGTTCTTCCAGCCGCTGTGGGTGGCGGCGGGCGATCCCTCGGGGGCGGCGTGGTTCGGCACGCATACAGGCACATTCGTCGTCACGCTGATCACGATCGCGCTCGCCGGCCTGCTGGTCTCGCTGGGCATGGCCGGATACGCGAAGGTGCAGAGGTGGTGCTTCTTCGGCGGCCTCCTCGGGTTCGCGGTGATCGTCATCATCCTGCTGGTGTCCAGCCGGTCGAGCTTCGAGTCCTCGTTCAACGCCGAGACCGCCAAGCTGTTCGGGATGAAGAACGCATACGCTGCCACCACCGCGGCAGCCGCGAAGGCGGGGATCACGCCGCCGTCGTTCGGCTTCGGCGGGCCGATCAGCCAGTCCATGCTGCTGGTCCCGATGCTGATGTTCTACCTGCTGTGGCCGAACTGGGGCACCACGCTGTACGGCGAGGTGCGCGGCGCGAGCGACTTCAAGCGGGTGTTCAGCGGGATGTTCTTCGGCCTGTGGACCACGGTGATCCTGTCCGTGATCTTCCTGGCGCTGTTCGCCAAGACGTTCGGCTATGTCTTCTACCAGGACGCCAACGCGACCTGGCTGGCGGGCACCGGGCTGCCGGTCTTCCCGTACCCGGCGCTGCTGGCCAGCTGGCTGGTGAACAACACCGCGTTCCAGGTGATTCTCATCCTGCTGATGAGCCTGTGGTTCTTCGGCTGGGTGGGGACGCTGTTCCTGTCCTCGACCCGGGTGATCTTCGCCGCCGCCTTCGACCGGATCCTGCCCGACGGCGCGGCGCAGGTGTCGGAGAAGCGCCGGGTGCCCGTATGGTCGCTGATGCTGATGCTGCTGCCCGCGGTCGGGCTGGGCGCGCTGTACGCCTATAACTCGACGTTCCACACGTACACCCTGGACGCGACGCTCGTGATCGCGGTGACGTACCTGTTCAGCGCGATCGCCGTGGTGATCCTGCCGTGGCGCAAGCCGGACCTGTGGCACGCCTCGCCCGCCTCGCGGATCAAGGTCCTCGGGGTCCCGATCGTCCCCGTGGCCGGCGTGGTGACGATCGGCCTGATCGGGTACTGCCTGTACGAGTGGCTGTCGAACAGCGCTTACGGCGTCAACAACAACGACTCGCTGATCTACATGGGCGGGATGTACGTCCTAGCGCTGGCCATCTACCTGATCGCGCGCGCGGTACGCGCCCGCCAGGGCATCGACCTGTCCCTGATCAACAGGGAGATCCCGGTCGAGTAGCTGGC
>DATGLH010000098.1:0-20512 GCA_035294225.1 Trebonia sp.
GCTGGGCGACACGGGGCTGCCCGTGATCATCGTCACCAACCGCGGCGCGAAGACCGGCGCGATCCGCAAGACGCCGCTGATGCGCGTGGAGCACGAGGGCAGCTACGCGGCGGTGGCGTCCAAGGGCGGCGCCCCCGAGCACCCGCTGTGGTACTACAACCTCAAGAAGAACCCGCGTGTCGAAGTGCAGGACGGCCCGGACAAGTGGACGATGACCGCGCGCGAGGTCACCGGCGAGGAGCGCGAGGTCTGGTGGAAGCGGGCCGTGGCGGCCTACCCGCCCTACGCCGAGTACCAGCAGAAGACCGACCGGCTGATCCCGGTGTTCGTCCTGGAGAAGAGCGGCTAAGTCCTGCCCGCGGGCAAGCGCGCGCTGGCGGTCGTGTTCCCGGCGCAGCCAGTCCGCCGCCAGCCGCGCGTCATCGGGTTCCCGCCCCGCCGCTACCGCGTCCAGGTAGGCCACGTCGGCCGCGATCCGGCGCCGGAACTCCCGCCCGTCCCCGGCATGGCCGTGGCCGGGGACCACGGCGGCGACGCCGGACAGCGACGCCAGCGTGGCGAGCCCGCGCCGGTAGTCGCCGAACGGATCCGCTGACTCGGTGTCGACCAGCGGTATCTCGATGTCAGAGCACATGTCCCCGGCGACGAGCACCCCGGTTTCCGGCAGGAACACCGCGCCGTGCCCGGGGGCGTGCGCGTCGTGCGCGAGCACGACCGCCCGCGGCCCGGCCCAGGGGATCTCGCGCGCCGACAGCGGCTCAAGGCGCGCGAACAGCGACAGGTCGTGGCCTGGCGCGGCCTGGAGCAGGTCGCTGACCATCGTGTGCGATCCGCGCGCGGCCGCCGCGGCGGCGCGCGGGGTGGCGTACCGGGGGACATCGCCGAGGCGCCGGCTCCACAGCATGTGGTCCCAGTGCGGGTGGGTGGACCAGCCGGCCGCCGGGCGCAGCCCGCGCGACGACAGCCATCCGGCCAGCGCGGCCAGGTCGGCCACGGTTACCGCCGGGTCGATGAGCAGGCAGCCGTCGTCGCCGACGACGACCGTCGTCGTTGTGGTGTAGATGTCCGCCGTCGCGACGAAGACGCCGCGTGCGATCTCATCCACGAGGCGGCTTACGGCCGAGCGCGCAGAGCACGTCGCCCTCGCGCACCCCTGGCGGCACCAGGTCGAGGCCGCCGAAGAAGGACAGCACGTCCCCGGCGGCGAAGCCGCCGGGCGAGACGGCGTCGGGAAGCCGCCCGGACTCCCCCGCGCCGACCGTGATCAGCAGGTAGCTGCCGGGGGCGAGCGCCCGGACCAGGACGCCGGCCACCGCCCGCGCGGTGCCCGGGTCGAGCACCTGGAGCACCATCGTCAGGACAAGGCAGGCCGGCCGGGACAGGTCGATGAGGCCGCCCGCTCCCACCGTGTCGAGGATGGCCTCGGGCTCGGCCAGGTCGCCTTCGAGGAAGCGGACGCCGGGCGGGACGAGAGAGCCCGCGTGCCGGACGACCGCCGGGTCGCGGTCCACGTGCACCACCCGGGCGAGCGGCAGGATCGCGCGCGCCGTCTCGTGGATGCTCGGCCTGGTGGGCAGGCCCGAGCCGACGTCCAGGTACTGATCGACGCCGGAGCGGGCGACGTGGGCGATGGAGTCAGCGAGGTACGTTCGGGAGGAAAGAAGGAGATCCCTGGTGCGGGGGTAAAGGCTTTGCAGGCGCCCGGCGAGCGCCCTGTCGGCGGCGAAGTGGGCTCCGCCGCCGAGCAGGTAATCGTAGGCGCGCGCGAGGTTCGCGGTGCTGGTGTCGAGCACTCGCGCAGCTTACACGTCCAGGCGCGGACCCGGGCGGACGACGGTCACCCGAAGGTAGCCGTGGTGCCTGAGCGTGCAGGCCTGGAGGTCGAAGAACCCGGTGTCCGCCGCGCGGGCGTCCGGAGGATAGACCTTGATCAGGCTGGCGGTGGCAGGCTTGCAGCCGGAGGTGAACACTTCACCGTCGCTCCAGAACAGGTCCGCGTGCGCGGTGCCGCCCGCCGGGATGGTCACCACCCTGGCGGGGAACAGGCCGTCCCGGCCGGCCGCGTCGCCGAGCTGGCCGCCGCTGGCGTTGGTGGCCGACACGCCGGGGTAGCCGAAGGTGCGGCACGCGTGGCCGCTGATGTTGGTGAACTCCAGCGCGTAGGCGATGGTGCCGGCGGCGCCGTCGGACTGGCTGTGGTCGACCCAGACCGACAGGTCGGCGGCGGTGCAGGCCGGCGCGACGGCGTCCGGCGCGGCGGACGCGGACGACGTCGCCCATACGGCGGATCCGATGCCCAGTCCCAGCACCGCGGTGACGGCGGCGGCCGTGCGGCGGACTCGTGTGATCATCTGCGTACTCCAAGTGAGGTTGTGCGGCCTTCCGCCGCATTCGTTCCCCTTCGCGGGGAACTTCGCCGGATACATAGACGCCGCCGCCAGGGCAGCGGTTGCCGCCCGTCATCCTTGTGGGGTGGACATCCGAGGCGCGATCCCGACGGCAGGGCTTGACGACGGCGTGGTGACGGTGGAGGCGGGCGTCATCACGCGGGTGGCGGCGGCGACGGGCGCCGCTCCCCCGCCGGCCGGGGTGATCCTGCCCGGGCTGATCGACATCCACTGCCACGGCGGCGGCGGGCACAGCTTCGCGACATGCGACCCGGCCGAGGCGCTGGCGGCGGCTGAGTACCACGCCGCGGCCGGCACCACGCGCATCCTCGCCAGCCTCGTCACCGCCGCGCCGCCGGTCCTGCTCGGCCAGGTGCGCACGCTGGCTCCGCTCGTCGCCAGCGGGCGGCTGGAAGGCATCCACCTGGAGGGGCCGTTCCTCGCGCCCGCGCGCCGCGGCGCCCACGACCCCGCCCTGCTGCGCGACCCCGATCCGGCGCTGGCCGAGGACCTGCTGGCCGCCGCCGACGGGGCGATAAAGGTCGTGACGATCGCTCCCGAACGGCCGGGGGCGGCTGCGGTCATCCGCATGCTCCGCGCGGCGGGGGTGGTCGTGGCGTTCGGGCACACGGACGGGACCTATGACGTCATGGCGGCGGCGCTCGCCGGGGGCGGCGGGAACGGGCTCGTCACCCACCTGGGGAACGCCATGCCCCCGCTGCACCACCGCGCCGCGGGGCCGGTGGCGGCCGCCCTCGCCGCGGCGGCCGCGGACACGGCGAGCGTGGAGCTCATCGCGGACGGAGTGCACGTGGACGCGGGGTTCGTCCGGCTGGTGTTCGGGGTGGCGGCACCGGGGCGGGTGGTGCTGGTGACGGACGCGATGGCGGCGGCGGGCATGCCGGACGGCGGGTACACCCTGGGATCGCTGCGGGTCACGGTGTCCGGCGGCGTGGCGCGCCTGGCGGCCGGGCCGGCCGCGGGCGGGCCCGGCCCGATCGCGGGCGGGACCAGCAGCCTGCTGCGGGTCGTCGCGACCGCGCACGCGGCGGGGGTGCCGCTGGCCGCCGCGGTGCGGGCGGCGACCGAGGCGCCGGCCCGGGTGCTCAAGATGGCGGCCTCCCGCGGCGGTCTCGCACCGGGAATGGCCGCCGACCTGGTGGTCACGGACGAGAACCTCGCCGTCCGGCGGGTGATGCGGGCGGGCCGCTGGCTCGGCTGAGGGCGGGCCGCCGGCTCGGCTGAGGGCGGGCCGCCGGCTGAGGGGCGCCGGCGGGAGCGGCGGGTTAGGGAACCTCCGGTCGGGGGAACGCCCTCCTGAACGGGGGTTACCGCGGGCTATCGCCCGGGACCAGGGGGGTAAACGATGAGTGAAGGTATGGGCAGCGGCATGCTGCTGTCCCTGGCGGGGAAAGCCTGGGGCTGGGTGCTGGCCTTCGGCCTGGTGACCCTGGCCGCGGGGATCGCGGTGCTCGCGTGGCCGGCCGAGACGCTGCTGGTGATCGCCGTGCTGTTCGGGATCCAGCTCGTGGTAACCGGGATCTTCCGGTTCGTGCTGGCGCTCACCGCGCCCGTCGCCACCGGCGGAATGCGTGCCATCCACGCCATCATCGGCCTGCTGTCGCTGATCGTGGGAGTGTGGGCCATCCGGCACGCGGACCTGACGGTGCTGGTGCTGGCGGTGCTGCTCGGGATCTACTGGATCGTGCACGGCACTATCGAGCTCTTCACGGCGCTGAGCGAGCCGACGCTGCCCGACCGGGGATGGACCGGAGTCATGGGCGCCCTCAGCGTCGTCGCGGGCATCATCGTCGTCGCCATTCCCGGCATCTCAGTGCTCACGCTGGCCGTAGTGCTCGGGGTGTGGCTGGTGGTGTTCGGGCTCGGGCAGGCGATGGTCGCGTTCCGGCTCCGGTCCGTGGCCCGCGCCGGGGCGGCCGGCCGCCCCGGCGCGGTGCCAGCCCAGCGGGACGCCGCCGCGCGGGACGCGCCCGCGGCACCGGACGCCGCCGCGGCGCGGGATCCAGGCCGGCCATAGGCACGCACCCGCCCGCAGGACGGAATTCTCCCGCCGGCCGGCGGGCCTGCGCTGCGCGCGGCCAGTAAGGTGAGCCCGTGACGGACGACGAACGGGCACGCAGGGGGGCATCGTTCGGCGCGGTCGCGGCCGCCTACGCTAAGTACCGGCCGGATTACCCGGAAGCGGCGGTGCGCTGGTGCCTCGCGCCCGCGCGGGTGCCGGCGACCGGGCCGGCACCCATGCCGGCGACCGGGCCGGCACCGCGGGTCCTTGACCTCGGCGCGGGAACCGGCAAGCTCACCGGGGTCCTTGCCCGGCTCGGCGCGGACGTCACCGCCGTGGAGCCGGACCGGTCGATGCTGGCCGAACTGCGCCGGCTGCTCCCGTCGGTGCGGGCGCTGCCCGGCAGCGCGGAGGCCATCCCGCTGCCCGACGGGTCGGTGGACGCGGTGCTGTGCGGCCAGGCGATGCACTGGTTCGATATGCCGCGGGCACTGCCGGAGATCGCCCGCGTGCTGGCGGGCGGCGGCGTGCTCGCCGGGCTGTGGAACACCGACGACGACCGCGTCGAGTGGGTGGCCGGGCTGCACGCGGCCGCCGAGGGCGCGGCGGCGCCGCTGCTGTCCGCGCGGCGGGAAGGGGCCGCCGGCTACGGACCGCACCAGTTCGGCCTGGAGCTGTTCACGCCGGCCGAGCGCGCCGAGTTCAGCCATGGTCAGCGGCACACGGCCGCATCGCTGGCCGCCAACGTCGCCACGCACTCCAAGCTGCTCGTCATGGAGCCCGCCGAACGCGGCCGGCTGCTCGCCCAGGTCCGCGGCTACCTGGCGTCGCGGCCGGAGACCTCGGACGGCGAGTTCACGCTGCCGATGGTCACCACCGTGGTCCGCGCGATCCGGCGCTAGCCGCCCGGCGCGGGCCGGCGGCGGACCGCCCGCGACGGGCCTGTGGTCGCGGCGCCGCGCGGTTGTAGAGTCCAATCGTGAGTACCGAGACCGATCTCGACGCGCTGTCCTCCCGTGACCTGCACGACATGGCCGTGCGCCGCGCGCTGCGCCACGCGGATGTGGGGTTCCTGTGGCGGCTGCTGCGCGCCATCCCGGCGGCTGAGGCCATGGAGGGGGACATCGGCGAGTCCGAGGCCGACGCGACCAAGGTGTCGGCGCTGATCGCCGACGCGCTGGGGTCGGGCGAGGGCGAGATCGCCGACGAACTCCGGCCGCTCTACATCGACTACCTCAGCAAGCACCCGCCGCGGTAACCGCGCCCGGCGGCGCGGAGCGGAGCCGCGCCCGACAGCGCCCGGCGGCACGGTGCCCGCGGACAGGGAAGCGCGGCGTGCCCGGCCGGGGAACGCCGCGCTCTTCGCTGATGCCGGGGCGGCTCAGGACTGGAGCACGCCCTCGATTTCCAGGTTGATGGTGACCTTGTCGCTGACGGCCACGCCGCCGGGAACGCCGGGGATCGGGCCGTTGAAGGACACGCCGAAGTCGTGCCGGTTGATCTCCGTGGCGGCCGAGAACCCGGCGCGGGTGCCGCCATAGGCGTCCGGGCCGAAGCCGCTTACCTCGAGCCTGAAGGTGACGGGCTTGGTCACGCCCCTGATGGTGAGGTCGCCGTCGAGCAGGAAGTGGTCACCCTCCGGGCGCACGCCGGTAGAGGTGAACGTCATGGCCGGGTGGTTCTCGGCGTCGAAGAAGTCCGCGCTGCGGATGTGCGCGTCACGCTGCTCCTGGCCGGTGTTGATCGAGGAAACGTCCACCGTGGCGGTGACGGACGACTCCAGGGGGTTCTCCGCGGTCACGATCGTGCCCTCGAACTTGTCGAAGCGACCGCGGACCTTGCTGACCATCATGTGCCGGACGACGAACGACACCTCGGAGTGAACCGGGTCGATCGCCCAGGTGCCGGCGACGTAGCCGGGGATCTCCACAGCGGTCGTGCTCATTGATCCTCCAGGAAGGTATGTATCTACTACGCTGAAGTGCGTTACTTCCTAAGAGTAACCGCAAGGTGATTGAAGTGTCAAGGACTATTCCGCCGCAGGACAACCGCGTAACCTTGGTTAAATGACGGCAACAGGTGGCGAAACGATGCCCGGATTCGCGCCCGCCACATGCCGCGTCCGCGGGGTGCTCGACCGCATAGGCGACAAGTGGGCCATCTACGTCGTCGATCGCCTCGGCCAGGGACCACGCCGGTTCAGCGAGTTGCTGCGGGGCATCGACGGCATCACCGCGCGGATGCTCACCGTCACCTTGCGCGGCCTCGAGCGCGACGGCCTGCTGACCCGCACGGTGCACGCGGCGGTGCCACCGCGGGTGGACTACCAGCTCACCCCGCTAGGCGAGACGCTGCTCAGCACGATCGGCCAGCTGGTCTCCTGGGCCGACGCTCACATCGGCGAGATCGAGTCAGCCCGGGCCGACTACGACGCCCGTTCCTGCCCGCCGCCCTGCGCGGCCGAATCCGCGGACGCGGAAGAGGCCCCCTGCCCCGGGGACTGAGTCAGGGCGCGACGGGCTCGCCGGCCAGCCAGGCGGCGCCGCGCGCGTACAGCGCCTCCACCTCGGGACCGCGCAGCCCCGGCATGTCCGGCTTGACCGGATACCCCGCCTGCACCTGCAGGTACGCGAGGTGCCTGTAGCCGGCCGGGAAGCGCCCGAGCAGGGCAGGGTCGAGTCCGACCGTGGCGCCGGGCGGGACCGGGTCCAGCCGGTCCTTCTCGTAGATGGGCTGGCGCAAGACGATCCCCCACCGGCCGTCCCGCTTCTCGAAGAAGTCGTAGAAGCGGCCGATGCAGGTGACATCGCACAGCACACCGTGGACATCGCCGCGCTGCATGATCGTCATCCGGGTCTGCGAGATCGCCCGCGTCCCCGCCACCGTCGCCTGGCTGGCGCCGGTGTAGTGCAGGATGCTGACGCCCTTCTCGAAGCCCTCCTTGCTGACCCGGATGAAGTCCTCCTTGGGCCCCTGGAACCAGGTCGCCATCATGTAGCCGTCGTCGTGCCACTGCTCGCGGAACCAGTCCCAGTTCGCCGAGTCCCTGGCGAGCGCCCAGGATTCGACCACGTCCCTGATCGCGAGCTTGTCGGCCAGCGTCTGGTCTGTCATATGCCCCTTCTATCATTCCGAACGCACGCGGCCGGCTCCCCTCGGGCAAGGCGGCCCGCGGGGCCGGCGGCTACTGGCCGCGGCCGGCGGCGGCGACAGCCCCTGCCTGCCCCGTCGCCGGAACCTGCAACGGGAAGTGGCAGGCCGCCACGTGCCCGGGGCCGAACGAGCGCAGTTCGGGCTCTTCTGCCGCGCACCGCTCCTGCGCGAACGGGCACCTGGTCCGGAACCGGCACCCCGACGGCGGGTTCACCGGGCTCGGCAGCTCACCGGAGACGCCCGCGCCGGACTTGGCCCGCTCCGTGCCGGGGTCCGGCACCGGGATCGCGGCGATCAGGCCGGCCGTGTAGGGGTGGGCGGGGCGCTCGTAGATGTCGGCCCCGGAGCCCATCTCCACCAGCTTGCCCAGGTACATGACGCCGATGCGGTCAGCCAGGTACTTGACCACGGCAAGGTCGTGCGATATCACCACGTAGGTCAGCCCGTGCGCCGCCTGAAGCCGCTTCATCAGGTTCAGCACCTGCGCCCTGATGGAAACGTCGAGCGCGCTCACCGGCTCGTCGGCGACGACCAGCCTCGGGTTCATGGTCAGCGCCCGGGCCAGGC
This sequence comes from Trebonia sp., assembly GCA_035294225.1. Lineage (GTDB taxonomy): Bacteria > Actinomycetota > Actinomycetes > Streptosporangiales > Streptosporangiaceae > Trebonia. The sequence continues at coordinate 8,131 of DATGLH010000098.1, forward strand.
CGATGCGCTGCCGCTGGCCGCCGGAGAACTCGTGCGGGTAGCGCTCCACGGCGTTGCGCGGCAGGCCGACCTCGCTGAGCAGCTCGAAGACCCGGTCCCGCTGCTCCCGCCTGCTGCCGAGGCGCTGGATGGCGAGCGGCTCGCCGATGATCGCGCCCACCCGCATCCTGGGGTCGAGCGAGGAGTGCGGGTCCTGGAACATCAGCTGCAGGTCACGCCGCTTCCTGCGCAGCTCGGCGCCGCGCAGCCTGGTCACGTCCATGTCCGCCAGCGTGATCGTCCCGGAGTCCGGCTTCTCCAGGGCCACGATCATCTTGCCGATGGTCGTCTTGCCGCACCCGGACTCGCCCACCAGGCCGAACGTGGTGCCGGCCGGAACCGAGAACGACACGTCCGACACCGCGTGCACCGCTCCCCGCTTCCGCTGCAAGATCGCGCCCGACGTGACCGGGAACTCCTTGACGAGGTTGCGGGCCTCAAGCAGCGGTGCGGCGCCGCCGTCCGCCGCACCGCCCGCCGCCGGGACCGGCCGCTCCGTGACCCCGACCGGGACCGGCCGCTCCGTGACCCCGAGCGGCGCCCGGACGGGCGCCTGCCCGCCATCGCCGCCCGCGCCCGGCGCGCCCGCGCCCGGGCCGCCCGGCCCGGCCGGCTGAAGGGCCAGCGGCCCGTCCACCGGGTGCCAGCAGGAGAACAGGTGGCCGGCCGTGTCCCCGGCCAGCGGCGGCTCCTCCTCGCGGCAGCGGCCGGTCGCCCGCGGGCACCTCGGCGCGAACCGGCAGCCCGGCGGCGGGCTGGACAGGTCCGGGGGAAGCCCGGGGATGGCGTGCAGCGCCTTCCCGCTGTCCTGGCTGAGCCGGGGAATCGACCCGAGCAGGGCCTGGGTGTACGGATGGCGCATGCCGGCGAACAGCTCGCCGGCGTCCGCGGTCTCCACCACCCGGCCCGCGTACATCACGTTCACCCGGTCCGCGTGGCCGGCGATGACGCCCATGTCGTGGGTGATCAGGAGCATCGCCATGCCCAGGCGGTCCTTCAGGTCCCTGAGCAGGTCGAGGATCTGGGCCTGGATGGTCACGTCCAGCGCGGTCGTCGGCTCGTCGGCGATGAGCAGCTTCGGCTCGCACGCCAGCGCCATCGCGATCATGACGCGCTGGCGCAGCCCGCCGGATAGCTGGTGCGGGAAGTCCCCGAGCCGTTCCTTCGGCCGCGGCAGCCCGACCAGGGTCAGCACCTCCACCGCCCGGTCCAGCGCCTCGGCCTTGGACGCGCCCCGGTGCAGCCGAACCGGCTCGGCCACCTGGTAGCCGATGGTCTTCGTCGGGTCCAGCGAGGTCAGCGGATCCTGGAAGATCATCGCGATCTCGTTGCCGCGGATCTTGCGCATCTCCTCGGGGCTGAGCCCGACGAGCTCGCGGCCGCCCAGCTTGACCGAGCCGCCCACGATTGAGCCCCCCGGAGGGAGCAGGCCCATGACGGACAGGCCGGTCATCGACTTGCCGCAGCCCGACTCGCCCACGATGCCGAGCGTCTCCCCGGCGTCGACGCGCATGCTCACGTTGCCGACGGCCTGGACGACGGACCTGGAGAGCCTGATGTGAGTGGTCAGGTCCTCGATCTCAAGGACGGGTGCCATAGCGGATGGGTACCTCTCGGATTCGTGGGCTCGGTGGAGCTTCGTGGGCTCGGTGGAGCTACCGGCGCCGCAGCCTGACGTCGAGGGAGTCGCGCAGCGCGTCGCCGATCAGGTTGCAGGCCATGACCACCAGCACGATGCACGCGCCGACCGGGTAGACCTGCCACCAGTAACCGTCCTGGAGGTAGGTGACGCCGTTGGAGAGCAGGTCGCCCCAGTCCTGGTTCGGCCAGTGCAGGCCGAAGCCGAGGAAGCCGAGCGCGGCGATCGCGAGGATCGCGTCCGCCACCTGGAAGGTGACGTTGACGATCACCACGCCGAGCGCGTTGGGCAGCAGGTGCCGCGCGATGAGGCGCGGCTGCCCGGCGCCGGCCACCCGGGCGGCGGACACGAAGTCCCGCACCCGGAGGGTGAGCACCTCGCCGCGCACCAGCCGGGCGGGCACCAGCCAGCTGAACCCCCCGATGAGCAGGGACAGCGACAGCACCGACGCTCCGTACCTGACCGCGACGATCAGCACGATGAACAGGAACGGGATCGACAAGAACACGTCGACCACGCGCATCAGGACGGCGTCCGCGACGCCGCCGGCCAGCCCGGAGACCGCCCCCCACACAGCGCCGATGACGATGGCGATGACGGCGGAGAAGAACCCGACTTCGAGCGCCGCCTGGCCGCCCTTCATCAGCAGGGCCAGCTCGTCGTACCCCTGGTTGCTCGTGCCCAGCGGATGCCCGGCGCCGGGCGGCAGGTTGGTGGACAGCAGGTCCGAGGTGAGGTAGTTGCCGTGGTAGAACACCGGCCCGGCGAAGCTGAACAGCACGAAGAACAGCAAGATGGCCGCGCCCGTCACGGCCAGCCGGTTCCGCGCGAACTCGCGCAGCGCCAGCCGCCAGCCGCTCTGGACGGGGCCGACCTCGCCGCCCTCGGGCGCGCGGGTCACGTCAAGCGGCGGTAGGGACCCGGCGGCCATCTGGGACATTGCCAGCCATCCTCTCGATTGTCATCGCCGGGCCGGTCAGGCCAGGCGGATGCGCGGGTCCGCCACGGTCAGCGCGACGTCCGCGACAAGGTTGCCGATGATGGTGAGCACCGCGCCGATAAGGGTGTAGGCGAGGAGCACGTTGTAGTCGGCGTTGCCGAGCGCGTCGTAGAACAGCAGGCCGAGCCCGCGGTAGTTGAACAGCGTCTCGGTGATGAGGTTCCCGGCCAGCAGCGTCGGGATGGACAGGCCGATCAGCGTGACCATCGGCAGGCAGGCGTTGCGGAGCAGGTGCCGCATCAGCACGAGCCGCTCCGGCAGGCCCTTGGCCCTGGCGACCTTGATGTAGTCCTGCGCCAGCACGTCCATCGCCGACGAGCGCATGTACCGGGAGAACGAGGCGACCGTGAGCAGGGTCAGCGTCACGACCGGCAGCGTCATGCCGTGGAAGTCCACGACGACCGACAGCAGCGAGCTGGACTGGCTGCCCTGGAAGCTGAACCAGTGCAGGTCGAGGGCGAACACCTGGATGAGGATCAGGCCGAGGAAGAAGACCGGCATGGCGTACACGCTGAAGGCCATGCCCGTCGCCACGTAGTCGCCGACCGTGTTGCGGCGGACCGCCTGGTACACCCCGAGCGGGATGGCTATCAGCACCGCCAGCACCAGCGACACGCCTGACAGCCAGGCGCTGCGCGCCCACACCCCGCCGAACAGCGCGGTGACGCTCTGGTTCAGCTTGTAGGAGTAGCCGAGGTTCCCCCGCACCAGGTTGCCCATGTAGTGCAGGTACTGCACCAGCCAGGGATCGTCGAACCCGTTCTGCTTGTTCCACGCCGCGATCAGCGCGCTGTTGGCCCGCGCGCCGAGCACGTCGATCGCCGGCGAGGGGTAGATCGCGTGCAGCAGCGCGAAGATGAAGAAGGACACGCCGATCAGGACCACGACCGAGGTCCCGATCCGGCGGAGGATGTAGCCGACCACTCGTGATGACCCTTCATGCCGGGTGAGCCGCGCTGCCGGGCCCGCCAGCGCGGCCGGGCCCGGCAGCGTCCCTGCTACTTGGTGCTACTTGGTGAAGAACCAGTACTCGGGGTTCCAGGAGGCCTGGGTCAGTGACTCGAACGACTGCGGCGTGCCGGACACCGACTTCTTCCAGACCAGGATCGCCGCCGTCCCGAACGCGTCGTCCGGGTTCGGCTGGAACAGGCTGGGCTGCTGCTGCGTGAGGTACTGTGCCTCGGCGGTCACCGCGTCCGGGTTCGGGCTGGAGATCGACGCGGTGATGAGCTTGTCCGCCTGCGGGTCGTCGTACCCGCCTACGTTGCTGGACCCGGCCGAGTTGAACACGCCGAACGTGGTCGGGTAGGTGGAGTTGGTGAACCCGCCGAAGTCCTGCATCGCCCACTTGTTGACCGTCTTGGGCGAGGACGGGTCGTTGTAGTTGGCGATCATGTAGTTGAAGTTGCTCGTCGACAGGTTCATCGTGATGCCGACCGTCTTGGCCTGCGAGGCCCAGTCCTGCACCTGCTCGCCGATGACCGCCGGGCTGGTGTTGTAGATGACGTTCCACTCGAGCTTCGTGCCTGCGGGGATGCCCGCGCCGCACTCGCCTGTCCCGGTGCCCGGCTTGGCGCAGGTGTCGGTGCCGTTCGGCACGACCGTCCAGCCGTTCGCCTTGAGGATCGACGCCGCCGTGGCCGGGCTGTACGGGTACGGGTTGGTGAGCGCGTTCGGCGGCGTGTAGGGGCTCTTCGGGATCTCCGGGATCGGGCCGAAGCCCTGGCCGCCCGCGCCGTAGAAGAACGCCTTGATGTAGCCGGGCTCGTTTTCCAGGTGGGCGAGGGCCTGCCGGATGTAGAGCTTGTCGATGATGTTGTTGAAGTCGCCGGTGGTGTCCTTGAAGTTGTAGGTGACGTACGACCAGCCGAAGTCGGAGTAGCCGAACTCGTTGTAGGACGATGCCAGGCTGGCTATCTGCGGGACGTCGGTGAGCGGCACGTAACCGATATCGATGGAGCCCGCCTTGACCGCGTTGAACTCGGCCGCGTCGGACTGGAAGGGCACGGACTGCCAGCTCGACTCGACCTTGGCGTGCGGACCGCCGTAGGCCGGGTTCGGGGCCATCGTGAAGGCGCCGGTGCTCGGCGTGAAGGAGGTCAGCTTGTACGGGCCGTCGACGACCTGCCACAGCGGGTTGGTCGCGTAGGTCGACACCGACTTCGACTGGGCGGCGAGGTAGTCGTAGATCTTCTTGGCGTCCGCGGGGTTGGTGGCCCAGTCGGTGATCGCCTTGCCGCCGGTCGCGTCGATGTCCCACACGTGGGAGGGCATCGGCTGCACGCTGCCGAGGGAGTCCTGCCAGAACCAGGTGGGGTTCACCGCCTTGGTGAGGTTCATCGTGACCGTGGACGAGTTCGGCGCGCTGATGCTGGCCACCTCGTCCGGAATGCCCAGGCCGGGGGTGTAGGGCGCCCAGTTGGCCGGGCTCTCCTTGAGCGCGGCCTTCAGCAGGTACCACCAGAACAGCACGTCCTTGGAGGTCAGCGGCTGACCGTCGGACCACTTGTAGGCGGACTTCAGCGTGAACGTGACCGTCTTGTCGCCGTTGGACCACGTGGGGTCGCTGGCGAGCGACATGGCCGGAACTTCCGTAGGCTCCACGCCGTTGACGAACCAGTACAGCGGCCGGTACATCTGGTAGTCGAACTCGGGCACGGTGTACACCGAGTTCGTGGCCCCGGTGACCATCGGCAGGATCCAGGTCGGCGCCGCGTCGGGCGGCGCGGCCACGGTGATCGTGCCGGCGTGCTCGGGGCCGGCGGCCATGGCGGGCACGTGGCCGAACTGGCCCAGCAGTCCGATGCTGCCATTGGAACCGGGAGCGCTGCTGGTGCCGCCCCCGCCACTGCTGCTGCCGCCGCTGCAGGCGGCCAGCGCGGTCACGCCCGCCAGCACGAGAGCGAGGCCGCCCGCGACCCGCTTTCTCATCATCGTCCCTCCCCGCTCGCGCTGGTGGCGCCATCGGCACGGAATCGGATCATCGCGTGTCGCCTTTCTGTTCATCGCAGCTCTGCCGGCAGCAGGCCGCGACGGCCGCCCGGGGCACCGGATCGCGGTGCACCGGGCCGCCCGGGTCCCCGGCCTGTCATCCGGTGCGTCCGGGCTGGGCCAGCCCGGACGCACCGGAAGGCTGCCAGTGTTTTGAGTTGACGGAAGCGTAAGTTCCTGGTGCATCGATCATCGCGCGGAAATGTTACAACTTGTCATCTATCCGGCAGACTGGATGGCAAGGGCATTAACGCGGTCATTGCGATATTGATATCCCAGGGACCGTTTGTCTAGTTTCGGCCGGTTGGCCGTCGCCGTCTCCGGGGCACGGCAGGGTCGGGGGCTTTCGGCCACGGGAACTGGGAGGGGGAGCTTTTACGGCAAAGCAGCCACATAACGTCGAATCAGTAACTTAAGACGCGATTCGCAACGAAGCCAGACCGATCCGGCATTCCACCCGTCGCGTATGCACGGAAAGCAACCGCGCGCCGGGGCCGCACCGGGAGGCCGGGCGAGCCGGAGCACACGACGCCGAGGACGAGCCCGCCCGCGATCTCCGGCAGGCCGGGCGCGCGCGGCACCGCGCCGGACGCGAGCCAGGGTGAAGGGCCCGTGGCCGGCGCAGCGCCGGACAGCCGCCGCATCCGGGGAGTTCCGGTCCGAGGCCAGCTCAACGACCGCGGGCAGTTTCCCCAGCGGGCACGGCACCGGGTAAGCCGGGTAACCGGGTAATAGGCGCGCCGGGTAGTCGATGAGCTCAGCGACCCGGGCCTGCCCCGGAAACCCGCACCCTTGCGGCGCGACGCCGATCCGCTCGCGCAGCCTGGCCTGCTGGTCCGCCGGGTCGAGCCCGGGCATCCGGACGGTGCCCGCCAGCGCGCCGCCTGAAGCCCGAGGATCTCCACCGTGGCGGCCTTCCCGGCGCCGTTGCGGTGGATACGCGGCTGAGCTGCGGGAACAATGGAGGCTTGTGAGCCCGGCAGGCTGCGGGTCTGGGTCGGAATCCGGCGGAGCCGCGGCGCCAATGCACAGGCAATCGGATCCGTCGCCCTTGACGGCGCGCTCGCAGTATCGCAGATATTCCCAGACGTGTCGGGCGCGTCGTCACAGGTGGGCGCGTGGCACGCTTAGAGCATGGATGACGAACATGTCCTGAAGCTCATCCTGAGCGGCGAGAGCGAGCAGGTCGAACGCAAGGAGAGGCACTTCAGCAACTGCTGAGGAACGCGCTGCTGCACAGGACCTACGAGGCGAGCAACGCCCCAGTTCGCGTCACCTGGTTTGATGACCGGGTGGAGATCCATTCACCTGGGGGCCCGTTCGGGCAGGTGACGGTCGAGACGATCGGGCAGCCGGGGCTGACGGACTACCGGAATCCGACCCTCGCCGGAGTCCTGAACCGGCTCGGGTTCGTTCAGCGATTTGGCATCGGGATACAGATCGCTCGTGACCGTCTCGCCCAGAACGGGAATCCCCCGCCGGAGTTCCAGGCATCGGTAGGTGCCGTGGCCGCGATAGTGAGGCTGAACCGATGACCACGCCCGTTGTCACTTTCTTCAACAACAGGGGCGGCGTCGGCAAGACGACGCTGGTCCATCACCTGTCCTGGATGCTGCGCGAACTCGGGCTGTCGTGGTGGCGGTAGATCTCGACCCGCAGGCCAACCTGACTGCGTCGTTTCTTGATGACGACAGTGTCGAGAAGCTGTGGAGCGCGCCGCGGAGGCTTTCTGCATACGGGGCGCTGGAGCCGCTGTTCGGCGGCACCGGCGGCATAGCCGATCCGCACGTGGAGGAGATCGCGCCTAACCTCGGGCTCGTTCCAGGCGATGTGCTGCTGTCAGGCACCGAGCAGGAGCTGAGCCTCGCCTGGGCGACCAGCCTCAGCGGCGGAATCAGCGCCATCCGGGCATTCGGCGTGACCACAGCGTTCTCGACACTCGTGCAGCGGGCTGCCGCGCAGGCAGATGCCAGAATCGTGCTCGTCGACGTCGGCCCGAATCTCGGCGCCATCAACCGGGCAGTCATGATCGCCTCCGATCATGTTGTGATACCGCTCGCCCCTGACCTCTACTCCTTGCAGGGACTGCGGAACCTGGGCCCGACCCTCGCTGATTGGCGCCAGGACTGGGCTAGCCACGTGGCGAGGAAGCCCGATCCCGGGCTCGACGCGCCCGCCGGGCAGATGCGCCCGCGTGGCTATGTGGTCCTGCAGCACGGCACGCGGGTCGACCGTGTCGTGGGCGCCTACGACCGGTGGCTGCGCCAGGTACCCGGGCAGTACCGCGAGTCGGTGCTCAGAGAGCCGGCCGGCCATCCGCCGCCGCCGGAGAAGGACGAGTACTGCCTCGGGCTCATCAAGCACTACCATTCGCTCGCACCGATGGCCCAGGAGGCACGCAAGCCGTTGTTCCTGCTGCGCTCGGCTGACGGAGCGATCGGGGCACACCAGCGGGCCGTGCAGGAGGCCTACCGCCACTTCGAAGCGCTAGCGAGACGCCTACTGAGTACGATCGACGCCGCTGCTCCGGCATGAAGGCTCGCGCGGGCGCGACCCGCCGAGCGGTCCGCGAAGACAAGCGGCTGCCGCAATTCAGTAACGGGCCTGCTGGCGCCGTTCGGTTTCTTCGTCCAGCTTGCGCATCGGCTATTCAGAGCTACCGTTCAGCCATGGCCGTGACGGCACGTGGCTGCGCGATCGCGGACGTCCGCGGGCACTGGGCACAGAGAGCGGCGAAAGAAACGTCACAGCCTGGACACGGGCTTGGCGGCGACATAGGTCTTCTCCGCCCCGATGACCTTGCGGAGAAGTCAGGCACGCCGCGGGTGGCGAGCGCCGGGTTAGCGGTATGCCGCTGCCGCCTTTGAGGACTATGCCGAGCGCGAGAACCTTCGGCAGGTGCTGGCAGCGTGGAACGCCAAGACTCCCGTGCCAGAGGAGGTCCGGGGCCGAGTCCGGGATGAACTGGACCGCGCCGGCCTCACCGGCCGGTCCTGGCGGGACGACAGGCAGGCCGGGTGCCCGCCGGCACGGTAACGGGACTAACCCCCGCACCGGCGCCCTTCTCGCCCTCGACCACCCCGCCAGGGGCATCATCATGCAGGGCCGCCTGGACGAGGCCCTGCGGCGCGTCGGCACCGTCTGCGTCCCGGCCGGCACGATCGCGCAGGCGTGGCGCGGTTCCCCTCAGGTCCGCCTGGCCCGGCTGCTGGAATCCCGCGACGTCGACATCGCCGTCATGACGCCCGACGCCGCGCGCATCGTGGGGCTGCTGTGCGCGCACACTGGTCACGGCGACGTCGTCGATGTTCACGTGGCGCTGTGCGCCCGGGAGCGCGGGCACGCCGTTGTCACCAGCGACCCTGGCGACATCTCGCGCATCGACCCGTCTCTCCCCGTGATCAGCGCCTGACCCAACAGGGGCAGCGGTGAGTCAGGGCCGCCGGACCGAACGGTGCCGGAAAGATACTGTCATTCTCCGAATTGGGCGTGGCGACTCCGCGGGCCTTCTTTGCCTGTCGGCCGCTTTGCCTGTCGGCCGGGAATCCGGCTTGGTTCTGGCCGATGAGCGGCAGCAGCCACAAGGTGGGGCGCGGTGCGCGAGGAGCAGGATGGCCGCCGCGATGACCAGGGCGGACAGCAGCGTGTCCGGGCTGGCTTGGGCGCCCTGCCGAGCGGCGCTGAGGGTGCCCGCCTGCTGGCAGGCAGCGTGCGCCGGGTTGGGGTTATCCCGCGGGCGGCTGCTGCGGGGCGGTGCTGGTCTGCGGGCGGCTGCTGCGGGGCGGTGCTGGTCTGCGGGCGGCAGGCGGCTGAGCTGGCGCTTCACCCGGCGGTGCCGGGCCGTGCCTGGCTGTGGTCGCGCAGGAGCGTACCGACCGTGATAGCGGCGGCGACGACGATCCCGGCCGCGATGTACAGGGCGAGGTGCATCCCATCGGCGAACGCGGTGCGGGCCTGGGCGGCGACGGCCGGGCCCAGGCGGGTGGCGACCGCGACCGATGACCGGGCGCTGGCGATCTGCGCGGCCGGGATGCGCCCGAGGTGGAGGCTGCTCTGGTAGGTGGCGGTGAGGATGCTGGCCAGGACCGCGATGCCCACCGCGCCGCCTACCTCACGGGACAGGTCGTTGAGTGCTGAGGCGACACCCTGCTGGGAGGCGGGCAGGGCGGAGGTGATGTTGCTGGTGGCCGGGGTCATGGCCAGGCCCATGCCAGCGCCCAGGGGGATCAGCCCGGCGGCCAGCAGCCAGTAGCCGCTGCCGGGGCTGAGCTGGGCCAGGATGACCAGGGCCGCGGCGATCAGCGCCAGCCCGGCGGTGCAGGTCACCCGGGCCCCGGCCCGGGCCACCAGCGCGGGGGCCAGCCGGGAGGCGGGCAGCATCGCGCCGGCCATGGGCAGCATGCTGACCGCCGAGACCAGCCCGGAGCCGCCCTGGATGAGCTGCAGGTACTGCAAGACGATGAAAATGAAGCCGAACAGGGAGAAGAACTGCACGAAGATCGACAGGCTGCCGGCGGCCAGGGCCGGGCGGGCGAAAACCCGGGGGTCGAGCATCGGGACGCGGCGGCGGAGCTCCCATCCGGCGAAGGCGGCCAGGACCAGCAGGCCCGCGGCCAGGCCGGCCAGGGTGCGGGCGGACAGCCATCCCTGGCTGGGCGCCTCGATGATCGTGTACACCAGCGCGACCAGGCCGGTCACGGCCAGCACGGCGCCGCCGATGTCAAGGCGCGGGGTATCGGGGTCGGCTGACTCGGGGACGAAGCCTATGGCGCCGGCGATGGCGGCGGCGGCCAGGATCACGTTCAGCGCGAACACCGACGGCCATGACCAGGCCTGCAGGATGATGCCGGAGGCCAGGATGCCCAGCACAGCGGCCCCGCCGGCCACCGCGGCCCAGACGCTGACGGCCCGGGTGCGCTGGCCGCTGGCGAAGGTCCCGGTGATGGTCGACAGGGTGGCCGGCATGACCAGCGCCGCGCCCAGGCCCATCGCGGCCCGCAGGCCGATCAGCTCGCCCGCGGAGCCGGCGGTCATGGCCGCCGCCGACGCAGCGGCGAAGACCGCCAGGCCGGCGACCAGCGCCCGCCGGCGGCCGAAGCGGTCGCCGATGGCGCCGGCGGGCAGCAGCAGCGAGGCGAACACCAGCGAGTAGGCGTCGATGATCCAGGCCAGCTGGGTCTGGGTGGCGTGGGTCGCCCGGGCGATGCCGGGCAGCGCCACGTTCAGCGAGGACATCGCCGCCACCACGGCGGCAAGCGCCAGGCACACGACCGCGGTCACGATGCCGGGGCGGACGGCCCTCGCGGGCAGGGACCTTACCGGAGGGCCGGTCATTGCGGTCATCTCCTGCTCCTCACTCAGGAAGCATGTTTTAGAGTTACATTACATATCTTTTGAATAGCATTCAAGTACCTGGTATGCTGGTCCCGTGACCAGGACAGCCAAGGCCGGAACCGGGGGACGGCAGCCGCAAAGGGCCGGGGTGCGGCGGGTGAGCCGCCAGCGGGAGGCGGGCGAGGCCACCCGGCGCGAGACGCGCAGGCGGCTGCTCGCCGCCGCCAGGGCCGAGTTCGCCGAGCGCGGCTACGCGGCGGCCACGGTGACCCGCATCGCAGACCGGGCCGGCGTCTCCGTGCAGACCCTGTACAACGACTGGGGCGGCAAGCGGAACCTGCTGCGCGCGGTCATGGTGAGCGCCCTCGCGAGTGATGACGACGTCCCGCTGGAGGCCACCGGGCAGCCCCTGGCCGTCCTGACCGCCACCCTCGATCCCGCCGACGCCGCCGACCCCCGGCGACTGCTGGCCCACCTCGTCCACCAGTACCGGCTGCTCGCCGAGCGGGCCGCGGTCGGCTGGCAGACCTACCGGGACGCCGCGGCCGTCGATCCGGACATCGCCGCCGACTGGCAGCAGCTCAGCGACGAGCGGCGACATGCCTTCCACGCCATGTTCGCCCGGCTGCCCGCCCAGGCGCTCCGGCCCGGGCTCAGCCACGCCGCAGCCGCCGACACCGCCTGGGTCATCGCCAGCCCCGACACCCACGAGCTGCTGGTCCGCCGGGCGGGCTACACCTACGACCAGATGGAAGACTGGGTCCGCACCACCCTCACCGCGGCCCTGCTCGCCGACCCCTAGCAGCCCCGCCACACGCGGCAGCAGATTGCGGCGGCGCCAGGCGTGTCGATGAGTTCCTCGCCCCCAGGTCCGATGGCCGTTGAGCATCCTTGACCCCAGCGTGTGCGCCGTCAAGGACGAATCAGCCGACGAGTGCCCAGCCGTCCGGTCAGCGGTGGAGTCCGGCTCCGGGCCGTCGGGCTCGCGCAGCGTGATCGCGAACTGGCCGTCGATCACCAGAAGGATCCGCCGGCATGGTCGTGAACGTGCCAGGCACGCTCGCCCGTGGCGTGCGCGATTTTGAGATCACAGTTGACCCGGCCGATGGTCCGGGGGCTGTCGATGCCGCCGAAGGTGGCGGGCGCTTCGGTGAGGCTGATCGTGGAGGCCGTTTCGGCCTGCCCTTTTCTCGTGGCCGGCTTACCTGTGCCCATGCTTGCCGGGCCGCAGCGGCGCTCCCAGGGCCGATGCCCCGGGGAATTGGCTCGCAGATGAAGCCAGTCGGAGTCACCGGGCGGCAGGCCGCGGGCCGCTGTCGCTAGCGGTGCCGCCGGGCCGCGGTGAGCAGCGTGTCAAGGAGCTGCTGGGATGCCTGGAG
>DATGLH010000099.1:0-16345 GCA_035294225.1 Trebonia sp.
CCTCCGTGTGATTGTGAGGATTTGAACAGCATGATTGCCTCACTATTGCTCTGGCCGGAAGTCACGTCAAGGCTTCATGGATAGTAAATTGTGAGCGAGAACATCACTGCCGGAAGCCGGCCGAATCCGTTTCGGACACGCTCGTTCGGACACGCCCGGGTAACGCCGGGGCGGTCGCGGGGGTGACGCCCGGACGCATCCCGGTCCGGCGAACGCGGCGATCGCCGCACGGCACCGGCCGCGCGTCCGCGCGGCACCGGTCACGCGTCCGCGCGGCATCGGTCACGCGGTCACGTGGACGCGCGGCACCGGTCACGCGGTGACGCGGGCGCACGGCACCGGCCGCGCGGAATCGCACGGCGGTTTCAGCCGCGGGTCGGCCGGCGGCGCCGCCGGCGGCCGGCCTGTCAATGGCGGCCGGGTGCCGGCTCGCGCCTCAGCCCGCTTGCCGCAGGCCCGCGGGAAACGTGTGCAGCCGCTCGGGCCCGTGCTCGGTCACCAGGAGCAGTTCCCCTGTCTGGACGCCGGCCCGGCCGTCACGGGTGACGACATTGGGCTGCACGACGACGGTCATCCCGGCGTCCAGGGTGAAGCCGGGATCGGCCAGGGGGCGGCCCGGGGCGGGCACGACGGGCGGGAGGTAACCGCCGCCGAAGCCGTGTACCAGGTCGTCGATGGCGGTGAAGCCGGCCGGTCCGATCACGGCCTCCGCGGCGTCCGCGAGGTCGCTGGCGCGGGCGCCGGGGACCAGCGCGCGGGCCATGGCGTCGTAGGCGGCTTCGGCGACGGCGTGCAGTTCGGCGTACAGCGGGGTCGGGGGCGCCCCGACCGTGAACGTGCGCAGTAGCTGGCCGGCGTACTCGGGCGCGGCGGCGGCGCTGATCTCGCAGATGACCGCGTCGCGTTCGCGGATCACGCGCCCGGTCGGCCACTGGGCCGGCACGCTCACGGCGCGCTCACCCGCGGCGCGCTCACCTGCGGCGCGCTCACCCGCGGCGCGCTCAGCCGGGGCGCGCTCACCCGGGACGCGCCGGTCCGCGGCGCGCTCACCCGCGGCGGTGCCGTCCATGGCGTTGATGCCGAGGTAGTGGATGTGGTGCAGGCCGCCCTGGACGGTATAGGCGTGTTCGGCCGCCGCGAGCACCTCGTAATCGCTCGTCCCGGGCGACAGGGCGGCGGCCAGCGCCGAGACGGCGGCGTCGGTGAGGGCTGCCCCGCGCCGCAGGACGGCTATCTCCTCGGCGGACTTGACCAGCCGCAGCCTGGCGTAGCCCGGGTTAAGGTCCACCACGCCGGGGATCTGCCCGGCCAGCAGCAGGTACTGATCGTACGGAAGGGCGCCGGCCACGCCGATGCGGTCCGGAAGGCCGCCCCGCGCGGCAAGCAGGTCCAGGGCCGTGGCGACGGCGCGCGGGCCGGCCCATTCCACCCGCATCGCGCACAGGCGGCGGGCCTGCGGAACGTGGTTGAAATACGAGACCAGGAGCACGTCGCCGTCCGCCTCCGGCGCGACGATCAGCAGCGCCTCGCGGGTAACCGGCCACCCGGTCAGCCAGGAGACCGCGCTCCCCGAGCGGTTCGCGCCGTAGACGAGCGCGCATGATGCCCCGGCGCGCTCCAGCTCCTGCGCGAAAGCCGCGCGGCGGCGCCCCATCTCCGCGGCGGAGAACACCGCCATACCATCGGCCGGCACATCCCAGAGAATAAGCCGCCTTCCTCCGCGCCCACGCGCCGGGCTGACCCCGCCGCACGCGCCGGGCTGACCCCCGCGCCCACGCGCCGGCTGGAGCCGCGTTCCCTACGCGGAGAGCTCGCGCTCCAGCGGGGTGCGGAAGCGGGGCGTCACCCGGGCGGGGCCCAGCCAGGACTCCAGGCGGCCCGCTTCCGCCGCGATGGCCGCCGCCGCGTCCGAGCCCAGGTCCCCGAACAGCCGGTACACCACCTCGCCGGAGACGCGCTGCGCCCAGCCGCCGACGATCCTGCCCTCCCACCAGACGGTCGGCCCGATGTTGCCGGTCCGGTCGAACAGCGCCGGCCCGTGCGGGCCGAGGTACCACTCACGCGACCGCCAGCCCATCGGCGTAGGGTCGAGCGCGGGCAGCAGCGCGGCGGCCGGCCCGGCGTCGTCGAAGGCCTCGTCGCCGGCCAGCAGGACGCCCGGCTGCCCGTCGAGGTCGACCTCGCGCACCGGCAGCGCGGCGAGCGCGGCCTTGGTCTGCCCGCCGGTCCAGCCCGCCCACCACTGCAGATCGGCGGCCGGCGCCGGCCCGAACGCCAGCAGCCACCGCCGCGCGAGTTCGGCGCGGGCCGCGGCGCCGTCCATGCCTCCGCCGCCGCCATCCCCGCCGCCGCCCGCGCTTCCGCCGCCGCCTGAGGGGCCGCCCGAGGCGCCGCCGGGCAGAACGCCGTCACCGAGCCACGCCGCCGTCGGAAACCACTCGAACTGGCCGGAAGTCCAGCCGCCGCGGCGGTGGCCGCGGACCATGTGCCCCTCGGCGGCGATGAGCCCCAGCACCCGGCTGGTGATGTTCACCGCCCCGCCGTAGCCCTTGTCCGGCACGTAGACCAGCTGCGTCCGCAGCCGGGGCTCGTCCCCGGACAGCTGCGCGCCGGTCGCGCTGCCCCGCGCGGCGAGCGCCCGCAGCACGCCGGCCTCGACCTCCCGGAGCCAGGCCGCCGCGTCCGTCCCCCCGGCACCGCCGTTTTCCAGGTCCCGGACCAGCTGCCGCCGCAGCCGCCGCGCCACGTCGTCCGTGCACGCCCGCTGCACCACGGGAAACAGCGGTGCCGCGACCACGAACATCGTGCGCCGCATGCCAAGCATCCGAACGATCCCGCGTTCCTCATACAGCGCCCTGTCCACTGCCTCCACCGTGGCGGACGGAGTGCGGGCACGCGCCGACAGGTACACGGTCACCGGGTCGGTGGCGTGCAGCGCGACCATCGCCTCGGCCGCGTGGCGCACCGTGGCGGCGGGCGCGGACAGGCGGTGCCTGGCCATGAGCCTGGCCCGGCGCTGGGCGGCGCTCACCTTCAAGGTCATCGCGGTGCGGCTCCCGTGACCACGGTTGATTCGTACTCTTCGCAGCCGTGCACCCGCGCCTCCAGCCCGGCGGCGGCCACCGCCCGGGTCATCAGCGGCGCCTGCGAGTCGCTGGTCTCCACCAGCAGCACACCGCCCGGCGCCAGCCAGCGCGGCGCCTCCGCCGCCACCCGCCGCAGCACCGCCAGCCCGTCCGGGCCGCCGTCCAGGGCGATGCGCGGCTCGTAGTCGCGGGCCTCCGGCGGCAGCATGCCGATGTCTTCGGTGGGGACGTAGGGGGCGTTGCAGATCAGGATCCCGACGCGGCCGCGCAGCGCCGCCGGCAGCGGGCCGAACAGGTCTCCCTGGTAGACCCGGCCGCCGGCCGGCTCGACGTTACGGCGGGCACAGCCGACCGCGGCCGGGTCGACGTCGGCGGCGTGCAGCCCGGCGGCGTGCGGCCCGGCGGCGTGCGGCGCGGCGCCCCGCGGCCCGGCGGCGCCCCGCGCGCCGTCAGCCAGCCGGGCGGCCACGGCGACGCCGAGCGCGCCGGTGCCGCAGCACAGGTCGACGATCACCGGGCTGGCCTCGGCGGCCAGCCGGACGGCGGTCTCGACGAGGAACTCGCTGCGGCGGCGCGGCACGAACACCCCGGCGTCCACGAAGATCCGCAGCCCGCAGAACCACGCCCAGCCGATCACCTGCTCGATCGGAAGTCCCTTCTCGCGCAGGCCGGCCATGGCCTCCAGGTCGTCCCGCGTGCGGGCGGCGGCCGCCAGCAGCCGGGCCTCTTCCTCGGCGAACACGCAGCCCGCGGCCCGCAGCCGGGCGACGATCGCCGGATCCTCCATGAGGAAAACAGGTTATCCCGGGAACGGTGCTGCTCGGATGAGCATCCCGAACGCACGCGGCTGACTCACCGCGGTCCTCCCTCCTTTCCGGGGAGGAGCCACCGTCCGTTCGGGAAAAGAAGGGTGAGACACCCGGCGGCTAGAGCTGGCCGACCTCGGTGACGCGGAGGACCGCCGTGCCCTCGGCGTCGGAGGCGGCCAGGTCGACGGTGGCCGAGATGCCCCAGTCGTGGTCGCCGTCCGGGTCGTCGAAGATCTGCCGGACCCGCCATTCGCGCGGTCCCTCGTCGATGATCAGCATCGCCGGGCCGCGCGCGTCCGGGCCGGTGCCGATCTCGTCGTAGTGCTCGAAGTACGCCTCCAGGGCCTCTTCCCATGCGGCGGCGTCCCAGCCGTCCCGGGCGTCGAGTTCGCCGAGCTCGCCGTACTTCCGCAGCGCGGCGAGCGTGACCCGCCGGAACATCGCGTTGCGCACCAGAACCCGGAACGCCCGCGGGTTGCTCGTCAGGCTCTTCGGCTCCGCCTTCGCCTCGGCGGCCTCCGGGCCGGGGCTGGTGAGCCGCTCCCACTCGTCGATCAGGCTGGAGTCGACCTGCCTGACCATCTCGCCCAGCCATTCGGTCAGGTCGATGAGCTCCTCGGTCTTCGCCTCCTCCGGCACGGTCTGCCGCAGCGCCTTGTAGGCGTCGGCGAGGTAGCGGAGCACCAGCCCCTCGGACCGGGACAGCCCGTAGAAATGCACGTACTCGGCGAACGTCATCGCCCGCTCGAACATGTCGCGGGCGACCGCCTTGGGGGAGACCGCGTAGTCGCCGACCCACGGGTGGCCGCGCCGGTAGATCTCGTAGGCGCTCTCCAGCAGGTCCTCCAGCGGCTTGGGGTACGTGACGGCATCCAGCAGCTCCAGCCGCGTCTCGTAGTCGACGCCCTCGGCCTTCATCGCGGCGACCGCCTCGCCGCGGGCGCGGAACTGCTGCGCGGACAGCACCTGCCGCGGGTCGTCGAGGGTGGACTCGATGACCGAGAGCACGTCGAGGGCGTAGGTCTGGCTGCCGGGGTCGAGCAGTTCGATCGCGGCGAGCGCGAACGGGGACAGCGGCTGGTTCAGCGCGAAGTCGTACTGCAGGTCGACGGTGAGCCGCACGTAGCGGCCCAGCTCATCCGGCTCGGCCAGACGCTCGACCACCCCGCCCGCCAGCAGCGCGCGGTAGATCTCGATGGCCCGGCGGATGTGCCTGCGCTGCCTGGCCCGGTCCTCGTGATTGTCGGTGAGCAGGTGCTTCATCGCCTGGTAGGCGTTGCCCGGGCGGTCGATGACGTTCAGCACCATCGCGTGGGTGACCGTGAAGGACGAGGTCAGCGGCTCGGGCTCGGCGGCGACGAGGCGATCGAAGGTCGGCTTCCCCCAGGACACGAACCCCTCGGGCGGCTTCTTCTTGACGACCTTGCGCCGCGCCTTGGGGTCGTCGCCGGCCTTGGCCAGCGCTTTCTCGTTCTCGATGACGTGCTCGGGGGCCTGGACGACGACGCGGCCCGCGGTGTCGAACCCGGCGCGGCCCGCGCGCCCGGCGATCTGGTGGAACTCGCGGGCCTGGAGCAGCCGGGTCTTCTTGCCGTCGAACTTCGACAGGGCGGTGAAAACGACCGTGCGGATCGGCACGTTGATGCCGACCCCGAGCGTGTCGGTGCCGCAGATGACCTTGAGCAGCCCGGCTTGGGCCAGGGTCTCGACGAGCCGGCGGTACTTCGGCAGCATCCCGGCGTGGTGCACGCCGATGCCGTGGCGGACCAGGCGGGACAGGGTCTTCCCGAAGCCGGACGCGAAGCGGAAGTTCCCGATCATCGCCGCGATCGCGTCCTTCTCCTGCCGGGTGCACATGTTCGTGCTCATCAGCGCCTGCGCCTGTTCGAGCGCGGCGGCCTGGGTGAAGTGGACCACGTAGACCGGCGCCTGGTTGGTGGTGAGCAGTTCCTCGAGCGTCTCGTGCAGCGGCTGGACGAGGTAGGAGAAGACGAGGGGGACCGGGCGTTCGGCGTTCTTTATGACGGCGGTGGGCCGGCCGGTGCGGCGGGTCAGGTCCTTCTCGAACCGGGTGACGTCGCCGAGGGTGGCCGACATCAGGATGAACTGCGACCTGGGCAGCTCGATCAGCGGGACCTGCCATGCCCAGCCGCGGTCGGGGTCGGCGTAGAAGTGG
Organism: Trebonia sp.; assembly: GCA_035294225.1. GTDB lineage: Bacteria > Actinomycetota > Actinomycetes > Streptosporangiales > Streptosporangiaceae > Trebonia. The sequence goes on from DATGLH010000099.1 coordinate 6,072, forward strand.
AACTCGTCCATCACGACCTGCCCGGCGTCGGCCGCCGCGCCGTCGCGCAGCGCGATGGAGGCGAGCACCTCGGCGGTGCAGCAGATGATCGGCGCCTTCGGGTTGACGCTCGCGTCGCCGGTCATCATGCCGACGCTGGCCGGCCCGAACGCCTCGCAGAGCGCGAAGAACTTCTCCGACACCAGGGCCTTGATCGGCGCGGTGTAGTAGGTGCGCAGCCCGCTGGCGAGCGCCGCGAAGTGGGCGCCGACGGCGACCAGGCTCTTGCCGGAGCCGGTGGGCGTGGACAGGATCACGTTCGCGCCGGTGACGATCTCGATGAGCGCCTCTTCCTGGTGCGGGTACAGGTCGAGGCCCTGCCGCTTCGCCCACCCGGCGAACGCGCCGAAGACGGCATCCGGATCGGCCGTCCCCGCCGCCTGCCCGGCCGCGGCCTCCGCCTCCGCCCGCGCCCCGGCGCCCGGCCGCGCCCCGGCGTCCGCCCGCGCCCCGGCGTCCGCCCGCGCCCCGGCACCCGCCCGCGTGACCGTCCCGCTGGCCACTTCTGTCCCATCAATCGCACTGGTAGTGGCGGGCGTTCGCGCGGGCAGCAGGTCTGTAAGGGTCATGGCTGTTCAATGGTGCCTTGTCCGGACGACTGCCTGAGCCGTCGGGCACCTACCACGTAACGCTTGCCCCGCGCTCCCTGTTCCGCCCGCCCTCCGCTCCCGCTCCTCGCCCCCGGCCCCCCGCCCCTCACATATCTCGCCACATCCGCCCCTGGCGTCCCTCGCTGCGCCCCTCGGGGGGCACCGGGCGCGCCCGGCTGCGCCCCTCGGGAGCACCGGGCGTGCCCGGCGGCTCACTTCGCACACCTTACGACCACTTTGGTGACCAGAATGTCTCATTATGTCCATGCGGAAAGTGTGCGAAGCCCGATTTGCCTGAATCTATAGTTCAGATAAAACGGACAGGGGGCATGCCGAAGAGGCTGGCGTGGCGACTATGGCGCTGCCATGCGGTCGCGGGCCGGGCCCCGCGCCCCATGACAAGCTCCTGCGGAAGCGGTCAACGTCAAAATGCACGGACAGTCCACGGGCCAGAGCAGGGTTCAGGGCCGGGGCGGAGCCGACGGTACGTTCGGGATAATGCGGCGCGGAACCGGGCAGACGGCTAGCCGCGCGCATCGCCCGCGGCGGGTGAGCTGCCGGCGCTATGCCAGGGCGGTCACCCGGCGCAGGACCTCGGCGGGGCCGAGCGCGCCGGCGACCTGGGCCAGGTCCGGGCTGCGCCGGGTGCCGGTGAGCAGCACGCGGATGACAGCCGAGGCGTCAGCGATCGAGCCGGGGTATGCGTCCGGGTTCTTCTTGTACTCCTTCTGGCTGGCCGCGAAGCCGAGCCGGGCGGCGAGGCCGCGGATCTGGTCGAACCACACCGTGCCGGGGGCCGGCGGCTGGTACCCGGCCGCGAAGCCGGACGCCACCGCGCGGACCAGGGCCGGGTCCAGGCCGCCGAACCTGGGGTCGGCCGGGTCGGTGACGAGCTGGAAGATCTCCGGGAAGAAGTAGCCGTAGACCGGGCGGAAGTCGGACCACTTGCGCAGGTCCTTGCGCGGGTTGGGGGCGCCCTCCCGCTCGATGGCGAGCGCGCGCAGCGCCAGGTCGCGCTCGGCGCGCAGCACCGCGGCCAGGCCCGGGTCGTAGCTGTCGGCCCAGGGGAGCACCCGGTCCAGGATCTGCGCGCCGGACAGCGTGGCGACGAAGTCGGCGCTGATGTCGTCCAGCTTGACCGTGTCCAGCAGGGGGCCGGCGGTGCCGCACTCGGACAGCCGGATCGGGGCGGCGAGCGCCTCGCGCAGCGGCATCTCGGCGAGGCGGCCGTTGGCCAGGCCGCGCAGGTAGTACTGCACCGCCTCCGGCGGTATGCCCTGCTCGATGTAGTAGGCGACGCTGGCCTCGGGGTCCTTGCGCTTGGACAGCTTGCGGCGGCTGCCGCCGTCCTGCTTCATCAGCGGCGCCAGGTGCGCGTAGCGGATCCGCGGGAAGCCGAGCGCGTCGAACAGCTGGTGGTGCAGCGGCACCGAAGACAGCCACTCCTCGCCCCGGATCACCAGGCTGATCCGCATCAGGTGGTCGTCGACGACGTGCGCGAGATGGTAGGTGGGCAGCCGGAGTTCGGCGTCGCTGCTTTTGAGGATCACCACGTCGTTGCGGTTGTCGTCCTGGGTGATCTCGCCGCGGATCTCGTCGGTGAAGCTGACCCGGCGCCCGCTGAGGCCGGGGGACCGGAACCGGACCACGTACGGGTCGCCCGCCGCGAGCCGCTGCGCCACCTGCCCGGCCGGGGCGTCCCGCCAGATCGCCCACTCGCCGTAGTACCCGGGCAGCGCGCCGGCCGCCCGCTGCCTGGCGGCGCGCTGCTCCGCCTGCTCCCTGGTCTCGAAGCACGGGTATGCCTTGCCCTGGCGCAGCAGCTCCCTGACGTAGCTGAGGTAGATCTGCGCCCGCTCCGACTGCGTGTACGGACCGTAGGCGCCCTTATCCCCGTCCTCGTCGGGGCCGATGCCGAAGTACTCGAACGCGGCCTCGAACTGGCTCGCCGCGCCCTCCTCGAACCTGGCCTGGTCGGTGTCCTCGATGCGGACCAGGTAGACGCCCCCGGACTGGTGTGCGATGTCCTGGTCGACGCTGGCCGTGAACACCCCGCCGATGTGCAGCCAGCCGGTCGGGCTCGGCGCGAAGCGGGTGACTTCGGCGCCCGGAGGCAGCCGGCGTGGCGGGTAGTGATCCTCCCAGTGGGCCGGTTCCGGCAGGTCCGCGGGGAACAGCGAGTCGACGAGGTCCTGGCTCAGCATGCTATGAGCCTACCGGGGGGCGCGGGGGCGCGAGGTGACCCGCGGCCCGCGCGGCCCCCGCGGCCCCCGCAGGCAGCGGAACCGCGGCCGGTGCGCGGCGGCGGGCTCGGGGAGCTCCTGGTATTCGGCGAACCGGACCGTGACCGCGTCCGGCAGCCAGGACCGCGGCCGCTGGCCCGCCACCGTGGCCAGGCGGGCGGCTAGTTCGGCTGCCGGCGGACGCCGCGCGGGATCGGGGTCGAGGCAGGCGGTCACGGCGGGCAGCAGCTCCGCCGGGCAGCCGGCCAGGTCCGGCTCGCCCCGGATCCCGGTCGCGGCGACAGGATCGCCCGGGGAACCGCTCTGCGGCCAGCGGCCGGTCGCGGCGAAGAACGCCGTGCAGCCGAGCAGGCACACGTCGTCGGCGGCGGACCCGGGCCCGCCGGTCAGCGCCAGCCAGCTGAGACCGAAGTCGGTGAGCACCGGTCCGTCCGGTTCGAGCAGCACGTTGCGCGGGGTGACGGCCTGGTGGGCGAGGCCCGATTCGTGCAGCGCCGCGACCGCGCGGGCGGTGCCGAGGGCGAGCCATGCCGCGCAGTCGGCCGGGAGCGGCCCGGTCTCGGCCACGGCGGCGGCCAGCGACGGGCCCTTGACGAGCGTGCTCGCGGCCCATGGCGCGCGCGCCTCGGCGTCGGCGTCAATGACGTGCGCGATGTGCGGGCCGCGCAGCACGCCGGCGGCCAGCGCGCCGGCGGCGAGGCGGTGGCGGACGTCGGAGCCGGCGGCGATCGCGGGATGGAAGGCCTTGACCGCGGCCCAGCCGCCGTTCCCGTCCCTGGCGAGGTAGACCCGCCCCGCCTGGCTGGTGCCCAGGCGCGCCGCGATCCGGTAACCGCCGATCTCGCGCGGGTCATCCGGCGCCAGCGGCTGATAGGCGGGTTCGCTCCACTGGCGGGCTGATACCCATATCCACGCCGGGCCGGCGAATTCCTTTGCGACGACGTTCACCCGGCTGAACTGGGCACTGGGAATTCCCGGATAGCCCGGCCGGATTACCATGGCGTATACCTGGTCCGATATGGCGACCGCGAGATCGGCGCCGGGATATGCCTCCAATGCGGCGCGCAGCGGCGCGCTGTTGACCAGCCTGCTGATTTCTACGATCATCGGCCCGCCGAACCCCGCCGCGCTCATCTCGACCAGGCCGGCGCCGATCGCCATCCGCAGCCGGATCCGGTCGGTGCTCCGCGCGTTGTCCGCGCCGAGTTTCGCGGCCAGGGAGCGGATCAGCACCGGCAGCACGGCGGTCGGGTCCATGTCGGCCGGCATAACCGCGTTGATGCCGTCGCCGGTCCACTCGTGACCGACGTCGTCAAGGTCCATTCCGCATTCCGCGAGCGTACCGGCGACAAGCAGCGGAAGCCGCCGTTGTACCTCGTTCTGCAAAGGTGCTGTGCGCGCACCGTAGCCGGCGACGTCCAGAACGAGTCCCATTCGCAGCCTGCGGCCCGGTTGACGTCGCACTGGCGGCGCCTGGCCTTGCCCGCGGGACCCGGCTGCCACGCGGTCACCCATGTCCCCACGCTCCCTGGGTGAAGGGTAATAGGTTGCTCCGGCGGGGCGGAAGAATGCACGGGTCACATTCGCGTTGCCGGATTCGCCGGGTTCCCGCGGTCCGCCTGGACGAACATGGCGGCAAACATGGCAGATGGCGGCAAACATGGCAAGATGTAGGCTGTGGTTCTCCAGCTTCCCCCGCATGCCGCGCGGCCGCCGCTGCGCGGGCCGGCCGCGGTGCCGGGGGAGCGCGGGCCGGCCGCGGTGCCGGGGGAGCGCGGCAAGTGGCCGCGGGGCAGTCTCATCGCCCTGCTGGCAGAAGACGAGCGCGCCGCGCTGCTGAGCGCCGGCGCTCCCGTCCAGTTCAAAGACGACGACATCCTGATCCTGCAAGGCGACGTCGGCGACTGGTTCTACGTGCTGACCGGCGGCATGGTCAAGATCACGGTCGCCGCGGAGACCGGCGCCCAGACGACGCTGGCGGTCCGCACCCGCGGTGACCTGATCGGCGAGTTCGCCGTGCTTGACGGCATGCGGCGGACCGCCACGGCCCGCGCGGTCAGCGCGGTCGGCGCCCTGCGGATCAGCCGGCCCGCGTTCGCCGAGTTCGGGCGGCGTTACCCGGCGGCGCTGGCCACGATCACGCGGTCCCTGGTGGCCAAGATGCGGGCGGCGACCGAGCGGCACGCGGCGGAGCGCACCTGGGGCTCCAGGGAACGCCTGGCCCAGGTGATCTACGAGCTGGCGGAGAGCTACGGAGAGCCGGAGGATGACGGGACGGTGCTGATCCCGCTTCCGCTCACCCAGCGAGAACTCGGGGAACTGGCCGGCGTCGCGGTATCCACCGCGGAGCGGATCCTCGGCGAGCTGCGCAAGGAGGGCGTTATCACGACCGGGTACCGCGAGATCGCCGTCCGCGACATGAATCACCTCGGCGCCATCAGGTTCTCGGCACAAGATCCCGCGAATCCCTGACCGGCGGGCACGCCGCGGCCCGCGACGCCCCGAGGTCTTCGGCTACGATGGGGCACGCGAAGGGGAGTAGCTCCATCGCCGGGACGCCGACAATCTCGGTCCGGCAGTCCGGCAGGCCGTAACCGGTCCGCCGGTCCGCCGGGCCCGGTGCCCGGGGACCGGTCCGCGTCAGCGAGCAGCCGATGGCACCTGACTCCGCGGAGAGCGGTGTGCCTGCCGGGGCTCATGGCGCGACGGCCTGAGTGAGACCTTCGGCCGCAGCACCATGCTGCCGTGCCGGAGGTCCCGGGTGCGCCCGGCGATAGCCGGCCGGCCCGGACCCACGGAGCACCCGGATGAACTTGACCGCCGCGGCCACGACCTTCCTGGCCGTGCTGCCCGCCGAACTTCCGGACAAGACCGTGCTGGCCTGCCTGATCCTGAGCAGCCGGTACCGGCCCGGGTTCGTCTTCACCGGCGCGGGCGCCGCGTTCGCGGTCCAGGTGGCCCTGTCGGTCGCCGCCGGGGGGGTGCTCAGCCTGCTGCCGTCCCGCGCGGTGCAGGCCCTCGCCGCCGCCGCGTTCGCGATCGGGGCCGTGCTGCTGTGGCGGCACGGGGACGGCGGGCAGGCCGATACCGGCGAGGACGCGGTCCGTGACGGCGCGCGCAGCGGGTTCTGGCCGGTCGCGGCGACATCCTTCGCCGTGGTGTTTCTCGCCGAGTTCGGCGACCTGACCCAGTTCATGACCGTCAGCCTCGCGGCGCGCTACCACGACCCCATCACGGTCGGCATCGGCGCCGTGCTGGCGCTGTGGGTGGCCGGGGGCGCAGCCATCGTGGTGGGCTGGCGGCTGCTTAAGGTGATCCCGGTCAAGTGGCTGACCAGGGGCGCGGCCGTCATCATGCTCGCCCTGGCGGGCACCAGCGCGGCGGCGGCCGCCGCGTAGCCGTGAAGGCGCCGCGCTGCCGGGGCGCTGCCGGGGTACCGGGGCGCGGCCGGGGCGCCGGGGTACCGGGGCGCGGCCGGGGCGCCGGGCGTTACGCCGTGATCGCCGCCAGCGCCCGCTCCAGCCAGTTCAGGGCATCGGCGATCCACGGCAGCGCGGTCGGCTCCGCGGCGGCGAGGGCGGCCTCCTGCTGCCACTCCGCCTCGCCGTACAGCCGCGATGTCGCCACCCGCAACCGCAGCGCGCCAGCCGGATCGCCGAACGCGCTGCCCGGCAGCACCCCGATGCCGTACCCGCGCAGCAGCAGCTCCGCGAGGTCGGCCGAAGTGCGGACGCCCAGCCGCCGCAGCCGGTGCCGGTGCGCGGCGAAGTCCGGGTACAGGTAGAACGCCCCCTGCGGCGGTGCCGCCGCCGCCCCGGCCGCGGACAGCAGCGACGCGACCGCGCGGGCGACCGACCCGTGCAGGTGCCGGGACCGCGCCACCCGCGAGGTGATCTCGGCCGGCTCCTCGAAGGCCACCGTGGCGGCGGCCTGCACCGGGGCGGCCGGGGCCGACCAGATCTCGCTGCACGCGGCAAGCAGCCTCGAGCGCAGGCCAGCCCCCCGGGAAACGCCGCCGGACCCCGGGGAGGCGCCGCCGGGCAGCCGGGCGACGCCGAGCCGCCAGCCGCCGAGCGCCAGGTTCTTCGAGAGCCCGGAGGTGATGACGGTCCGGTCCGGCGCGACCTCGGCGGGGCTGAGGAAACCGTCGCCGGCGTGCGTCAGGTCCCGGTAGATCTCGTCGGAGATGATGAGCAGGTCGTGGCGTTCGGCCACGGAGCACAGCGAACGGACCGTGTCCGGCGGCGCCAGCGTCCCGGTTGGGTTATCGGGCAGCGTGACGATCACCGCGCCGATCCGCCGTCCCTCCCGGCGGGCTGCGGTCACGGCGTCCGCGAGCAGGTCCGGGTCGGGCACGCCGCCCTGACCGGGCACGATCGGCACGTACACCGGGCGGATGCCGGTCAGCGACGCCTGCGCGGCGTAGCTGACCCAGCTCGGCCGGGGGATCGCGACATCCGCGCCCAGGCAGAGCAGCAGCCCGTACAGCAGCGCCTTGCTGCCCGGCCCGCACACGACGTCCTCCGGGGCGGTCGGCAGGCCGCGCCGCCTCCAGTACCCGGCGGCGGCTGCCCGCAGTGCCGGCGAGCCGGCGACCGGCCCGTAGCCGCCCAGGTGGCTGGCGGCGGCGAGCGCCTCCCGCAGCAGGGGGGCGACCGGCACTCCCGCTTCGCCGAACGCCAGCGGCAGCACTCGTTCACCGCGCCGCCGCCGCTCGTCGAGGGCCTCGTTGGCGGCGAGGGTGGCGGAGACGCCGACACGGACCGAAGACGGGCCTGTTCCTTTCTGCTGCTCTATGGTGACGACCGGCAACGGCGCGGTGATTGCCATGAGGACAGGGGCTCCTAGCTGCGGGAATGACAGTTTGCGCGAATTACCCCGTTAAGGATCGCCCTCGGTTAGCGTTAGTACAAGCGCTGATTCCTTGGGGAGAGGTTAAGATCTATTAATGCTTGATCTCCGTAGGCTCCGCATGCTGCACGAGTTCGCGGCCCGGGGCAGCATCGCGCGGACGGCGGAGGCGCTCGGCTACACGCCCTCGGCGGTCTCCCAGCAGCTGGCCGTGCTCGAGCGCGAGGCCGGCACGCCGCTGCTCGACCGGACCGCGCGCAGCGCCGGGCTGACCGACGCCGGCCGCAGGCTGGCCGTCCACGCGGAACGGATCCTGGCCATGGTGGAGGAGGCCGAGGCGGACCTCTCGGCCCGCGCCGCGCAGCCGTCCGGCCGGGTGGTGGTGACCGCCTTCCCGTCCGCGGCGGTCGCGTTCGCGCCAGCGCTTGCCCGGTCGCTGCGAGCGCATCCGCAGCTATCGCTGCTGCTGCGCCAGTCCTCGCCCGCCGAGGGACTGCAACTGGTGCGCACGGGCGAGGTGGAGGTGGCGATCATCGACGACTGGACCGGCCGGATGCCGGCCAACCTCGGCCCCGCAGGCCCGGACGGCGCCGAGGGAGCCGAGCGCGGCCAGCAGGTGCTCAGCTACTACCACCTGGTCCGCGATCCGCTGGTGCTGGTGGTGGCGCGCGGGCACCCGGCCGCTGACCCGGAACGCCCGGTGGACCTGCGGGCGCTGCGCAACGAGCCGTGGCTGGCAGCGCCGTCGGGCGAGCCGTCCCGGCGGGCGGCGGACCGGCTGCTGGCCGCGGTCGGGCTGACCCCGCCCGTGCCGTCGGAGTTCGAGGGGCTCGGCACGGTGGCGAACCTGGTCGCCAGGGGCCTGGGCATCGCGATCATGCCCAGGCTCGCGGTCGGCGCCTACGAGCGGCGCGTCGTGATCAGGGAACTGCCCGCCGGCCTGGACCTGGCCAGGGACGTGTTCGCGGTCGCGCGCACCGCGAGCCTGGCCCGCCCATCGGTCGCGGTGATCGTCGCCGCCCTGCGCGGTGCGGCGCGCTCGATGTCGCAACGGGCCGCGGCCCCCGGCGCCGCGGCCCACGATGGCCACGAGGCGCCGGGGGCCGCCGAGCCGCTGTAGGTTGGGGGCGTGGATCACGAGCTGGACCTCGACCTGGACGCCGACGGCGCGACGCTGACCGCCGCGCTCGCCGACATCGCCTCCGTCAGCGGCGAGGAGAAGCCGCTCGCCGACGCGATCGAGCGGGCGCTGCTGGGCCGCCCGCACCTGACGGTGGACCGGCTGGGGAACACGGTGCTGGCCCGCACCCGGCTGGGGCGGCCGGAAAGAGTGGTGCTGGCTGGTCACATCGACACCGTGCCGCACGCCGGCAACTTCCCCTCCTTTTTTGATCCCGAACGCACGCGGCTGACTGGCTGCGGCACAAGCGACATGAAATCGGGCGTGGCGGTCCAGTTGCGGCTCGCCGCGAGCCTGACGGCTCCCTCCCGTGACGTGACCTACGTGTTCTACGAGTGCGAGGAGGCCGAGGCCACCCGCAACGGGCTGTTCCTGCTCAGCAGGTCCTCCCCGGGCCTGCTGGCCGGCGACTTCGCGGTGCTGCTCGAACCGAGCGGCGGGACGGTTGAGGGGGGCTGCCAGGGAACGCTGCGCGCGTCGGTCACGGCGACCGGGGCGCGGGCGCACACCGCGCGGTCCTGGATGGGGCGCAACGCGATCCACGAGGCGGGTGCGATCCTCGACGTGCTGCGCGCCTGGGAGCCGAGGTCGCCCGTCGTGGACGGCCTGCGGTACCGCGAAGGACTGAACGCGGTGGCCATCTCCGGCGGCGTCGCCGGGAACGTCGTCCCCGACGAGTGCGTGGTGACGGTGAACTACCGGTTCGCCCCGGACCGGAGCCCCGACGAGGCGGCCGGCTATCTGCGGTCGCTGTTCTCCCCCTGGGAGGTCTCGGTCCTCGACGCGGCGCCCGGCGCCCGGCCGGGGCTGCGGGCCCCGGCGGCAGCCGCCTTCGTAGCCGCCGTGGGGGGAACGCCCCGGGCCAAGCTCGGCTGGACCGACGTCGCCCGGTTCGCCGAGCTGGGTATCCCCGCGGTCAACTACGGCCCGGGTGACCCGGCGCTCGCGCACACCCGCGGCGAGTACGCCGAACTGGCCCGCATCGCCGACTGTGAAGCCCGGCTGACGGCCTGGCTGACGAGCTGACGGACCACAGAAAACCGGGGGTGGCACCGCGCTGCGGTGCCACCCCCGGTTTGCCTGAGGCGGCCTTACTTGGCCGGGCCCGCGGCCAGCTTGACCGAGGTCACGTGCTTCTGGCCGTTCGGTGCGTACCAGGTGATCGGGACCGTGTTGCCCGGGTGGTACTTGACCAGAATCTTGGTCAGTGAAGCGGGCGAGCTGACGGTGCTGCCGCCGATGTTGGTGATCACCGCGCCGGAGCTGATCCCGGCCGCGGTGACCGGCGTGCCGCACAGCACCCCGCCAACCAGGGCCCCGGAGCTCACGTCGCTCGGGATGCTGGCCGGGACCGAGGCCGTGGAGGCGGAC
>DATGLH010000100.1:0-9994 GCA_035294225.1 Trebonia sp.
GCGTACCCGCGGGTCAGCGGCGGGCTCGGCGTGCTGTCGGTCCACCAGGGACCGGGCCTGACCAACGCGATGACCGGGATCACCGGGGCGGCCAAGAGCCGCACCCCGATGCTGATCCTCGCCGCCGGGGCCACCGCGCCGCGGTCCAACTTCTACATCGGCCAGGCCGGGCTGGCCCGCGCCGCCGGCGCGGTCCCGGAACGGGCCGCGTCGCCGTCCTCGGCCGCCGCCGGCCTGGCCCGCGAGGGCCGCTGGCGCGACGTACCCTACCCGGAGCAGGCCGAGCCGGGCGGATCGACCCCCGCGCCCTGTCGGTCGCCCTGGACGACCTGCTGCCCGCCGGGCGGACGGTCGCCGTCGACCCGGGCAACGTCATGGGGTACCCGGCGATGTACCTGGACGTGCCCGGCCCGACGGCTTCGTCCTCACCCAGGCCTTCCAGTCGGCCGGGCTGGGCCTGGCCGCCGCGATCGGCCGCGGCTCCGGCTGCGCTGGCGTCACGGTGCGCGCGCCGGGCGACCTTGCCGCGGTCGCCGGCCGGGTCCGCGGACCGCGGGACCGTCCGCTGGTCGTGGACGCGAAGGTGACCCGGGCGAGTCCTGCTGGTGGCTGGCCGAGGCCTTCCGCGGCCACTGGCCAGCGACCCTGGGACCAGGCAGGGTGACTGCCCGTCCACAGGGGCGCATAGTGGGCGTATGGATGCTGTCAACGACGACGTGGCCGCATCAGGGGTATCGGCCACGCTCAACTACCTCGCGCCGGACTCCGTGCGCAACCGGCTGTACGTCGCGCCCGGCGGGCACGTGACCACCACGCGATACGCGCCGCGCACCGTCTGGATCGCGAACGGGCGGCCGTACCGCGACGACTTCAGCCTGGACCGGAGCGGGTTCACGCTGCTCGACCACTGCAGCACCGTCACCGACTTCGGCGACGCCGCCGAACTCGACCGGGTCTACGTCGCCGAGGCGGCCAGCCTGGTGCGGCAGGTGACCGGGGCGGACGAGGTCGTCTCGCTCGGCTGGGTGATCCGGCGCGCGGGCGGGCAGCGGCGCGGCGCGCAGCCCCCCGCGTCGGACGTACACGTCGACGTGCATCCCGGCCGGGCCCACGCCAGGCTGACCGCGACCGTGCCGGGCGGCCGCCCGTTCCGGCGGGCCATCATGACGAGCCTGTGGCGCGCGTTCAGCCCCCCGCCGCAGGACTGGCCGCTGGCGATCCTCGACTACCGCAGCGTCGACGACGCCGAGGGCGAGCCGAACCTGCTGCTTTTCGTCGACTCGCTGCCCGATCCGGACGACGTGCCCGACATCGACGACCCGGAGTCCGTCCCGGCGGGGTCCATCTTCGCCTACCGGCCGGCGCACCGCTGGTGGTACTTCCCCGGCATGACCGCCGGCGAGGCGCTGCTGTTCAAGCTGCACGACACCGACCACTCGGTTGCCTGGCGCGCCCCGCACACCGCGTTCCACGACGAGACCGCGGCCGGCGCCCATCCCCGGGAGAGCGTCGAACTCCGCACGGTCGCGTTCTTCTACTGATCAGCACGCTCGCGCTCTTCTGCTGATCAGACAGGGAGGACGGCGACCTTGTACCGCCGGCAGTCCTGGTCCCTGGTGGCCAGGGTGAGGTCTTCGCACTGCGCCTGGGCGGCCGGCATCCGGCCGAACGGGCCGCGGTGAAGCACGGGGAGGCGCCCGGCGGCGATGGCGTGCTCGGCGCTGACCGGCAGGGGAGTGAACCCGCTGCCCCTGATGAGCCCCGGCAGCCCCGGTGGCCCGGGGAGCTTGCCGATGGCCTGCTTGATCGCGACCTCCCAGACGGTCGCGGCACTGACGTAGACGTCGGGCTCGTGGTCGAGCCGGTCCTTGATGTCATCGGCGAGCGTTGGGTCGTCGGCCAGCCACCACAGCACCACGTGCGTGTCGAGGAAAGCCTCACCGCGTGCTGCCGAAGTCGTCCGCGATGGCGTCGTTGACCTCGGGGAGTCCAGGTCCGGCGCCATGATGAGCTTGCCGCGCAGGAACCGCGCACCGTGCGGTGCGCGGTCCGCGTCAGCGGAACGACCTTTGCCGCCGGCGTTCCGGCACGGCTGATGATGATCCCCTCGCCATGCTCAACCCGTTCGATGATCCGCGACAGGTTGGTCTTCGCGTCGTGGATGTTGAACCGCGCGGTGCTCTCCGCAGCCATGGCGCCTTCTTAGCTGACAGCTTGGCCCGCTTCGCGGCCGGCGGGGAGCGGCCCAGGATCTGAGGGGGCCTGTACGGGCCGTGCAAACGCGGCTGGATCTCTGGTTACCGCGCCTAATGACATGACCATTCCAGCGCGTGATGATCTGTTGGAAGGGACAACCGCGACCGGGGCACGCGGTCGATGGCGAAGGAGCGACCCATGACCGAGACGCACGCGCGGGCCGGCTCGTCCGGGGCGCCGGCCGAGTTCCGCAACAACTGGCTCGAAGGCCCCTTCGCGCCGGCTGACCAGGAAGTCACCGTCTACGACTTGAAAGTGACCGGCTCCATCCCGAGGGACCTGGACGGCCGCCTGCTCCGCGTGGGCCCGAACCCGGTGGACCCGGAGAACCCGGTGACCTACAACTGGTTCACCGGCAACGGCATGGTGCACGGGGTCCGCATCCGCGACGGCAAGGCCGAGTGGTACCGGAACCGCTTCGTGCGCGATGACCAGGTTGCCCGGAGCAGGGGGCTGCCGCCGCTGCCCGGCCCGCGGCAGCTCGGCGGCGGCGCGCAGTACGTGGCCGACAACGTGGTGAACACGCACATCTTCGCGCACGCCGGGAAGACCTGGGCCTTCGCCGAGGCGGGCGTGCTGCCGGTCGAGCTGTCCTACGAGCTCGGCTGCCTGGCCAAGTCCGACTTCGGCGGCACCCTCAACGGCTCGTGGACCGGCCATCCGCACCGCGACCCGCGCACCGGCGAGCTGCACGGGATGAGCTACTACCACGGCTGGCAGCACGTCAGCTACCAGGTGCTCGACGTGCGCGGCCGGGTCCGCCGTACCGTGGACGTGCCGACCTACGGCCGCCCGGTGGTGCACGACTGCGCGCTCACCCGGCGTTACGCGATCTTCCTCGACGGGCCCGTCAACTACTCCGAGGAGCTGCTCAGGGCGGGCTATGACTTCCCGTTCCTGTGGGACTTCGAGTACCCGACCCGCTGGGTGCTGGTCCCGAGGGACGGCACGGGCGGCGACGTGGTCTCGGCCGAGGTGGAGCGCTGGGCGGTGTTCCACATCCTCGGCGCCTACGACCGCCCCGATGGCCGGGTGGCGCTCATCGGCGCCAGCTACGACCAGCTGTTCGTCACCGACCGCACCGGCCCCGGCGAGAGGCCGGGCACGCTGAACCTGTTCCTGATCGACCCGGCGACCGGCAAGACCACGGTGGAGATCCTGGACGACCAGCCGCAGGAGATGCCGCGGATGGACGAACGGCTCACCGGCGGCAAATTCAGGTACGGCTACTTCTCCAGCCGCGACCGGGGCGTCTCCACGCTGATCAAACAGGACTTCGACGCGCAGGCCAAGGAGTCCTACGCCTACGGCGCGGGCCGGTTCGGCATGGAGGCCGTGTTCGTCCCGCGCGCCCCGGACGCCGCCGAGGACGACGGCTGGCTGATGACCTATGTCACCGACATGAACACCCGGACTTCGGACGTGGTCATCCTGCACGCCCAGGACCTCGCGGCCGGCCCGGTCGCGACGATCCACATCCCGCACCGGGTGCCGATCGGCTTCCACGGCAACTGGATCCCGGACTCCGAACTCGAAGAGCAGCGAAAGGTGTGCCAATCGTGACGGAACAACTGCCGCCGGACGTGATCACGCAGCTCAGGGCGATGGACCCGGCGGTCACGCCGGAACTGGGGCAGGCCACGTGGGCGCTGCTGACGCCGTTCCACGAGAAGATCGGCTACACCGCGCCGCGGATCCACCGGGACCTGCGCTACGGGGACCACCCGCGGCACCGGCTCGACGTGCACACCGCCGACGGCGCCGCCGGCCGGCCGGCCCCGGTCTTCCTGTTCGTCCACGGCGGCGGGTTCACCGGCGGCGACAAGCACGTCCCCGGAACCCCGAGGTACGACCTGGTCGGGGCATGGGCGGTCCGGCACGGGTGGGTCGGCGTGACGATGACCTACCGGCTGGCGCCCGAGCACACGTGGCCGTCCGGCGCCCAGGACGTCGCCGGGGCCGTCCGGTGGATCAGGGAGAACATCGCGGGCTACGGGGGCGACCCGGCGAGGATCGTGGTCGCGGGCAACTCGGCGGGCGCGGTGCACGTCGCCTCGTTCGTCACCGGCCAGGGTGGCGGCAGCCTGGACGGCGTGCGCGGTGCGGCGCTGCTGTCCGGCATCTACCAGCTGCGGCCGCCCGGGCCCGGCGAGCCGGAGCACGCCTACTACGGCCCGGACCCCGGCCCGGCGGCCTCGACGCTGCCCGGCCTGCCCGACTGCCCGGTCCCGCTGCTGTTCAGCGTGGCCGAGCGCGACCCGGGCCCATTCCACGCCCAGGCGGCCGCCGTCGTGAGCGCCTGGCAGTCCAGGCACGGCACCGTGCCGGACCTGGTCTGGGTGGAGGGCCACAACCACATGTCGACGATCGCCAGCCTCGGGATCGACGAGACGGCGCTCGGCGTCCCGCTGGCACGGTTCGTCGAGCGGCACACCGAGGGAGCATCCGCATGACCAGCCCCACGTTCCCGCCCACCGGCGCGCCGTCCCCGACGACCGGCGGCGGCGCCGGCTACCTGCGGATCGCCACCGAGGAGGCGTTCGCCACCCCGGAGATCATCAAGCTGTGGCTCGGCCTGCTGGATGACCCGGCGTTCGACGACCCTGGCTTCCGCTCCCTGTGGTCGTTCTACGGCAGGGCGACCGCCGAGCGCCCCCGCTTCGTCCTGGAGTCCCTTCAGGACCTGGGCGCCAGGCGCCTGGCCGCGATGGACGCCGCCGGCATCGACCGGGCGATCCTCTCGCTGACCTCGCCCGGCGCCCAGGTCCTGCCCGCGGACGTCGCCAGGGCCCAGGCGACGCTTGCCAACGACCGGCTGGCCGAGGCGTGCCGGAACCACCCGGACCGCTTCTCCGGCCTCACCGCCGTCGCCCCGCAGGACCCGGAGTACTCCGCGCGGGAGATCGAGCGCGGCAAGGACCGGCTCGGCTTCCACGGCGTGATCATCAACTCGCACACGCAGGGCGAGTACCTGGACGACCCGAAGTTCTGGCCGATCCTCGAAGCCGCCGAGGCTCTCGACACCCCCATCTACCTGCACCCGAACACGGCCCCCAAGGACATGATCGGCCCGCTGCTCCAGGCCGGACTGGACGGCGCGATCTGGGGATTCGCCGTCGAGACCGGCACGCACCTGCTCCGGCTGATCACCAAGGGCGTCTTCGACCGGTTCCCCCGCCTGAAGGTGGTGGCCGGGCATCTCGGCGAGGCGCTTCCGTTCTGGATGTACCGGCTGGACTACATGCACGGGGCCACCGTCCGGTCCGGGCGGTACGAGGCGATGAAGCCCATCGAGCTGAAGCCGAGCGAGTACCTGCGCCGCAACATCTGGGTCACCACCAGCGGCATGGCCTGGGCCCCCGCGATCCTGTTCTGCCGCGAGGTCCTCGGCCCGGACCGGGTGATGTACGCCATGGACTACCCGTACGAGTACCAGGTCGACGAGGTCCGCTGGCAGGACGACCTGCCGCTGACCGTCGCGGAGAAGAAGCAGTTCTACCAGACCAACGCCGAGGACGTGTTCCAGCTCCCGAAGGGAGGCGCCTAGCCATGCCCCGCCCCAAGATCCCGGTCGAGGACCGCCTGGAGATCCAGGAGCTGTTCGCCTACTACGCCTGGGGGCTGAACACCGGCGACGCCGAGCAGGTCCTGTCCTGCTTCACCGAGGACTGCGAGTTCGAGCACCAGCCGCAGGGCGTCTTCCGCGGCCACGACCAGCTCCGCGTCCTGCTCGACCACCTGTGGTATGCCAAGCCCGGCTGGTTCATCGGCCGCCAGCACCTGGCGACGCACTTCATCATGACGCCGCTGGGCGAGCAGGAGATGCACGTCAAGGCGTACTCCTCGATCCTCCAGCACAACCTGGACTACCGGCGCAACTTCGTGTTCGGGCTCGCCAGCTGGGACAACGTCTGCACCAAGGCCAGCGGCGAGTGGCTGTTCAAGTCGGTGCGGATCGTCAAGTGGATGGGGGACGACGTGCCCTGGGTCGGCGAGGACCGGGCGAAGACCGACGCGCCGGCCGGGGCGATCATATGACCGTCACGGCGCAAGCCGGACGGCCGCGGGCCATTCCCGTCCGCAACCCCTACACCGGGGAGGTGGACTACGAGATCACCCCGCCCTCCCCCGAGGAGCTGGCGCGGACCTGCCAGCGCCTGCGCGACGCGCAGGTCAGGTGGGCCGCCGCCCCGCTCGGGCACCGCATCGAGGTGATGACCCGGTGGGCGGACGAGCTGGACGCGGCCTACGGCCCGCTGTCGGCGGCCGACTTCGCCGACACCGGCGGCTGCCTGATCTCGCTCATGTCACCGCGCATCGTCGCGTCCCACGTGCGCGCCTGGGCGGCCGACGCGCCGACGGTGCTCGCCGCGGCGGCCAGGCAGGGCACGAGCTCGATCATGCCGTCCGTCTCGTTCCGCACCCAGCTGGTGCCGTACCCGCTCGTCGGCGTGATCAGCCCGTGGAACGGCCCGCTGATGCTGTCCTGCCTCGACCCGGTGCCGGCGCTGTTCGCCGGCAGCGCGGTGATCGTCAAGCCGAGCGAGGTGGCGCCGCGGTTCACCGAGCCGCTGCTCGACACCATCCGCGCCGCCGGCGAGCTCGCCGAGGTCTTCACGTTCGTCACCGGCGACGGCCAGACCGGCCAGGAGCTGATCCAGAACGTTGACCTGCTCTGCTTCACCGGCTCGGTGCCCAACGGGCGCAAGGTCGCCGAGGCGTGCGCGCGGCGGCTGATCCCGGCCTACCTGGAGCTCGGCGGCAAGGACCCGGCGATCGTCACCAGGACCGCCGACCTGGAGGCGGCGGCGACCGCGGTGCTGCGCGGCGCGGCGTTCGGCACCGGCCAGGTGTGCTTTTCCATCGAGCGGATCTACGTGCACGAGGATGTGCACGATGAGTTCGTGGAACTGCTGGTCGGCAAGGCGCGGCGGCTGCGGCTCAACTACCCGGACGCGGGTGAGGGCGAGATCGGCCCGTTCGGCCATGAGCGGCAGGCGCGGATCGCCGATGAGCACCTCGCCGACGCGGTGGCCAAGGGCGCCGTCGTCCGGACCGGCGGCCCGGTCGAGCGGCTGGGCGGCGGCTACTTCATGCGGCCGACCGTGCTCACCGAGGTGACCCACGACATGCTGCTGATGCGGGAGGAGTCCTTCGCGCCGTTCCTGCCGGTCATGCGGTTCCGCACCGAAGACGAGGCGGTGCGGCTCGCCAACGACAGCCACTACGGGCTGTCCGCGGCCGTCCTCGCGGGCACCCCGGAGGAGGCCGCGCGGATCGGAGAGCGGATCAACGCGGGCACGGTCAGCCTTCAGGACACCTTCCTGACGCTGTTCAAGACCCGGGACATCGGCACCAACTCGTTCGGCGACTCCGGGCTGGGCGGCGACCGCACCGGACCCGGGTCTATCCTGCGGTTCCTGAGGAAGAAGGCGCTGCTGACGCAGACCGCCCCGCCCGTTCCGCTGTCCCGCCCCCCGTCCCAGGGGACCGGAACCCCCCGGCCGCAGGACTGGCCTGCCGGCCGCGCCGGGCCCGCGCCGGCCCGGCTGGACCAGCCGAAGGAGCACGAGTGAAGATCCGAGCCGCCGTTGCCTGGGAGGCAGGCGCGCCGCTGTCGATCGAGGAGCTCGACCTCGACGACCCGCGCGACGACGAGATCCTCGTCAGGAACGAGGCCGTCGGCGTCTGCCACACCGATGACAACGCCCGGCTGGGCCGGGTCCCGGTCGTGTTCCCGATCATCCTCGGGCACGAGGGCGCGGGCGTCGTCGAACGCACCGGTTCGCAGGTGACCAGGGTCAGGCCGGGGGACCGGGTGCTGTTCACGCCGGATTACTGCGGCCGCTGCGAGCAGTGCGTGCTCGGCCGTACCCCGTACTGCGACGAGGCCGTCGCCGTGACCTTCACCGGCACCCGGCTGGACGGCTCGCCGCGTGCTCACCAGGACGGCAAGCCGGTGCGCGCCGCCTTCTTCGGCCAGTCCAGCTTCGCCACGCACAGCCTGGTCACCGAGCGGAACATCGTCCCCGTCCCCAAGGACGCGCCGCTGCATTACCTTGCCGGGTTCACCTGCGGTGTGCAGGCCGGCGCGGGCGCCCTGCTCAACGCGATGCCGGTCGGCCCCGGCCGCACGGCGGCGGTCTTCGGCACCGGCGCGGTCGGCCTGGCCGCCGTGATGGCCGCCAGTGCTTCCGGCGCGGACGAGATCATCGCCGTGGACCGCGTCGCCCACCGTCTCAAGCTCGCCGTGGAGCTGGGCGCCACCCACGCCATCGACACGACCGGCCGGGAGCTCGCCGACGTGACCGCCGAAATCGTCAAGGTGACCCGCAAGGGCGTCAACGTGGCCCTGGACACGACCGGCAACCCGGCCGTGATCATGGCCGCGGTGGAGTCGCTCGCGACGCACGGCACCGCGTCCGTCGTCACGAGCAGCGGCGCGCCGATCACCGTTCCGCCGGGCAGCCTGCTGCTGAAAGGCCGGCGGCTGCGCGGCACCGTGGGCGGCGACATCTCCCCGGTCGTGTTCATCCCGCGGCTGCTCGACCTGCACGCCCGCGGCCGCTTCCCGGTCGACCGGCTGGTGAGGAACTACCCGTTCCCGGAGGTCGCCGCGGCGATCGCGGATTCCCTGTCGGGCGCGACCGTCAAGCCGGTCCTCACGTTCGGCTGACCGGCCGCGGATCTATTTGACGTGTCAGGTAAAATACTTCCGGAATGCGAAACATCCCGGAGGTCGCCTGTGGCTCAGCCCGTCTTGCGGATCATCATCGGCAGCACCCGCCCCGGCCGCGTGGGGGGCGCCGTCGCCGCCTGGATCGCCCGGCGCGCCGAGGAGCACGGCGGCTTCGACGTCCAGGTCACCGACCTGGCCGAACTGGACCTGCCGATGTTCAACGAGCCGGATCACCCGCGGCTGAGGCGGTACGTCCACCAGCACACCAAAGACTGGAGCGCGCTCGTCGACGGCTCCGACGCGTTCGTCTTCGTGACGCCCGAGTACAACTTCGCGTTCAACGCGGCGATCAAGAACGCCATCGACTACCTGCACACCGAGTGGCAGCACAAGGCAGCCGGGATCGTCAGCTACGGTGGCGTCGCGGCCGGCACCCGGGCCGCGCAGATGCTGAAGCAGGTTCTCACGGCGCTGAAGGTCATGCCGGTGCCGGAGGCGGTGAACATCCCGTTCGTCCGCGAGTACCTCGACGAGGACGGGCGGTTCAAGCCGGCCGAGGCCATGGACGCGTCGGCGACCGCGATGCTCGACGAGCTACTGCGCTGGACCGCATCGCTGCGCCCGCTGCGGGCCCGCTAGGCGGTCCGGGCTCTCCCGCGCCCCTCCTTGGTCCAGGTGTCCCCGGCGTCGCGGCGGCGGGCTGGCTGTTTCGCGCTCATGGTGTCCTCCGTAAGGCGGCATGCAACGGAAGCGGCCCACCCCGGTAGCGTACTTATACTGTAAGTAACAGTCAATCACTATGAGTCGTCGCCGGGGACGCGCCGCCCGGGCAGCCGCCGCGCGGCGGACGCATTCCCCGCAGCCGTGCGCCCGCTTTGCCCGAACCTCAGCCCGTGACCCGCGCCGCCGGGCCCTGGCCCGCGCCGCCCGGCCGTGACCCGCGCCGCCGGGCCGTGACCCGCGCCGCCCGGCCGTGACCCGCGCCGCCCGGCCGTGATCCGGTAAGATTTTTACACCTATAGCCGATTTTTCTTTCTTCATGAAGGTTTTTCGGCATTG
>DATGLH010000101.1:0-3018 GCA_035294225.1 Trebonia sp.
AGGCCGCTATAGCCGGGGGAGCAGGACGGCGAGCAGTTCGCCGATGCGGGCCGCGGAGGCGCGGGCCGCGGCGAGCACCTCCGCGTGGCTGAGTGGCTCGTCCGACAGGCCAGCCGCCGGGTTGGTGACCAGCGAGATCGCGAGCACCTCCGCCTTGAGGTGCCGCGCCGCGATCGCCTCGAGCGCGGTAGACATGCCGACGAGGTCCGCGCCGGCCGTGCGGAGCATCGCGATCTCCGCCGGCGTTTCGTAGTGCGGCCCCGGGAGGGCGGCGTAGACGCCCTCTGACAGGGTCGGGTCCTGCTGTCTGGCCAGGGCGCGCAGCCGCCTGGAGTACACCTCGGTCAGGTCGGTGAACCGCGACGGGTATCCGGCCGGCAGCGGCCCGGACAGCGGCGAGCGGCCAGTGAGGTTGATGTGGTCGCTGATCAGGACGGGCTCGCCGACCGCGTAGCCCGCGCGGATGCCGCCCGCCGCGTTGGTCAGCACGACCGTCTGGCAGCCCGCCGCGATCGCGGTCCGGACCCCGTGCACGACCGTGTGCGGATCGTGCCCTTCGTACATGTGCACCCGGCCGAGGAAGAGCAGCACGCGCAGGCCGTCCTTGACGATGTATCGCACCGCGGGGGCGTGACCTTCCACCGTAGGCCGCGGGAACCCGCCGAGGGCGGCGAGGGGGATCTCGAGTTCGGGTGCGCCGATCGCGTCGGCGGCCGCCATCCAGCCGGAGCCGAGCACGACCGCGATG
Organism: Trebonia sp.; assembly: GCA_035294225.1. GTDB lineage: Bacteria > Actinomycetota > Actinomycetes > Streptosporangiales > Streptosporangiaceae > Trebonia. Next base: position 749 of record DATGLH010000101.1, read on the forward strand.
TCGAAGCGCGGCACGGCGGTGAGCTCTTTCAGGGTGGCGGCGCTGGCCTCGGCCCGCGCGAAGGGATCCGCGCCCGGGGGCGAGGGCGGCCCCGGGGGCGAGGGCGGCCCCGGGGACAAGGGCGGGCCCGGGGGCGAGGGCGGCCCCGGGGGCGGGGCTACGGCATCACTCATGCCGCTGATCATCTCGCAGTCCGGTGGCTTCTGTCACGGATTGTGTTATCGGACCGTGATTTGCGTCACTGAATGCCAGGTAAACCTTCGCGCATTTTTCTTGCCGAAGTCGCGGACATGTGAAGTTTCTTTCTGGCATCGTTGATCGGCAGCGGTAGACGCACCAGACCAGGCGCGCCATAGACCGAAGGGACTGCGTTGTCACGACACCGGACAGCGACGCTGGAGGCGGCAAGGCCAGCTTCGACGGGCTCGATGACCGAGTCGCTGAGTTCGGCGAAGGCGCCGCGTGGCTCCACGGGGAATGTCACGAGGAGCTCCACGGGGAATGTCACGAGGAATGGCCCGGCCACGGGCCGGTCACGCAGTTCCCGGCGCAAGCGGGGCCTGTTCCACCGCACCGGGATCGTCCTCCCCGCCTTCGCCGTCGCCATCTTGCTGGTCGGCATCGTCACCGTCGCCGCCTACGTGACGAACTCGAACGGCAGCGGCGCGAGTAGCCTGGCGCAGATCATCGACTCGCTTCCGAGGAGCGGCTCGGTCACCCTGCTTGAGCAGGAACGCCAGAACCTCATCGTGATGAACGCGGCGGCGAAGACGCTCACCGTGGCATCCAAACCGGCGATGGCGAACCCTTCGCAGGTCATCGCCGCGCAGGAGACGAGTTCCTCGGGAACCAGCGGCGCCACGGGCGGCGTCACCGAGATCTCCGCGCCGCCGCCCAACCCCGGCACCGCGCAGCAGATCGGGTACGACATGCTGCCCCAGTTCGGCTTCAGCCAGAAGACCCAGTGGGGCTGCCTGCTCAACTTGTGGAACAGGGAGAGCGGCTGGCTGTACGACGCGGAGAACACGGCAAGCGGCGCCTACGGCATCCCGCAGGCCCTGCCCGGCGACAAGATGGCCAGCGCGGGCGCGGACTGGCAGACCAACCCGGCGACGCAGATCAAGTGGGGTCTCGGCTACATCTCGCAGGTATACGGTACGCCCTGCGCCGCCTGGAATAACGAACTGGCTTACGGCTATTATTAAACAATTCTTACGGCAATTCCGCTGGCATGGCACAACGGCATTCAGCGTGTTATGGTCCCGTTTCCGGCGCGCCCTTCGTGGCGGCATGGTCACGCGGTGTGCCGCCGCTATGCCGGCTCCGTGCTGATCCTGTCGCGCTGTGGCGACGATGCGTTCCCGGCGGGCGGCGCAATACGACCGGATGAGCTGTTTCGAGCCAGATGTCGCATTCGGCGCAGTCATTGCCGGTAAATACCGGATTCGCCGCTGCTGTCGCCGGTCACTCGAAGCGGACGTTCCCCGGTGCGGTCATGCGGCGCAGCAGCGGAAGCGTCACCGTGATGACGCCGAAGGCGACCGCTAGTCCGGCGCCCATCAGGGCGTAATAGTCGTGCCCGAGCCGCGGGATCGCGGTGTCGGGCGGCGCGAGCCGGACAAACGCCCCCATTGACATCCCGTAGGCGATGCCCGCGGCCACTATGGTGGCGGCCGCCAGCGGGACCGCCGCCTCCATCAGGACGACACGTGACAGCACCCCGACCGGGGTGCCGCTCACCCGCAGCAGGGTGAACGGGCGCTTGCGGTCGATCAGGCCGCCGCCGGCCGCGACGGTGAGGCTGCACCCGGCCACGATGAGGGTAAGCGCGACGGCGGCGTACACGATCTTCTCGACCGTGGCCGCGCGGTCGAGCCGTATCTGGAGCGTCTCGCCGAACGTCCGCGGCGGCGTCGGCGCCGAGCCCTGGCCGCCGGACTCCCGCGGCGGGGTGTTGATGGTCAGGTACGTGCGGACCCGCTCCAGCGTGGCGGGGCCGTTTACCCGCACCAGCACCGCCTGAAGCGGCAGGCTGGACAGGCTGCCCTGGTAAGCGGGGTTGGTGGAGTCGACGAACGGCTTGGTGTTGTACAGCGGGTTGTCGCCGAACAGGCCGTCGTCGCTGGCCCGCACGGCCCGCAGGCCGGGTGCGCACTGGCCGAGCACCGCGAGGGCACGCATCACCGCACAGCTAACCGCCGTGTCGGCAGGTCCGGGGCCTGGCCCGACGCTGCCGTTTCCGGTCTGCAGCGAATACAGCGGGTACACAG
>DATGLH010000102.1:0-45320 GCA_035294225.1 Trebonia sp.
CGTTCAACTTCGCCAAGGCGCGCGAGATCCCGTCGTTCACGCCCGACCCGGCGATCAAGCCCGGCGAGTTCCGCATGCAGCAGGAGGACGTGGGACGGTCGCAGGAGTTCCGTAAGTGCATCGAGTGCTTCCTATGCCAGAACACCTGCCACGTGATCCGCGACCATCCCGAGAACGAGCGGCCGTTCGCCGGTCCGCGGTTCCTGATGCGGATCGCGGAACTCGAGATGCACCCCGAGGACAAGGCCGACCGCCGCAACATCGCGCAGGAGGACTTCGGCCTCGGCTACTGCAACATCACCAAGTGCTGCACCGAGGTCTGCCCCGAGCACATCAAGATCACCGACAACGCGCTGATCCCCATGAAGGAGCGCGTCGCGGGCCGCAAGTACGACCCGCTGGTGTGGCTCGGCTCGAAGATCTCCCGGCGGCCGGCGAGGGCGGGCACGCCCGCCGTCCCCGGCAAGCGCTGAGGCCGCCGCCCGCGACGGCCCCGTCCCCGGGTTTCCGTGGCTTCGAGGCCGCGGGAGTCCGGGACTGCGGGCGGGGCCGTTCCCGGGGCATCCCGGGCCGCCGCGGGCATCCCGGGCCGCCCGGGGACCGCGGGGCGGGCTACGGCAGGCGCCGGAAGGCGCCTTCCTTCTGGAAGATGTACAGGCCGATGAGGATGTAGACGACGGGGACGATCCAGTGGCCGCGCCGCCGGAGGACCTCGGCGACGCGGTGATGGGACACCAGCCACGACCCGGCCAGGCACCACAGGGCGGTTCCGGCCGCGAACACCCCGGTCGTCACCGCTGCCGCGCCGGCGCTGATCGTGGCGAACACCGGCGTGTAGGCCGCCAGGTTGTCGCCCCCGTTGGCGATGGTGAGCCCCGCCACCCCGGGCAGGCCGCCGGGCGCCGCCGCGGGCGGGTCCGCGCCGCGCCGCCGCGCGCGGAACGCGGCCGCCAGCCTGCCCATGCCAAGGCCGAGCGGCAGCAGGCCGGCCAGCCAGAGCCAGCCGGAGGGGATCAGCACCAGCCCGCGGGCGGCGGCCAGCGACACCGCCGTCAGGACCGCGATACCGGTGTACTGCCCGGCCCAGATCTCCCACCGCCGCGGCCGCCCGGCGGCCCGCGACGAGGCGCTGAGCATGGCGAGCACGATCATGTCGTCGACGTTGGTCCCCGCGAACAGGGCCACGGCGGCGACGGCGGCGGCGGGCAGCGTGTCCATCCCCCCATGTCTAACATGCGCCCGCCGGCCCGGCCGGCGGGCGGAGCGCCCGCCGTTCCGCGCGGTGGCCGGGACGCCCGCCGGCCCGGGGCCAGCAGCCGAGGCGGCCGGCAGCCGGGGCGGCCGCCGCGCGGGCCCTCAGCCGGCGGACCCGCCTCCGGCCGCGAGCCGCATGAGATCGGTATCGAGGTCGATGGCGACCTCGGTTCCGCCGGCGCTGCCGAACTCGTGCCGGTAGCTCCGCCATGGCTCATCCCTGACCTGGCGGGCGAAGCCGCTTTCCATCAGCAGCACGAGTTCGGATGCGGCCCGGTCGACGCGCTTGGCCAGCGCCGGGTCGCTCCAGTCCTCGGGGGCGGCGAACAGCGAGGTCGGCACCGGGAGCGCGCGCAGGAAGGCGAACAGGGACCGCATCTGGTCATCTGTCACCAGCGCGTGCCTGGCGGTGCCCGCCGTCGCGGCGAGGATGACGGGCTTGCCGATGAGCAGGTCGTTGTCCAGAACCTGGAAGAACGAAGTGAACAGGCCGCTGGCGCCCGCCTTGTAGACCGGGGCGGCGGCGATGATGCCGTCGGCTTCGCCGAGGGCGCCGATCGCCGTGCGCAGTTTCGGTGTGATCAGCTGCGAGGTCAGCGCGGTGGCGATGTCGGCGGAGAGCTCACGCAGCTCGATGACCTTAGTAGCTACCGCGTTGCCGCGCTCGGCCGCGAGGGCCTGGACACGGCCGGCCGCCCGGTCGGCGAGCAGCCTGGTCGAAGACGGGTCGCCGGTGCCGGCGCTGACGGTCACCAGCCTGAATGTCTCGTTCATTTTTTCCTAACGCAGGCGTTGCGACTGCCAGTTTCAGGCAGATCTCCGTGAGCTGGCGGAGCTCGGCCGGGGTGAGCTCCGCGGTCATGGCGCGGGTGACGTCCCGGGCGTGGCGGCGCCCGATCTGGCGCTGCAGCGCCCGGCCGGCGTCGGTGAGCGAGAGCCGGACGCCGCGCCCGTCGGCCGGATCGGCTGCCCGCTGGACCAGCCCGCGCTCCGCCAGCCGGTCCACCAGGCGGGACAGGGCTGGCTGGCTGAGCAGGACGTGCCGGTTCAGCTCGCTCATGCGCTGCGGCCCGGGACACTTGGCGAGCGTGTACAGCACGTCGTACTCCCGCATGGACAGGTCCTGCCAGATGCCGCGCGCCGCGAACTGCCTCATCAGCGACGCGTGCGCGGACAGCAGCGCCTCCCAGGCGTCGTTCGCGAGATGCCTGCTGCCGGCCATCAGGGCTCCGGGTACTCCGCCCGGAACTCCGGAGCAGTGTCCTGGTACGGGGACGAGCCGGTCACGTTGTCGCCGCGGTTCGCGTTCGGCCGCGGCTGGCGCGGCGGCCGGTCGCCGTACTTGGCCTTGACGAGCAGCTCGTGGGTCGGGGCGGGCGCCGTCTCCGGGTCCCGGCGGGCTTCGATCTCCTTGCGCAGCACCGGCACGACCTCGCCGCCGAGCAGTTCGAGCTGGTTGAGCACGGTCTTCAGCGGCAGGCCGGCGTGGTCCACCAGGAACAGCTGGCGCTGGTAGTCACCGAAGTGCTCGCGGAAGGTCAGGGTCTTGTCGATCACTTCCTGGGGGCTGCCCACCGACAGGGGTGTCAGCTCCATGAAGTCCTCCATGCTCGGCCCGTGCCCGTAGACCGGCGCCTCGTTGAAGTAGGGCCGGAACTCCTTCTTCGCGTCCTGCGAGTTCTTCGCGATGTAGGCCTGGCCGCCGAGGCCGACGATCGCCTGCTTCTCGCTGCCGTGACCGTAATGGGCGTAGCGCTGCCGGTAGAACCGGATCAGCCGCATGTAGTGCTCCTTGGGCCAGAAGATGTTGTTGGCGAAGTAGCCGTCTCCGTAGTAGGCGGCCTGTTCGGCGATCTCCGGGGAGCGGATCGAGCCGTGCCAGACGAACGGCGGCACGTCGTCGAGCGGCCGCGGTATGGACGTGAAGCCCTGCAGCGGGGTGCGGAACCTGCCCTGCCAGTCCACGACGTCCTCCCGCCACAGCCGGTGCAGCAGGTTGTAGTTCTCCAGCGCCAGCGGCAGGCCCTGCCTGATGTCCTGGCCGAACCACGGGTACACCGGCGCGGTGTTGCCGCGGCCGAGCATCAGGTCCATCCGGCCCTTGCTGAGGTGCTGGAGCATCGCGTACTCCTCCGCGATGCGCACCGGGTCGTTCGTCGTGATCAGCGTGGTGCTCGTGGTGAGGATCAGGCGCTTGGTGGTCGCCGCGATGTACGCGAGCAGCGTGGTCGGGGAGGAGGAGAAGAACGGGGGGTTGTGGTGCTCGCCGATCGCGAACACGTCAAGGCCGACCTCTTCGGCCTGCTGCGCGATTCGCGTTATCGCGTCGATCCGTTCCGCCTCGCTCGGCGTCTCCCCGGACACCGGGTCCCGGGTGATATCGCTGACCGAGAAGATCCCGAACTGCACTGCCTGCCTCCGCTCGATATATGCGTTTGCATGTATCTCTAACAGCGGGGGCCGCGGGGTATTCCCGGGGCGGGCGCCGGTCACGGGCGCCGGTCACGGTCACCGGCCACGGGCGCCGGCCAGGGGCGCCGGGCGCGGTCACCGGCCACGGGCGCCGTCCACGGGCGCCGTCCAGGGGCGCCGTCCACGGGCGCCGCCGGCGCGGGCGCCGGGCGCGGGCACCGCCCCGCCTCCCCGCCGCCCCAAAGCCGGTTCCCGCGGATGGTGGCCGCCCACAGCCGGCGGTTCGCGAGGCCCGGACAGCCTTGACGCGCCCCGGGCCCGCAACGGATTCTGCTGTCACGCCTGAGGTAGTGGCCCGTGCACCCGGGAGGTAAAGCCTTGACAGACGACGCTCCGGCCGAGGAGTACCTCGAACTGCCCGGGGGGCGTGTGCACCTCTTCCGCGCTGGCGGCGGAGAGCCGCTGCTTTTCCTGCACGCGGCCGGCGGCGCGGGCGAGTGGCACGACTTCCACCGGCTGCTGGCCAGCCGCGGATTCGACGTGATCGCGCCGGATCATCCCGGGTTCGGCAAGTCGGACGAGTTCCCCCTGGTGGAAGCGGTCGATGACCTCGTCTACCACTACCTCGACGTGCTGGACGCGCTCGGCCTGGACCGCGTGCACGTCGTCGGAGCCTCGTTCGGCGGCTGGATCGCCGCCGAACTCGCCGTCGCGGCCTCGCACCGCATCAGGGCGCTGGCGCTGCTGAGCGCGGCCGGCCTGCGGCTGCCGGACCATCCGGTCCCGGACATCTTCCTGATGCCGCCGCAGAAGCTGACGCAGACGCTGTTCCATAATCCGCCGCCCGCTCCGCCCGTCCCGGCGGAACCGGACGTCGACGCGGTGCTGGCGGCGTACCGGGACGCGACGGCGCTGGCCCGGTTCTGCTGGGTGCCGTACCTGAGCAACCCCAAGCTGGAACGCCGGCTGCACCGGATCAGCGTGCCGACGCTGGTGGTCGCGCCGTCCGACGACCGGCTCATCCCGGTGGCGCACGCCCGCCGGTACGCGTCGGGGATCCCGGGCGCGCGGTTCGCCGAGGTGCCGGACTGCGGGCACGCCATGTACTTCGAGCGCCCGGCGGAGTTCGCGGACCTGGTAGCCGCCTTCCTGGGCGAGCACAGCCATTCCTCGGCAACGAGCGGAGCACAACGGTGAAGTTCAGCTTCTTCCACTTGATGCCCTACCCCTACCTGCCCGCCGACTTCGACGAGAAATACGACTCCTCGGCGCTCACGTACCCGAACGCGAACTTCGATCCGAAGCTCGGCACCTCGCTCTACCAGCGGTACCTCGACGAGCTGGAGTACGCGGACAAGCTCGGCTTCGACGGCATCGCCGTCAACGAGCACCACCAGAGCGCCTACGGGCTGATGCCGTCGCCGAACCTGATGGCCGCCGCGCTGACCCGGCGCACCGAGCGTGCGCGGATCATGGTGCTCGGCAACGCGATCGGCATTCGCGGCAACCCGCTGCGGGTGGCCGAGGAGATCGCCATGCTCGACCTGATGTCCGGCGGCCGGGTGGATTCCGGGTTCGTCCGCGGGATCGGCTGGGAGTACTTCGGCCATTCGGTCAACCCGACCAGGTCCCGAGCGCGGTTCGACGAGGCGCACGACCTGATCATCAAGGCGTGGACGGCAGCGGAGATGTTCTCCTGGTACGGCGCGAACTACGAGTACCGGTACGTGAACATCTGGCCGCGGCCGGTGCAGCAGCCGCACCCGCCGGTCTACATACCGGGCGCGGGCTCGACCGAGACGATGAAGTTCTGCGCGGCGCACCGCTATACGTACATGTCGGTATACGCGCCTACCCGGATCGTCCGCCGCTGGTTCGACGGCTACCGGCAGGCCGCGGCGGACCTCGGCTATGTGCCCGACCCGGAGAAGATCGCGTTCTCGGTGCCCATATACGTGGCCGACACCGACGAGCGGGCGCACGCGGAGGCGCGGCCGGCCCTTGAGTGGCTGTACCACCGCGGGCTGAAGCAGACGCCCGAGATGGTGACCCCGCCGGGCTACATGTCGCCGGGGTCGCTGCGCGGCGTGCTCATGTCCGGCATGCGGGGGTTCGGCACGGCCAGCTACGAGGACCTGCTGGCCGCGGGCCAGGCCGTCGTCGGGTCGCCGGCCTCGGTGACGGCGCGGCTGCGCGAACTCTACGACGAGCTGGGCGGCTTCGGGCAGCTGATCGGGCTGTTCGCGATCGGCCCGTCCACGCACGAGCAGGTCACGCGAAGCGCGGAGCTGTTCGCCACCGAGGTGATGCCGGCGCTCCGGCCGCTCGGCGTCGCAGCGGACGCCACGTCCGCATGAGCGGCGGCACGGCGCCGGCCGGCGCCGGCCTGGGCGCTCCTGGCCACCCGGGCGCCCTGGGCGCCGCTGCCGCGGCCGGCGCCCAGGGCGGCGGGAACGCGCGCCTCGCCGGGCTGCTCGCCGCCATCCGGGACCGCCGGGCAGAGTTCGAGGCCGCCGGGGACCGGGCCGAAGAGCTGCGCACCCTGCCGCCGGACACCGTCGCGGCGCTCCGCGAGCTGGGCGTGTTCTGGCTGAAGACCCCGGCCGAGCTCGGCGGCACGCCGCTGTCGCCGGTGGAGTTCTGCGATGTGATCGAGGAGCTGGCGTACGCGGATGTCTCGACGGCCTGGGCCGCCATGATCGGCGCCGGCTGCTGCGGGCTGGCGGGCGGCTGGCTGCCGGAGGCGGGAGCGCGGCGGGTGTTCGCGCCCGGCGGCCGGATGCCCGTGGTCGCGGGGCAGCTGGCCCCGCGGGGCACCGGCAGGCCCGTTCCGGGCGGGTACGTCGTGAGCGGCCGCTGGGGGTTCTCCAGCGGCATCCGGCACGCGGACTGGCTGATCGGCGCGTTCGCCGCCGAAGGCGCCGATCAGCCAGCCGGGGCGGCGGGCACCGGCTTCGGCGCCATGATGGTCTTCGCGGTGCCGAAGAGCGAGGCCGAGGTCATCGACAACTGGTACGTGGCGGGCTTGCAGGGCACCGGGAGCCTTGACTTCCGCGTGGCGGAGGTGTTCGTGCCCGCGGAGATGACCTACCAGATGGGCGCGGCCGCCGCCCGCGGCGGCGACCTGTTCCGCCTCGGGATGCCCGCCTTCGTGTCCAACGAGGTGCCGCCGCTGTGCGCCGGCCTCGCCCGCCGCGCGCTCGACGACATGACCGAACTGGCGACGCGCACCGCCCGGTTCCCCGGTGCCCCGGCGGTGAGCGAGCGCGCCGTCTTCCACAAGGAGCTGGGCCGCGCCGAGACGAAACTGCGGGCCGCCAGGCTGCTGCACCGCGAGGCGATGGCGACCGCCTGGGAGACGGCCCGCGCGGGGGTGACGCCTCCGGAGGAACAGCAGCTCGCCGTCACCACGGCGTCCGTCTACGCGGTCGAGACCGCCGCTGAGGTGGTCACCGACCTCTTCAGGTACGGCGGCGGCCGGGTGCTGGCCCTGTCAAACCCGATGCAGCGCCACCTCCGCAACGCGCTGGCCGCCCGCCAGCACCTCGCCGTCTCAGAGGAGAACTACGAGGCCGCCGGCCGCTACCGCATCGGAGCCGCGAAATCCGGGCGGCCCTGATACGCAGGGCACGGGTACGCACGGCGCCCGGTTTGTCCTGTTTATTCCCATGGCGCGGACGGCTCATGCGGGTTATGGCCGCACCGCGGGCACCCAAATGCCCTTCCGCCCCCGGCGGCATCGCCCGGATAGCCAAAAATCCTTCTCTAGGAATGATTTCTCGATTATAGGTACGAAAATCTTACAGGATCACGACCGCGACGGCCGAAGGCGCGACGGGAGAGGCCCCGGCGGGCTCTGGGACGCCTGTGACTCGGACCGCCGCGGTTGACTCGGACCGCCGCGGGGAGGGCGCCCGCGCGGGGAGGGCACCGCGCGGAAGGCACGGGCGAGCCGCGCGGGGAGAGCGGTCCTCCCCGTGCGGAGGGGCAAGCAGGCACCGCGGCCAGGCACCCGGGGCAGGGGCCGGCGGCGGGCCGCCCGCGGGGCAGGCACCGCGGCCAGGCGCCCGGGGCAGGGGCCGCCCGCCGGGCAGGCACCGCGGCCAGGGACGCCCGCGAGGCGGGCGCCCGGGAGGAGGCCGCCCGGGAGGAGGCCGCGGCCAGGCGTCCCGGGGCGGGGCCGGCGGCGGGAGGGCGGGGGCGGTGTCAGTCGAAGTTGTTCTTGCGGCCCTGGCGCACGTAGTCGACCGTGGACCGGATGTGGCCCTCGCCGTGTACCGCCCGCTTCTTGGCGATGTGGCCGAACATCTGGATGCCGAACCCTCCGTCCAGGTCGTTCACGATCCGCTGCTTCCACGGCCGCCGGATGATCTGCGTGGTCAGCCGCCGGGTGGTCCGCGGCTGGGTCATGATGTGGTCGGCGATCCGGTAGGCCCGGCTGATCAGCTCCTCCCGGGGCACGACCTCGTTGACCATCCCCCACTCCAGGGCCTGCTCGGCGCTGATCGCCTGCCCGGTCAGCAGCGCGTACGCGGCCCGCTTGACCCCGAGCAGTTCCTGGAAGGCGTTGTGGATGCCGTCGGCGGGCACCGATCCGATGTCGTAGTGCAGGTCGAAGATGGTGGCGCCCGCCGCGGCGAGCGTGATGTCGCACATCAGCACGATCTCGGTGTGGAAGCCCGGCCCGTTCAGCAGCCCGATGGTCGGGATCTCCAGGTCGTTGACCAGGGCACTGACGTTGATCCGGCCGTCCTTGTAGGCGTACTCGTACGCCCAGTACTCCATGTCGGCCTCTTCGAGCGCGAACCCGTCGGGGTCGGAGGACATCATGAACTCCTCGCCGGAGCCGGTGAGGATGAGGATCTCGTTCTCCGGGTCCGCGCCCACCGTCTTCAGCATCTGGCCGAGCGCCCGGTGGTTCTCCACCGACAGCTGGACGGGGCCGCCCCGGGTATGCGCCTCGACGAGCAGCACCCCGTCCTCGCGGCGGGTCATCGTGAAGAAGTCCCTGAACCGCTCGCTGTACTCATCGAACGCGGGCGTTGGCACGAACTCCTGTAGCGACATCGCGTTGCCCTCTTTCCCGTCGGCACGTGCGACAAACGATTGCAGTAGGACACTAGCCGTCCCGGCCCTGGTTAGCCAGGGGTGGAAGCCGTCCGCCCGGAGAGGAGCCGCCGTCCGTTCGGAATGAATGCGAGGATTTTCCCCGAACGGACGGCGGTGACTCTTCACCAGCAGACTGCTACTGTCGCGTTCGTGAAACTGGTCGCCGGGATTGATTCCTCTACGCAGTCCACGAAAGTGCTGCTCTGCCGGGCCGAGGACGGGACGGTCGTCGCGGAGGCCAGCGCGCCTCATCCGGACGGCACCGAGTGTGACCCGCGTTACTGGTGGGACGCGCTGAACACCGCCGGGCGCGGCCTGCTGGAGCGGGCGGACGCGGTCGGCGTGGCGGCGCAGCAGCACGGCATGATCGCGCTGGACGAGGCGGGCCAGGTGATCAGGCCGGCCATGCTGTGGAACGACGTCAAGTCCGCGCCGCAGGCCAGGGAACTGGTGGCCGAGTTCGGCGGGCCGGCCGAATGGGCCGCCCGCACCGGCAGCGTGCCCACCATGTCGTTCACCGTGACCAAGCTGCGCTGGCTCGCCGAACGCGAACCAGCCCACGCCGACCGCACCCGCCACGTGCTGCTCCCGCACGACTGGCTGACCTGGAAGCTGGCCGGCGCGCACGGCGAGCCGGCCACCGACCGCGGCGACGCCTCGGGCACCGGCTACTTCTCCCCCGTCGACGGATCCTGGCTGCCCGGCTACGCGGGGCGGGCGCTGGGCCACCCGGTCGCCCTGCCGCGCGTCGCCGCGCCCGCCGAGGTGGTCGGGCAGACCTCGTGGGGCGCGGCGCTGTCCGCCGGGACGGGCGACAACATGGGCGCGGCGCTCGGCCTCGGCCTCGGCGAGGACGACGTGGCGGTGTCGATCGGCACCTCGGGCACCGCCTACGCGGTCACGGCCAAGCCGTCGGCCGACGCCACCGGCGCGGTCGCCGGGTTCGCCGACGCGACCGGACGGTTCCTGCCGCTGGTCGCGACCGTCAACGCGGCCCGGGTGCTCACGGTCACCGCACGGATGCTGGGCGTCGACACGGCGAGGCTCTCGGACCTGGCGCTGGCGGCCGCCCCCGGGGCGGGCGGGCTGACGCTGCTCCCCTACCTGGACGGCGAGCGCACCCCGAACCGCCCCTCGGCCAACGGGGTGCTGCGCGGGCTGACGTCGGCCAACGCCACCCCGGAGAACCTGGCGCGGGCGGCCGTCGAGGCCGTGCTGTGCTCGCTGGCCGACGCCATCGACAACCTGCGCGCCTGCGGGATATCGCCGCGGCGGGTGGTCCTGATCGGCGGTGCGGCGAAGTCGGCGGCGATCCGGGCGGTAGCGCCGGGGGTGTTCGGGATGCCGGTGGCGGTGCCGGAGCCGGCAGAGTACGTGGCGCTCGGCGCGGCGCGGCAGGCGGCGTGGGCGCTTTCCGGCGCCTTCCCGGACTGGCCGGCCCGGCCGTCGGTAACGCATGAGGCGGCGCCGCTGCCGCAGGTGCGCGAGCGGTACGCGGCGCTGCGCGACGACGCCGCGGCCTGGCAAGCCTGACGCCTGACGCCTGACGCGGCGCTACCGGGTTTGCGGGGTGATGAGCACCTTCAGGCCCGTCCGGCGCTGGGCGGCGGCGAAGGCGCCGGCCGCCTCGGCCAGGCCCGCCTGCCGGGAGACCAGCGGGTCCAGGGCTATGACTCCGCGCGCGGCGAGGCTGATCGCGCGCGGGTACACCTCGTTCATCCGCCGCACCATGGCTATCGTGAGTCCCTTGCGCCGTGCGAGCGACGCGGGGAACGTGGTGCTGTCATCGTCCGGTATGCCCGCGAGCACCACCCGGCCGCCCGGCCGTACCGATTCCATGGCGAGCCGTACCGCCGCGTCGTTTCCGGCCACCTCGAAGGCGACGTCGGCGCCGTAGCCGGCCAGGTCGGCGTCGGCGCCCGCCACCTGGTCCGCGCCGTAGCGGGCCGCCGCCTGCCGGCGGTGCGCCAGCGGCTCGGCGGCCGCTATGCCGCCGGCGCCCGCGGCACGCAGCAACTGGAGCAGCAGCAGCCCGATCGGCCCGCAGCCGACCACCGCCACCCGCCCGCCGAATGGCACGTGCCCCAGGTCCAGCGCGTGCAGCGCCACGCCGAGCGGTTCGAGCAGCGCCCCGGCGGCGTCGCTGACCTGGTCCGGCAGCGGGTGCAGCAGCCGGGCCGGCCACGGCATGATCTCGCGCAGCATGCCGTCGGTGTCGCCGTGCCCGGCGAACCGGATGTTGTAGCACAGGTTGCGGTAACCGTCCCGGCACGCGCGGCAGGCCTCGCACGGGACGGCCGGGTCGATCGCGACCCGCTCTCCCCCGCGGGGGCCGCCCGCGATCACGCCCGCGCCCTCGTGCCCGAGCACCAGCGGGCGCGCGAGCTTCGCGTCGCCGATCGCCCCTTCCGTCCACCAGTGCAGGTCCGAACCGCAGATCCCCACGGCGGTGACCCGTACGAGGGCCTGTCCGGGCGCCGCCGTCGGCGCCGGCTCGTCCGCCACCCGGATGTCCCGGGTCCCGTATAGCCTCGCGACTCGCACGCTGCCTCCCATCGTCCGCTCGAAACTTTCGAGCTGTTGCCAGCCTACCGAGGCCGGCATACGGGGAACCAATTCACAACAATAGCTCTATTCCGTCACGACAATAAACAATATCAACAGATAATCGGCTATTGACACGGTTTGCCGGCACCCCTACGGTGCCATTATCCGACACATTCGGTCCGAAACTTTCGGATTGCCGAATATTTCGGCGCGACAGGAGGAAACGCATGAGACGCCGTAGTCTTCTCGCGATGGGGGCCGCCGGCAGCGTCGCGGCGGTGCTCGGCACCGGTACCGCAGCCTCGGCGGCGCCGTCAGCCACCCGGCTGGCCGCCCGGGCCGGCGCGGACCACGCATACGATCCGACCTCCCTGCGCGCGCTGGCCGCCAGGATCGGCCTCCGCATCGGCAGCGCGCTCATCCCGCAGGACATCGAGACCCCCTCCTACGCGGCCATTGCCGGGAGCCAGTTCTCCGTGGTCACCCCGGGCAACGCGATGAAGTGGCAGATCGTCGAGCCGCAGCGGGGCGTGTACGACTGGTCGCAGGCCGACCAGCTCGTCTCGTTCGCCCAGGCGAACGACCAGCTCATCCGCGGCCATACGCTGCTATGGCACAACCAGCTTCCGGACTGGCTCACCACGGGCGTCGCCAACGGCTCCATCACCAGCGCCCAGCTAAAGCAGTTGCTGCACGACCACATCATGACCGAGGTCACGCGATACCGCGGCAAGATCTGGCAGTGGGATGTCGCGAACGAATTCTTCCTGGACGCCAACCCCTCGGGGATCAATCCGAATGACTTCTGGGTTTCCCACCTCGGGCCGGACATCATCCCGCAGGCGTTCCGCTGGGCGCACGAGGCGGACCCGCACGCGCTGCTCTTCTACAACGACTACAACATCGCCGGCGAGGACGGCACGAACGCCAAGAGCGACGCCGTCTACGCATGGCTCAGGCAGATGCTGGCCGAGGGCGTCCCGATCATGGGCGTCGGCAACCAGGGGCACCTGGACACCCAGTACGGGTTCAGCCCGCAGCGGTTCCAGGAGGACCTGGCGCGGTACGCCAGCCTGGGCCTGAAGGTGGCGATCACCGAGGCCGACGTGCGCACGTTCGTGAACAACGCGACGGAGCAGGTGCCGACGGACAACCTCGCGGTGTTCGCCCAGCCGTACGAGTTCGCCGCCATGCTGCGGGCGGCCCTCGCGGTGCCGCAGTGCATCTCGTTCACCGTCTGGGGCTTCACGGACGCGGACTCGTGGGTGCCCGGGACCTTCGCCGGCGAGGGCTACGCCACGATCTACGACGTGAACCTACAGCCCAAGCCCGCCTATTACGCGCTGCAATCGGAGCTGGAGCTGGCCGCGTACGGCGCCCCGCACCGGATACCGGGCGGCGGCCTATAGCCGGCGGCGGCTTACAGCCGCCGTCCGCGGATCCCGCCGGCGGTACCGGGCATGGCCGCCGGCGGGGTCTGCCATGTGCCGGGCCAGGCGCCCGGCCGCCCCTCCGCGGCCCAGACGCCCGGCCGCCCCCTCCGCGGGCCAGGCGCCCGGCCGCCCCCCTCCCCCGCGCGGGCCATCACGGGTCACACGCGTCCGCTGATTTTCACTTCGCACACTTCCCGGCCACTTTGCCGCCCGGAATGTCCGGAATGTGAGTGCGGAAAGTGTGCGAAGTGGGTTTTGCCGGGCCTCGTGCCCGGCGCGCGGGCGGCGGGGCGGTCAGGCGGGGCGGCGGGGCGGTCAGGCGCCCAGCAGGTACTCGTCGTCGCACTCGCCCCGGCGCTCCAGCTCGCGGTAGGCGGCGGCCATGAAGTTCACCAGCGCCCGCGTGAGCTGTGCGCCGGGGCCGAAGCCCAGCAGCACGCGGGCGTGGCGGAACATCGCGATCAGCTCCCAGGAGTCCATCTCCCGGGGGCTCCTGTGCTCCGGGACAGGGCTCCTGTGCTCCGGGACGGTGATCCGGCGGCCTGGCGTGCGCTGGGTCATGACTGCGGCCCTTCCCGATGTCAGCGGACGCCGTAGAGGTGTTCCAGGGCCAGCTGGTCCAGCCGTTCGTACCCCATCCCGCGCCGGCCCAGCGCGTCGGCGTCGGCGGTGGCCTCGCGGACGTCGCGCCAGCTCTCGCCCGGGGCCAGGGTGGGCTCGGCCAGCTCGGGCACCCGCGCCGCCCGCAGGGCCTCCTGCACCTCGGGGTCGGCGCGGAACGCCCGGGCCTTGGCCCGCAGGATCAGGTAGTTGCGCATGCACGCGGCCGCCGACGCCCACACGCCCTCGTCGTCTTCGGTGCGCGGCGGCTTGTAGTCGAAGTGCACCGGGCCGTCGTACCCGCCGGCCAGCAGCGCGTCCACCACCCAGAACGCTCCCCGCGCGTTGCCCGCCCCGAACCGCAGGTCCTGGTCGTAGCGCGGCCCGTGCTGGCCGTTCAGGTCGATGTGGAACAGCTTGCCCGCCCACAGCGCCTGGCTGATCGCGTGCGCGTAGTTCAGCCCCGCCATCTCCTCATGCCCCACCTCGGGGTTGACCCCCACCATCTCCGGGTGCTCCAGGGAGCCGATGAACGCCAGCGCGTGCCCGACGGTGGGCAGCAGGATGTCCCCGCGCGGCTCGTTCGGCTTGGGCTCGATCGCGAACCGGATCTCATACCCCTGGTCGATGACGTACTGCGACAGCAGGTTCAGCGCCTCGGCGTACCGGTCGAGCGCCGCCCGGACATCCTTGGCCGCCCCGGATTCGGCGCCTTCCCGGCCGCCCCAGAACACATAGGTCCGCGCGCCCAGCTCGGCGGCCAGGTCCAGGTTGCGCATCACCTTGGCCAGCGCGAACCGGCGCACCTGGCGCTCGTTGGCGGTGAACGCGCCGTCTTTGAACATCGGATGGGCGAACAGGTTCGTGGTGGCCGTGGTGACCACCAGCCCGGTCTCCTCCAGCGCCTTGCGGAACGCCGAGATCCGCTCCTCCCGCTCGGCGGGAGTGGCGTCGAAGCCGAACACGTCGTTGTCGTGGAAGTTCACCCCGTAGGCGCCCAGCTCGGCGAGCTTGCGCACCGCCCGCTCGGCCGGCATCGGCGGCCGCACCGCCGACCCGAACACGTCCACTCCCTGCCACCCCACCGTCCAGATCCCGAACGAAAAGCGGTCTTCCCTGGTCGGGGCATAGGGGTCTGTGGTCATCGCTGACTCCTCTTTCCTTTCTGCTCTGGCATCGGCTACAGTCCTACCCCTTGACCGCGCCGGCGGCGCCCGCGACAAGATAACGCTCGGCGAACATGAACACGCCCAGGGCGGGCAGCGCGGCCAGCGCGGTGAACGCCATGATGGCCGCCGTGTTCTGCGAGTACTGCGACTGGTAGGTGGCGACGCCGAGCGGGAGGGTGAACTTCGATTCCGTGGTGAACACCAGCAGCGGGAGCAGGAACTGGTTCCAGCTCTGGACGAAGGCCAGCAGCGACACCGTGACCAGGGCGGGCTTGCACAGCGGAACCAGGATCTGGAGGAAGAACCGCAGCCGGCTGGCGCCGTCCACCATGGCGGCGTCCTCCAGGTCGCCAGGGATGGCCCGCATGAACGGGCGCATGATGAGCATCGTGAACGGCAGCGAGAACGCCGCCTCCGGCAGCGCCACGCCCAGCCAGTTGTCCAGCAGGCCGATGTCCTGCAGCAGCAGGAACAGCGGCAGCGCCGCGATCTGCAGGGGGAACAGCAGGCCCGAGATGAACAGCGTGTAGAAGGCCTCCCGGCCACGGAAGGCATAGCGGGAGAGCGCGAACGCGGCCATCGACCCGAGCACCACCGCCAGCGCCGTCGCGACCGTGGCGACCAGCGCGCTGTTGCCGATGAACTCCCAGAACGTCGCGCTGGTGAGGATCGTGCCGTAGTTCGACCACACCCACGGGTTCGGCAGCCCGGCCGGGTTGTCGTTGATCTGCCCCGTGGTGCGGGCACCGTCCAGGAACACGAAGAGCAGCGGCACCACGGTGATCCCGATGATCACGATCGCCACCAGGTAGGTGGCCGGCATGATCGTCCAGTTGCTGCGGCGCCTGCTGGCCCGGGACCCCGCGAGCGTCAGCGCCGACATCAGCCCACCGCCCTGGTCAGGGCGCCCGCCGTGTCCCGGCGCAGGGCGAACCGCTGGTAGAT
Source organism: Trebonia sp. (assembly GCA_035294225.1). Lineage (GTDB taxonomy): Bacteria > Actinomycetota > Actinomycetes > Streptosporangiales > Streptosporangiaceae > Trebonia. Next base: position 15,470 of record DATGLH010000102.1, read on the forward strand.
GAGGGAGAACACGAAGCAGATGATGAACATGATGATCGCAATCGTGCTGCCGTAACCGAACGCCTGGGTCTGGAAACCAGTCCGGTACATATACGTGGCCATCGTGTCCGACGCGTCCGCCGGGCCGCCGCCGGTCATGAGCCAGATGATGTCGAAGACCTGTAGCGAGCCGATGACGGTGAGGAAGACCCAGATCCGGAGCGTCGGCCCGAGCAGCGGCAGCGTGACCCGCCGGGTCACCTGCCAGGGGGTCGCGCCGTCGATGGCCGCGGCTTCCTTCAGCTCGACGGGGACGCCCTGCAGCCCGGCCAGCAGCAGCACGATGCCGAAGCCGATGTACTGCCAGGTGAGCACGGCGAAGGCGGTGTACAGCACGATGTGGATGTTGGCGAGCCACAAGTTGACGAGCCCGCCGAGCCCGACCGCCTTCATGACCTGATCGACGAAGCCGCCGGGTTGCAGCAGCAGCGCCCACATGACCGCGGTGACGGCCGGCGGCAGCACGTACGGCGCGAAGACCACCAGCCGCATGAACGCGCGGCCGAAGAACTTGCGGTTCAGCAGCAGGGCGATGCCGATGCTCAGCGGCCCCTGGATCACCAGGGCCAGCCCGGTGAGGATCAGCGTGTGCTCGATCGACTGGATGAACGCCGGGTCGCCGAACGCGAGCTTGTAGTTGTGCAGGCCGGTGAAGTCGCTGAGCGGGCCGAACCCGTTCCAGTTGTAGAGGCTGTAGTAGGCGCCGACCGCGATCGGCGTGATCACGAAGCCGAGGAACAGCACCACTGCCGGGCCGAGCAGGACGCTCAGCTCCGCGGCCTTGCGCAGTTTCCGGCGCTGCCTGTCGCTTCCGCCGCGCCGGGGAGCGCGCGGCCCGGCCGCGGCGGCACTCGCCGCCGCGGCCGGGCCAGCCGGCCTGGCGCCAGCCGTCTCACTGCGCGTCATATTACGGGACGCCATTCACCGACGCCTGGATGCCCGCCCCGGTGCTCGAGTTCGGGGTGCTGAAGAACTTCGCCACCGCGTTGTCCAGGTTCTGGCCCGGAGTGGTCGGCAGCGCGATGTCGAAGTACTCCGCGATGTACTTGGCGGACGAGTTCGCCTGCGCCGCGGTCCGCTCCGCGGGGACGACGAGGGCGTTATCGGCCGCCGGGTTCGCGGGCAGGCCCACGCCGGCTCCGACGATCTGCTTCTGGATCGCCGGGGTGTCCAGGTACTGCAAGAACTCCGCGCACGCGGGCTCTGCCGCACCGGTCGTGCAGGTGTAACCGTCGCCGCCGCCGAGGACGGCGCTCGGGTCGCCCGCGCCGCCCGGCACGGCCGGGAACGGGAACCAGCCGAGCTCGGAGTACAGCTTGCTGGCGGGGGTAGAGGTAAGGCCGGCCATCGTTCCGGGATCCCAGTCGCCCTGCAGTTCCATCGCGGCCTTGCCGTTGGCCACCATGCCCGCCGAGCTGCCCGCGCCCACCTGGGCCGCGACGCCCGCGAAGCCGGGCTCGAACGGGTTGGTCGCCAGGAACGAGGTGAGGTCGGAGGTCGCCTTGGTGAAGCACGGCGCGCTCAGGTTGACGCTCGACATGGCCTGCTTGATGGTGGACTGCGAGCACTCGCGGATGGCGAAGTACTCCCACCAGAACGCGTCCGGCCAGCCGTCCTTGGACCCGACGGCGATCGGCGTGATGCCGTGCGCCTTCAGCTTGGCGTCATCGGACTCCAGCTGCGGGATCGTCGTGGGCGGGCTGGTGATGCCGGCCTTGGCGAACAGGTCCTTGCGGTACCAGAAGCCGACCACGTGCAGGTCGTACGGCACGCCGTACCACTTCCCGTCGACCTGCCATTCGGTGGCGGGGGTGCCGAGCTCCCCGATCCAGCTCGACACGTAGCTGGAGAGGTCGGCGAGCTTGCCGGACTGGACCTGGGTGGCCTCCTGCCCGCTGCCCCACTGCTGGTAGATGTCCGGCGGGGCGCTGCCCCGCAGGGCGGGCGTGATGACGGTCTTGAACTGCTCGTTCTGCATCGGGTGGTTCACGATCGTGACACCCGGGTGCGAGGCCTCGAACGACTTGATCGCGTTGTTGAACACGGTGAGCAACTGCCCCGTGTTGGCGTTGTTCCACCAGGTTAGCGTGACCTTGGCAGAAGGACTGGCAGAACTGGTGCTGCCGGCTGACGTGCTAGTGCTGCTCGAACTGCCGCCGCTGCACGCGGCGGCCGCGGTTGCCGTCCCCACCGCGACCGCGATGGCGGCGATTACCCGGCTGCTACGCATGTTGGTCTACTCCTGAGAGGTTGGCCCGAGGCAGACGGGCGGCGTTCTGGGCTCTGCTGCCGACCGGGCGGTCCGAAAGTTTTGGCAATACTTTCGACGTGCCGTCATCGTAGGGTCGGCGCAGAGTGAAGGTCAACCCCCGGTTTCCAGAGTGTTACCTTCTTTTGCCGTAGCCCGTTATCGACCCCGCAGGCAGGGCCGATAGCGTTCCCTTGCGCACGCTGTTCGCGTACGATGCACCATGGGTATCGTGCCCGGAGGGTGCAGAATGCCGAAAAATTTCGGGATATGAGTCGAAAGGTGGCGCTGGTGCGGCATCAGGAAGACGAAACCGCGCAGCGAGGCAAGGCCGCGCAGCGGCGTGAGACAAGCCGGCTGCTGGAACGGCGGACCACGCTGGCCGCGATCGCCGCTGAGGCCGGGGTCTCGCTGCCCACCGTGTCGAAAGTGGTCAACGGCCGCCCGGACGTCGCCGCGGCGACCAGGGCGCGGGTGGAGCAGCTGCTCGACCAGCATCACTACGCGCGGGGCGGGACGCGCAGGCCGCGCCGTTCCGGCCTCATCGACCTCGTGTTCAACGGCCTGGACAGCCCGTGGGCGGTGGAGATCCTGCGCGGCGCGGAAGAGTGGGGCACCGCCCACGAGACGGCCGTCGCGGTCTCGTCGGTGCGGCACGGCGACGCGCGCCCGGCGAGCTGGACCAGCGCGCTGGCCAGCCACCACACCGACGGCGTGATCCTGGTGACCACCAAGCTGACCGACGCCCACCTCGGCCAGATGCGCAGCGCCGGCATCCCGCTGATCGTGATCGACCCGGCCAACACGCCGCCCCCGGACATCCCGAGCGTCGGCGCGACCAACTGGGCGGGCGGCCTCGCCGCGACCGACCACCTGCTGAGCCTGGGGCATCGCCGGATCGGCGCCATCACCGGGCCGAACGACTACCTGTGCAGCCTGGCCCGGGTGGACGGGTACCGGTCCGCGCTGGAGCGGGCGGGTGTCGCCTTCGACCCGGCGCTGGTCCGGTACGGCGACTTCCACCACGAGGGCGGCTTCGCGCGCGCCGTCGAGCTGCTCGAACTGCCCGATCCGCCGACGGCCATCTTCGCCGGCAGCGACCAGCAGGCCTTCGGCGTCTACGAGGCGGCACGCCAGCGCGGCCTGCGGATCCCGGAGGACCTCAGCGTCGTCGGCTTCGACGACCTGCCCGTCGCCCGCTGGGCGTCGCCGCCGCTGACCACCGTGCGGCAGCCGCTCGCCGAGATGGGCAGCGCCGCCGCGCAGATGCTCGGCGAGCTGATCGAAGGGCTGCCGCTGCGGTCCAACCGGGTGGAGCTGTCTACCGAGCTGATCGTGCGCGAGTCGACCGCCGCCCCGGGGTCGCTCCCCGCGGTCCCCGAACAGCGGGAAAGCGGGAAGTGACCGCGCCGATGGACAAAGCCGAAATAACGGAAATCTCCGGTGCCGTCACGGACGCGGGCGCCCCTGACGGCACCGCCTCCCCCGAAATCTGGCGGGATCCGGCGCGCCCGGTGGCCGAGCGGGTCGCCGACCTGCTGTCCCGGATGACGCTTGAGGAGAAGATCGCCCAGCTCGGCAGCGTCTGGATGGGGGCCGCTGCCGACGGGGAGGGCGTAGCCCCGATGCAGGACCAGTTCAGCCACGAGCTGGCGCCGCTGGATGAGCTGATCAAGGACGGCATGGGGCAGCTGACCCGGGTGTTCGGCACCCGGCCGGTGGACCCGGCCACGGGGATGCGCGCGCTGGCCAGCTTGCAGGCGCGGATCATGGCCGCGAGCCGGTTCGGCATCCCCGCGGTCGCGCACGAGGAGTGCCTGACCGGCTTCGCCGCCTGGACCGCCACGATCTTCCCGACGCCACTGGCCTGGGGCGCCTCGTTCGACCCGGCGCTGGTCCGCGACATGGCCCGGGCCTTCGGCCGGACCATGCGCGCCGTCGGCATCCACCAGGGGCTGGCGCCCGTGCTCGACGTCACCCGCGATCCCCGCTGGGGCCGGACCGAGGAGACGATCGGCGAGGACCCCTACCTGGTCGGCATCATCGGGACCGGCTACGTGGAGGGGCTCCAGTCGGCCGGGGTGCACGCCACGCTGAAGCATTTCGCCGGCTACTCCGCCTCGCGCGCCGGCCGCAACATGGCGCCGGTGTCCATGGGGCCCAGGGAGTTCGCCGACATCATGCTGGTGCCGTTCGAGATGGCTATCCGGCTCGGCGGCGCCCGCTCGGTAATGCCCACCTACGACGACATCGACAGCGTGCCCGCGAGCGCCGACCCGTGGCTGCTCACCACGCTGCTGCGCGGCCAGCTCGGCTTCGAGGGCCTGGTCGTCTCCGACTACTACGCCGTCTCCTTCCTCCAGTTGCAGCACGCCGTCGCCGCCGACCGCGAGGGCGCGGCCGCCCTCGCGCTGGCGGCCGGCATGGACGTCGAGCTGCCCAGCGTCCGCTGCTACGGCGAGCCGCTGCGGTCCGCCGCGCTCGCCGGCAAGGTCGCCGCCGAGGCGGTGGACCAGGCGGCGGCCCGGGTGCTGCGGCAGAAGTTCGACCTCGGCATGCTCGACCCGGGCTGGTCTCCCTTCCCCGGCGAACCGCGGGACATCGACCTGGACCCCCCGGCGCACCGCGCGCTGGCCCGGCGTCTGGCCGAAGAATCCATCGTGCTGGTCGCCAACGACGGCACGCTGCCGCTGGCGCGGCCGGCCGGCCCGGGCCAGCGGGTAGCGGTGATCGGCCCGCTGGCCGACGACCCGCTGGCCTTCTTCGGCTGCTACAGCATGCCCAGGCACCTGCGCGGCGGCACCGACGGCGCCGGCGTGCAGGTCGCCACCGTGCTCGGCGCGCTGCGCGAGGAGCTGGCCGGCGTGAGCTACGCGCGCGGCTGCGACGTCCGCGGGAGCGACAAGTCCGGTTTCGCCGGGGCAGTCGCAACCGCCCGTTCGGCTGATGTGATCGTCGCGGTCGTCGGGGACGAGGCAGGGCTGTTCGGCCGGGGCACCTCCGGCGAAGGCTGCGACGCCACCGAGCTGCGGCTGCCAGGGATGCAGGAGGAACTGCTGCACGCGCTGGCCGACACCGGCAGGCCCGTCGTGGCCGTGCTGGTCACCGGACGGCCGTACGCGATCGGTGGCGTGGCCGGCCGGATGGCGGCCGTGGTGCAGGCGTTCTTCCCCGGCGAGGAAGGCGGGAACGCCATCGCCGGGGTGCTGACCGGGCGCGTGGTGCCCAGCGGCAAGCTCCCCGTGGAGCTGCCCGGCTCCCCGGCGGCACAGCCGTCGTCGTACCTGCGGTCGCGGAACGCCGGCTTGCATTCGGGCAGCTCGGTCGACCCCACGCCGCTGTTCGCGTTCGGCCACGGGCTCTCGTACACGACCTTCGAGTACTCAGATCTCGTCGTGTCGGCGGACGAGGTGCCAACCGACGGCGTGGTGGAGGTCTCTTGCACCGTGCGTAACACTGGCATCAGGGCCGGCACCGAGGTGGTCCAGCTCTACCTGAGCGATCCCGTCGCCCAGGTGGTGCGCCCGGTCCGCTGGCTGGCCGGCTTCGCCCGGGTGCCGCTGTCGCCGGGGCAGGCCCGCCGGGTCGCGTTCCGGCTGCACGCCGACCGGACCTCGTTCACCGGCCTGGCCGGCTCGCGGATCGTCGAGCCGGGCGAGGTCGGCGTGGCCGTCGGGGGCGCCTCGGACAGCCTGCCGCTGACGGGGGCGTTCACGCTCACCGGGCCGGTGCGGACGGTAGGCGCCGACCGGGTGCTCGACACCCCGGTCTCGGTGCACGACCTTCCCGGCTGATCCGGCCGTGCCCTTGCCAGGGCATGGCAAAGACCGACATAATCCACGTTTTTAGAAGCAGCAGGCCTGAGGGCTTAACGACAGCGCCGCCAGGGATTTAGGCTCTGGTAGACGGCAGACAAGGGAGTTCCCGGATGGCACAGATCGTCCTCGACCATGTGGACAAGGTTTACGCCGGCGGCGTGAAGGCTCTTGACGACCTGAACCTCGAGGTGAAGGAGGGCGAGTTCATGGTGCTCGTCGGGCCTTCGGGGTGCGGGAAGTCGACCGCGCTGCGGTCGATCGCGGGGCTGGAGGAGATCACCGGCGGCACGATCTCGATCGGGAACAAGGTGGTCAATGACCTGCCGCCCAAGGACCGGGACATCGCGATGGTGTTCCAGAACTACGCGCTGTACCCGCACATGACGGTGGAGGAGAACCTGGCGTTCGGGCTGAAGCTGCGGCACACGCCGAAGGAGGAGATCAGGCGGCGGGTCGGCGAGGCGGCTACGATGCTGGGCCTGGAGCCGTACCTGAAGCGCAAGCCGGCCGCGCTGAGCGGCGGGCAGCGGCAGCGGGTGGCGATGGGCCGGGCGATCGTGCGGGAGCCCCAGGCGTTCCTGATGGACGAGCCGCTGTCCAACCTGGACGCCAAGCTGCGGGTGTCGATGCGGGCGGCGCTGAACCAGCTGCACGAGCGGCTGGGCATCACCACCGTGTACGTGACCCACGACCAGGTCGAGGCGATGACGCTGGGGGACCGGGTATGCGTGCTCCGGGACGGGCGGCTCCAGCAGGTGGACACGCCGCAGAAGCTGTTCGAATCGCCGGTCAACCTGTTCGTGGCCGGGTTCATCGGCTCCCCGGCGATGAACTTCGTGCTGGCCGACCTGGTCCGGGACGACGGCCCGGCGGTGACCTTCGCCGGGCACCGGCTGCCGGTGCCCGCGCCGGTGCTGGACGCCAAGCCGGGCCTGGACGGCTACCTCGGCCGCAAGGTCATCCTCGGCATCCGCCCGTCGGACTTCGAGGACGCTTCCCTGGGGGATGCCTCCTGGGCGCGGCTGCCGGTCACCGTCGGGGTGACGGAGGAGCTGGGCACCGAGATCCACGTGATCTTCACCATCGACGCGCCGCCGGTCGAGCACGCCGCCATCGCCAGCGCCGCCGCGGGGCACGAGGAAGAGGACGAGGCCGTCGCCGCCCTGGCCGGCGGCAAGTCGCTGTGGACCGCCCGGGTCTCCTCCCGCTCGGCCGCCCGCTCCGGCCAGGCCCTGGAACTGGCCGTCGACACCAGCCGGCTGCACTTCTTCGACCCCGCGACCGGCGAGTCCATCGGCCACCCGCTCGCCGCGTCCGCCACGGCCGACGCGGCGGTCGCCTGACCCGGGCCGCGGCGGGCACCGGAAGGCGCCCCCGGCCGGGCGGCGGGCGCGGCTCATCGTCGTCATCGCCGGTTTGTGCGGCCGGCCCGAAGATCCGGGTGCGGGTTTGGTTGCCAGGACATGCGGCGTTGCGCCCGAGCGCGTGATCGGGGAGTCTCGAAGGAAAGCGGGACACCCTGGTGGCGGGCGAAGGAGCGGCCATGGCCGGAGGAACGGGCAGCCGTAGCGGCGCGGGCTATGCGGAGGCTGGCCGGTGAGCGGGCTGACCGACCTGCGCGGCAAGGTCGCGGTGGTGACCGGCGGCGCGTCGGGGATCGGCAAGGGCATCGCGGCCCAGCTCGCCGCCGAGGGCATGCGGGTGATCATCGCTGACATCGAACGGGACGCGCTCGGCAAGGCCGCCGGCGAGATCGGGGCGATCGGCGTGCCGACCGACGTCAGCGACCTGGCCAGCGTCCGGGCGCTCGCCCGCACGGCGCGGGAGCGCTACGGCACCGTGCACGTGATCTGCAACAACGCGGGCATCGGCCCCATGGCGCCGGTCAGGGACCTGACGATGGACGACTGGCACTGGATGATCGGCGTGAACCTGTACGGGGTTATCCATGGCGTCCACGTCTTCCTGCCGATCCTCCAGGCCAATCCCGACGGCGGCCACATCGTGAACACCGCGTCGATGGCGGGGCTGGTGGCGCCGCCGAGGCTGGGCGCGTACTCGGTCACCAAGTACGGGGTCGTGGCGCTCACCGAGGTGCTCGCCGCCGAGCTCGCGGCGGAGGGCTCCAAGGTCGGCGCGTCCGTCCTGTGCCCGGGGACGGTCCGCACCAACATCGGCACCAGCTCGCGGAACCGGCCGTCCGGGCTCGCTGACAAAGGCCTGCAAGACGTCGATATCCAGCAGGAGGACAACCCGGCTTACCGCTGGATCGACCCGGAGGAGGCCGGCGCCGTGGTGGTCCGCGCCATCAAGCGGGGCGACCTGTACGCGCTCACCCACCCCGACTGGTACCCGCAGGTGGAGCGCCGCCACCAGGCCATCGCCGCCGCGTTCCGGCAGCAGGCGGCAATGCTGTGACGATGCGGGCTGCCATCGCCTACTACGACCCGCCTGAGCGGCCCGCGCCCGGGGTCCGCCCTGACTTCACGAACCTGCCGCTCACCGCCAGGCGGGTCACCGTCGAGAGCATGCGCGGCCGGGCGGGTGACTTCTCGCTCGACGGGGCGGGTTTCACCGTCGTCTCCGCGCCGACGCGGGTAACCAGCTTCTACGACCGCGGCCAGGTGCTGCGGACCTACGTCCGGGAGGCCGGCGAGCTGCTGCGTGACCTCACCGGGTGCGCCGCGACCGCGATGCTGAACAACCCGGTGGTGCGGGTCAGCAGCCGGGCCGGCGAGCGGCCCGCGGGAACGACGTTCACCGGGGACTTCGTGCACGCGGACTTCAGCGCCGCCGCGGCCGAGCACATGCTCCGCCGGACGCTGCCGCCGGGCGAGGCCGCCGCCCGGCTGCGGAGCCGGTACGCGGTGTTCAACATCTGGCGGGCGTTCTCCGGACCGCCGCAGGACGTGCCGCTGGCGCTGTGCGACGCGCGGACCGTCGCGCCGGCCGACAAGCAGTACTGCTCGATCACCATGAAGTCCGCCAGCGGCGAGGTGATGTCCTGGGAGAACATCGCCTACCTGCACAGCGCCCGGCACCGCTGGTGGTACTGCCCCGACATGACGCGCGACGAGGCGTATGTGTTCCGCAGCTTCGACTCCGATCCGGCCCGTGCCGAGCAGGTGCCCCACAGCGCGTTCGCGGACGAGTCCTGCCCGGACGACGCGCCGCCGCGCGCCAGCATCGAGATCCGCATGTTCGCCTTCTACGAGGAGCCCGTCCGGTGAAAGACCTGGCGATCGCGAGGGTGGAGGCACTGCCGTGCTCGGTGCCCCTCAGGCAGGCCGTCACCCAGGGGCTCGGCCAGGTCACCAAGCGGGACACGGTGATCGTGAAGGTCACCACGGCCGGCGGCCTGACCGGGTACGGCGAGTCGTACAACGGGCGCGCGCCGCTGGCCGTCGCCCAGACGGTCGACACCACGCTGCGCGATCTGCTGACCGGCATGGACGCGGCGGCGCCTGTCGAGGCCTGGGCGCGCTTCGAGAGCCGGGTGCTGGCCAACCACGGCACCTGCGCCGCGTGCGTCTGCGCGATGAGCGGCGTCGACATGGCGCTGTGGGACATCAGGGGCAAGGCGCTCGGCCTGCCGCTTTACCGGCTGCTCGGCGGCTCGCCGCGGCCGGTGCCCGCCTACGCCGGGGGGTTCGCCCTCGGGTACGCCGACCCCGCGGCGCTCGCCGAGGAGGCACTGGCGCAGGTCGCCCTCGGCTACCGGGCCGTGAAGCTGCGGCTGGGTGATTCTCAGCGCAACGATGCCGAACGCACCCGTGCGATGCGCGATGCCGTCGGCCCGGACGTGGCACTGCTCGCCGACGCCAACTGCCGGTACTCGGTGGAGGACGTGCGGGCGATGCTGCCAGTGCTCGCCGACGCGAAGGTGGGCTGGCTGGAAGAGCCGTTCCCGCCCTACGCGGACCGGTCCTGGCGCGCCGCGGCGGCGATCGCGGCCCCGGTCATCCCGCTCGCGGCCGGCGAGAACTGCTACACCCGCTACGACTTCCAGCGGCTCGCCGACGCCGGGTGCGTATCGATCATGCAGCCCGACCTGTCCCGGTGCGGGGGCGTCACCGAGGCGATGCGGATCGCCGCGCTGGCGTCGGCCGCCGGGCTCCCGGTCTGCACGCACGGCTGTCACACCGGGCTGAACTTCGCCGCGAGCGTTCACTTCCTGGCCAGCGTGGCGGGCGCGCGCTACTTCGAGGCCGACGGCTCGGCGGACAACCCGCTCCGCACGGTCGCCTGCTCGGCGTCGTACGAGCTGGCCGCCGACGGCACGGTCAGCCCGCTGGCGGGGCCGGGGCTCGGCGTGGAGGTGGACGAGGACTTCATCCGCGCCCATCCGGTAACCGAGGGGCCGGCCTGGCGCTAGCCGCCCCGGCCGGCCGGGACCGGCTCGCCCGGGGCGCGGTCGCTGACGCCGAACGCCAGCGCGTCGCCCTCCCGGGCCACCGTCACGTGCTGCCCGGGCCGTAGCCGGCCGTCGAGCAGCATTCCGGACAGCCGGTTGTCCACCTCCCGCTGGATCGTCCGGCGCAGCGGCCGGGCGCCGAACTCCGGCTGGAAGCCGCGCCGCGCCAGCCAGTCGATCGCCTCGGTGGTGAAGTACACCGTGATGTTCTGCGCGTGCAGCCGCCGGGTGGTCTCCTCAAGCAGCGCTCTGGTGATCTGCCGCAGCTGCGGCTCGTCGAGGTGGCGGAAGATGATGATCTCGTCGATGCGGTTGAGGAACTCCGGCCGGAACGACTCGCGCAGCCGCGTCATGATCCGGTCCCGCAGCTGCTGGTCGTCGGGAGTGTCCGGGGCGGCCCCGCTCGCGCCGAAGCCGAGCGCCCGCCGGCCGATCACGTCCGAGCCGAGGTTGCTCGTCATGATGACGACCGTGTTCTTGAAGTCGACCGTGCGGCCCTGCCCGTCGGTGAGCCTGCCGTCGTCGAGCAGCTGGAGCAGGATGTTGAACACATCCTGGTGGGCCTTCTCGATCTCGTCGAGGAGCAGGACGGCGTAGGGCGTCCTGCGCACCGCCTCGGTGAGCTGTCCCGCCTCCTCGTAGCCGACGTAGCCGGGCGGGGCGCCCACGAGCCTGCTGACCGTGTGCCGCTCCTGGAACTCGCTCATGTCGATCCGGATCATCCGGTCCTCGCTGCCGAACAGCGCCTCGGCCAGCGCCCGGGCCAGCTCGGTCTTGCCGACCCCGGTCGGCCCGAGGAACAGGAAGCTGCCGATGGGCCGGTTCGGGTCGCCGAGCCCGGCACGCGAGCGCCGGACCGCCTCCGCCACGGCCACGACCGCCTCGTCCTGGCCGATGACCCGCCGGTGCAGGTGCTCCTCCAGCCGCAGCAGCCGCTCCTTCTCCTCCTCGGTGAGCTGCGCGACCGGGATCCCGGTCGCGCGGGACACCACCTCCGCGATGTCGGCGGGGGTGACCTCGGGCACCGTCTTCTGCCCGCCGGGGCTGATCTCCGCCCGCTGGGACAGCTCCGCGATCTGGTCGCGCAGGGTGGACGCCCGCGCGTAGTCCTCCGCCGCGACCGCTTCCTCCTTCTCCCGGCGCAGCCGCTCAAGCTGCTGTTCCAGCTCCCGCCGGTCCCGCGCGGGCGTCCTGGTGCGCAGCCGTACCCTGGCGCCCGCCTGGTCGACGAGGTCGATCGCCTTGTCCGGGAGGAAGCGGTCGGTGATGTAGCGGTCGGACAGCTCCGCGGCCGCGACCAGCGCCTCGTCGGTGAAGCGGACCTGATGGTGGGCCTCGTAGCGGTCGCGCAGCCCGCGCAGGATCTCGATCGTGTCGTCCACCGTGGGCTCGGGCACCAGGATCGGCTGGAAGCGCCGTTCGAGCGCGGCGTCCTTCTCCACGTCCTTGCGGTATTCGTCGATCGTCGTGGCGCCGATGATGTGCAGCTCGCCGCGGGCCAGCGCGGGCTTGAGCATGTTGGAGGCGCTCATCGCGCCCTCCGCGGCGCCGGCGCCGACGACGGTGTGCAGCTCGTCGATGAAGATGATCAGCTCATCGCCGTGGCCGCGGATCTCGTCGATGACCTTCTTCAGCCGTTCCTCGAAGTCGCCCCGGTAGCGGGTGCCGGCGACCATCCCGGCGAGGTCGAGCTGCACCAGGCGCTTGCCGCGGAGCGTGTCCGGCACGTCCCCGTCCACGATGCGCTGCGCGATGCCCTCCACGATCGCCGTCTTGCCGACGCCGGGCTCGCCGATGAGCACCGGGTTGTTCTTCGTCCGGCGGGACAGCACCTCGACCGTCTGCTCGATCTCTTTCTCGCGGCCGACCACCGGGTCGATCCGCCCCTCGCGGGCCAGCGCCGTCAGGTCGCTGCCGAACTGGTCGATGGTGGGGGTGTCGGACGGCGGGCGGCGGCCGCCCGGGCGGCCGCCGCCCGCGACGGCGTCCTGTAGCGCCTGGGGTGTGATCCGCGCCTCCCGCAGCAGCCGCCCCGCGGCCGACTCCGGGTTGACGGCGAGCGCGAACAGCAGGTGCTCCGGCCCGATGTAGGAGGCGCCGAACGCCCGGGAGATCTGCCGTGCGTCGAGCAGCGCGCGCTTGGCGGACGGGGTCAGGCTGGGCGGTTCTTCCCTGGCGGGGCCGCGGCGGGCACGGGACTCGATGTCGCGGGCGATGGCGTCGGGGTCGGCGCCGGCCGCGGCCAGCAGCCGGCGCGACGGCTCCTGCCGGGTCGCGGCCCACAGCAGGTGGTCGGTGTCCAGGTCCGCCTCCCCCCACTGCGCGGCCTGCGCGGCCGCGTCCCGCAGCAGCTCGCGGGACTGTTCGGTCATCAGCTGGCCGATGTCGATGCGCTGAACGGGCCGTCGCGGCACGGGGCCGCCGAAGAACCTGGCGAGGAAATCGTCGAAGGGGCTAGCGCCGAATTCCCCCGGCCCGAACGGGTCGTAGACCATGCCGTGCTCTCCTGACTAGCGGTGACTGGCGTCAGGGGCACCCACCCCCGCGGGCAAGCGCCCGGCACAGCGTCGCCTACCCGGGGCCCCTGCGGCCCAAACCGCTCCCCCCGCCCGCCGGCCTGCCTGTCCAGGCTGCTCAGGCCGCCAGCGCGGCACGCGCGGCGGCCCGCACCTGGCCCGCGTACGAGCCGCCGAACAGGCACGCGTGCACCAGCAGCGGATGGAGCTGATGCAGCGGGACACGCTGCCGGTACCCGTCGGCGAGCGGCGCGGCCTCGGCGTACGCCCGCATGATCTGGTCCAGGTGGGGCGCCCCGAACAGCGCCAGCATCGCCAGGTCGGTCTCCCGGTGCCCGCCGTGCGCGGCCGGGTCGATCAGCCACCCCCGCCCGCCGGACCACAGGACGTTGCCCGACCACAGGTCCCCGTGGATGCGGCTCGGCGGCTCCGGCGGGCCGGCCAGTTCCCCGATGCGCCCGGCCACGGCCTCCACCAGGCTGGCGTCCGCGCCGGACAGCGCGCCGCGGTCGCGCGCCATCTTCAGATACGGAACGAGCCGGTGCTCCGCGTACCAGGGCGCCCATTCTGCCCCGGGCGTGTTGGGCAGCGGCAGGCTCGCGATGTACCCGGGCCACGGCGCTCCGAAGGCGGCCGCGCCCGCGGCGTGCGTCCTGGCCAGGGCCGCGCCGAAGTCCCGTGCCGCCTGCGGGGTCGGCCTGCCGGGCGGCAGCAGCTCGATGACGAGCAGGTGCTCGTCCACGCCGAGGACCGCCGGGACGGGCACCGCCCCGGCGCCGGCCAGCCAGCGCAGGCCGTTCGCCTCGGCGGCGAACGCGAGGGCGTCCCCGCCCGGGGCGGCCTTCGCGAACACCCCGCGCCCGTCGGCCAGCGTCGCGGTCAGGTGCCGGTAGCCGTGCCGCGCGCCCGCGGCCCGGACCTCGGTGACCGGGACGCCGACGAGCGAGCCGATCCGCTGCGCCGCACCGGCGGCCATCCCCGCCTCCCTCCGCCGTTGTGCCACCATGGCACCGTAAACCACCCCGGCACGGCAGCGAGCCCCGGCACCGGCGGTTGCTGCGCGGCCGCTGACGGGTGCCGGGCGCTGTGCCGGCGGGTGCGGCTGGCGGCTGTGTGGCGGCGACCGGTGGCATGACCACGCGGTGGCCGTCATCGTGGCCCGGCTGATCGCCCTGACCGACGAGCTCGGCCTGCTCACCCTGGGCACTTTCACCGGCCCGGCCGGCACCTTCCGCCAGGCCGCGGAGCTCACCAAGGCCCAGCGCGACCTGCTCGCCAAGCTCAAGATCACGCCCCCGAAGAAGATCATCGAGGCCACCCCGGCGACACCCTGACCAGGATGAACGCCACCGGCTAGTGACACGCCCCGTCACCAGCCCAGCTACCATCCCCGCAGGTCAGGCCATGGATCCGGCCATTATCCCCGGCGCACATCTGCGGAACGCAGGCTTCAGCCCGGCAAGGGACGAGCAGAGGACGGGGAGAGGACGGTGCGGCAGAGGCTGGTTCCGGCAGTCACATGTTTCCTCGGGAAAGGAGAAAGAGGATGCTGCCGGTATTCCGGAAAGTCGCCATCCGGCTCGCGGCACTCTCCCTGGTGGCAGGCTCGGTGACGGCGGGCACGGCCGCGACCGCTTCGGCGGCCCCGTGTTCACCATGGCCGACCTGCAGTGGCGGTGCCGGCTATTTCCAGGCTATTCCTTTCGACAATGCGCTGTGGGAGGCCAACGGCAACCCGGCGAACGGGAACTGGATTCGCACCATCCCGTCCGGCTACACCCTTTACGTCTTCTGCCAGGCCAACAACGGCCCGAGCGAGGACGGAGAGCCGGGCACGACGTGGGACTTCGCCTGGGACGCCGGGCTTCAGCGCTACGTCTACGTGTACGACTGGTGGATGAACACGCCCCCAGAGATGTACAACGGCTACTCGTGGCCGAATTCCGCCTGGCACTGCAACTTCTGACAGGGTGTCACGGGCCGTCCCGCTTCCGCGTCAACCGGACGCGGGACGGCTCTAGGCCGCGGCACAGCCACGTCGTCTGAATATCTGCTATCGCGAGCACTGGTGACGAGCCCGGATCAGGCAAAGCAAGGATAAGGATGTTTGCCGAGCGGCTCGGCCTGCCGGAGATCGAGGAGGTGGCCCTGGCGCAAGATCACCTCGTGCAGCCGGGTGACCTCGCGGGCGGGATCGATGCCAAGTTCTTCTGCGAGCATCATCGCGAGCCGGTGGCAAGCATCGAGGGCTTCGGCCTGACGGCCGGAGCGGTACAGGGCGAGCATCAGCTGGGTCTCGCGAGCCGCTCCCGCAGCGGATGCTCGGCGACCAGGGCACGCAGTCCGCTGATGGCCTGCCGGTGCTGGCCGAGAGCTAGTTCAAGGTGGAGGCAGTCCTCCAGCGCTGTTACCCTCTGCTCCTCCAGCCGGGCCGCGCCGGCCGCAGGATCAGGCTGCCGGTCCCGCCATAGGCCCAGAGCCGTACGCAGCCCGGCGGGCGGGAGGGGTCATAGGCGGGCCGGCCGGGCAGCAGCGCGGAAAGCTGTTCCACAGCGGTTCTGGCAGCCGCGATGGTATGGCAGGCACGGGACTGCCGTGATTACGGATCGTAGAGAACTCCGGTGATCTCGGAACCTGCGCCTGTCCCGCCTTAAGATGCACAGAAACCCCATGTATCGACGGTGATCACATCACCTACCGTGCGACCTGCGGGCCGCGCAGCGGCATTTCCCCGGCGATGCCTCATGACCGGGCATGACATCGGGGACGCGCTGCCCTTCATCAACCCGGCCGTCCCCAACGCGCGCGGATCTATGACTACCTGCTCGGCGGATGCTTCCCCTAAGCACACTAGCCGGACGGTCCAGCTGCGGTCCAGTCCATCAGCGAAGGAACCCCGAATGCCAGCACGGTACCGCGGCAGCGGGTGGACAGGCGAAGTCGGACACGTCGGGACAGCCTGCTCTACTATCCGCTCGGCAGTGTGTGCTTGGTTCGTGCTTGTTGTTGCTTAAGAGTCTTATGCTACCTAAGTATATACTAATCACCACAAAGATCTTGAATTTACCCTTAATTCAACATCTTCGAAGATTTATTCTTTCGAACGACATTACTCTTAAGTGTCGGCCGAAAGGAGACGAGAGTCGGTGGAAGCAGACACTCGCACATTGCTACAGCGCCGCAGCCTGCTTAAACTAGGTGTCGCGGTGCCGCTCGCAGCTGCTGGGGTTGTCGCCACCAGCAGCGCGGCCACCGCAGACACAACAGCAGACACAACAGCAACTTCACTCAAGGCTATTCCAGACAGCAGGACTGGCCCGACTGAATGCGAGTACGTCTACGTCTGCGACTCCTACTTCTACATTACCGACACCGGGACCGTCTTCTTCTGCGAAGATCTCTGCGACGTAGACACAGACGCCTACTGCGAGACTGTCTGCAGTCAATGCGGCTAACAAGACTAACAGGAAAGGCGAAACATGACTGCTAGTAATTCGGGGCCTGGGATTCCGCGGCAGCAAGTCCCTGGGTTCCGCCAAGGTGACCTTCGGAAGCTTGGCATTCCGATCAAGCGAGTTCATGACGACAAGCCAGCTGGCGCCGTAACAGTTACCGTCGAATACGCGAAGGCGGGCGATAACCGTTACACGCTGATCAGCGAAGACCGTAAGACCACCCATATGCTAGGAACTCCCATAGAGGAGCTCCGGAAGCAGTTTGGCGGTAACCGCGGGCATGTCACCGATCCGTGGGGCAAGCATCACGAGATCGAACTGGCCGCGCACATGCCCAATGGGAAAGGCATTTACGTAATTGTCAACTTCCGATTCGTGAAAGCTGGAATGCAGGCAAACTGACAAACTGACCCATCGATGCCGCCTGCAGAGAGGTCGAGTGTCCTCCGGCCTGTTGTTACGACCTCGGCGAGGACCGCGCAGCCCGGGCTACCCCCTGAGCGCCTTGATTTCAAACATGGCTTAACTCGGCAGGCTCAGGTTCTGATCGACCCTGCTCTGTCCACCGAATAGACAGCCGTGCTCCGGATGTGTGATTACTAGCCGAAACTACGACCTGACTTAGGCCAGGATTCGGCTGTCGAGGTTGGCGTGAGCCTGTGAGCTGCTGGTTCTCCGTTTCTGGAAGCTGAAGTTGCGCACTAACGGGGGCCCGTAAAGTGGGCGGGTGCCGTATGTGCGGACGGTCAAGACGAAGTCGGGCGCGACGGCGGTGCAGGTCGTGTGGTCGTCGCGGCGCGGCTCGCGGAAGATTGAGCACCTCGGGTCGGCGCACGACGAGGCCGAGCTGGAGATGCTGAAGGCCGCCGGCAGGCAGCGGATCGCGGCGGGGCAGGCCGAGCTCGACCTGGGGCTCGAGTCGGCGGACGGCGGCCCGCTGCCGATCACGTCTTCCCGGATGGGCTGCCTGCCCGACGCGCTGGAACGCGGCTACCGGGTGCTCGGGCTGGATAAGGCCGCGGGCAGGGACGAGGTGTTCCGTGACCTGGTCCTGGCCAGGATCATCGAGCCGACGAGCAAGCTCGACAGCTTGCGGGTTCTTGAGGAGGCCGGGGTCGCCCCGGCGTCCTACCGGACTGTGGAGCGGCGGCTTCCGGCCTATGCGCGGGAGGAGTGGCGGCAGCGGCTGTCGGCCGCCTGCGCCGCGCATGCCCGGCTCGGACCGGCATCGCTGGTGCTCTACGACGTCTCGACCTTGTATTTCGAGACTGACCAGGGCGACGGGTTCCGCGAGCCCGGGTTCTCCAAGGAGCGGCGGCTGGAGCCGCAGATCACGATCGGGCTGCTGACCGGGGCGGACGGGTTCCCGCTGAAGGTCAGCGCGTTCGAGGGCAACCGGGCCGAGACCAAGACGATGCTCCCCGTCATCCGGGAGTTCATGGCCGCCCGCCGCCTGCCCGACGTGACCGTTGTCGCGGACGCCGGCATGGTGTCGCAGGCGAACCAGAAGGCGATCGAGGCCGAGGGCCTGTCATTCATCCTGGGGATGAAGGTCCCCGGCGTTCCTTACCTCGTGGGCCAGTGGCGCAAGGAGCACCCGGGCGAGGACATCCCCGACGGGCACGTCTTCACCCAGCCCTGGCCCGCCGGCCCCAGCTCGAAGCGGCGCGACCAGTGGATCTACTACCAGTACCGGGCCGATCGGGCCCGCCGGGCGCTGCGTGGCACCGGCGAGCAGGTCGCCAAGGCCGCCAAAGCCGTCGCCGGGCTGGCGCCGGTCAAGCGCAACCGGTTCATCGTCCTGGACGGCGCGAGCAAGAGCGTCAACCGAGAGCTGGAGGCCAAGGCCAGGGCCCTCGCCGGCATCAAGGGCTACGTCACCAACCTCGCGACCTGCCCGGACGGCACGCCGGTCACCGCGGAGTTCGTCATCGGCAGCTACCACGAGCTCTGGAACGTCGAGAAGTCGTTCCGGATGGCCAAGAGCGACCTGCAAGCCCGGCCGGTTTACCACCGCAAACGGGACTCGATCGAGGCTCACCTCACGATCGTGTTCGCCGCCCTGGCCGTCAGCCGCTGGATCGAGCACCAGACCGGCTGGTCGATCCGGAAATTCGTCAAGACCGCCCGCCGCTACCGCACCATACAGATCCAGGCCGGCCCGCAGGCCGTCACCGCCGCCGACCCCCTGCCCGACGACCTCCGCCAGGCAATCAGCGCCATCAACACGCCAGCAGAGGTACGCACTAACTTGTCCTAAGTCAGGGCTTAACTCGGCAGGCTCAGGTTTTGATCGACCCTGCTCTGTCCACCGAATAGACAGCCGTGCTCCGGATGTGTGATTACTAGCCGAAACTACGATTACCTGCTTGGCGGAAGGACAACTACGCGGCCGACCGGGCAGCCGCCGGGGGGATCGCCCGGCTGATACCGGGCAGCGCGCGGGCAGCCCGGCAGAACCGGGCATTCATGCGGCGGGCCGTGCATTACCTGGCCGGGCAGGCGGGCATCCGCCAGTTCATCGACCTTGGCTCCGGGCTGCCCGCGATGGACAACGTCCGCCAGGTAGCGCGCCGGGCCGCGCCCGGTGCGCGCGTGGTCTACGCCGATTTCGACCCGGTCGTCATCGCGCACGCCAATGCGCTGATGGCCGACGACAACGTGGTCATCGTCAAGGCGGACCTGCGCAACCCCGACGATATCCTCGGCCACCCGCAGGTGAGAGAGCTGATCGACTTCGGCCAGCCGGCAGCGGTGCTGATGATCGCCATCTTGCACTTCATCGCCGACAGCGACCGTCCGCTGTGGATTACAGAGCAGTTCATGCGGCGGCTGGCTCCCGGCAGTTACCTCGTGCTGTCGCACGTGACCGACGACGATGTCCCGGCCGGGCTGAGCAAGGCGGCACAGGAGGTCTACGGCGGGGCCACGGCCCCGGTCATCCCCCGCTCGCACGGGGAGATCATGCGGTTCTTCGGCGGGATGACCCTCGTGGCACCGGGCCTGGCGGACATCGGCGCGTGGCCCTCGCCGGCGCCGGGGTACAAGCCCGGCCGGCCCCGGCTGATCTACGGCGGGATAGCGCGGGCAGAAGGAAGGCAGAACTAACGGCTGACTGGCGAAGACCCGGGCGCAGCGTCGCGAACGGCAATTGCGTGGAAGCAGCCAGCGGCGTTCAGGTCCGCGACAGCAAGAAACCTGACGGCCCAGTGCTCAAGTTCAGCCCGGCTGCATGGCGCCTGTTCATCAGGCAGGCCAGGCGGTAACCCCCGGTTCCCGCGCGGCCGGCAGCCGTGGCCTGGCAGCCGCCTGTCTGGCCGCCCGGTTTCATGCCCCGCGCGGCCGGCGGCCGGCTTTCCCTAAAGTACCCCGGCGAGCCTTCGGTTCAGCGCACCGGACCGGCCACGCGGGCTTACTCCCGTCCGGGGGCGGGCCGGCGGAGCCGGGGCGGGCCGGGAGCGGGTTGACGGGCGGGCGCGGGTGTGGTCTGCTGTTTTGCGTTCTTCCGACGGCAGGGCAGGAAGTCCGGTGCGAGTCCGGCGCGGTCCCGCCACTGTGACCGGGGAGCGACTCTCGCGTGAGCCACGACCGCGTGCGCGGTGGGAAGGCGGAGGGAAGCGCGGATCCGGGAGCCAGGAGACTGCGGCCGCCGGACCCGACACCTACGGGGCGCGGTTACCCCGGGGAAGGCGCTGCCATGACCACCCACACCGGGCCGGCTAACGTGCTCGCGGACACCATCGCGGCGATCGGGCCGCCTGACGCCGCCGCGGTGGCGGCGGCCCGCGAGCGGCAGGAGATGCTGACCAAGCCGAGCGGCTCCCTGGGGTTCCTGGAAGACCTCTCGGTACAGCTCGCCGGGATCGCCGGGCAGTGCCCGCCGCCGCTGCCCGGGCCGGCCGCGGTCGCGGTGTTCGCCGCCGACCACGGCGTACACGCCCAGGGCGTCTCGCCGTGGCCGCAGGAGGTCACCGCGCAGATGGTGGCCAACTTCCTCGCCCGCGGCGCGGTGGTCAACGCGATCGCCGCCCAGGCCGGCGCGGAGGTGTGCGTGGTGGACGTCGGCGTGGCGGCCGCCCTGCCGGCCGCCCCCGGCCTGCTGCCGCGCAAGGTGCGGCCCGGCACCGCGGACATGACCGCGGGCCCGGCGATGCGCCGGGACGAGGCCCTGCGCGCCGTCGAGGCCGGCATCGAGACCGCCCGCGACCTGGTCGCGGGCGGGCACCGCTGCCTGGTCACCGGGGACATGGGGATCGCGAACACCACCGCCTCCGCGGCGCTGATCGCCGTGTTCACCGGCGCCGACCCGGCGCAGGTGACCGGCCGGGGCACCGGCATCGACGACGAGACCTGGGCGCGGAAGGTGGGCGCGGTGCGCCGCGCGCTGGCCAGGAACGACCCCGACCCGGCCGATCCGCTGGGGACGCTGGCCGCGGTCGGCGGGCTCGAGCACGCCGCGCTCGCCGGGTTCATCCTCGGCGGCGCGGCGCACCGGGTCCCGGTGGTGCTGGACGGGGTGATCGCCTGCGCCGCGGCGCTGGCCGCCCGCGCGCTCGCGCCGGACGTGACCGGCTGCCTGATCGCCGGCCACCGGTCCACCGAGCCCGGCGCCCGCCGCGCCCTTGACGCGCTCGGCCTGCGCCCCCTGCTTGACCTGGGAATGCGCCTGGGCGAGGGATCGGGGGCCGCTCTCGCGCTGCCCGTCGTGCAGGCCGCCGCCCGGGTGCTGCGCGACGTCGCCACCTTCGACAGCGCTGGCGTCTCCGCCGAGAAGGAATGAGCCGCCGGACCCGTGACCGCGGGCCGGCTCCGCTGCGCGCGGCCGGCCTGCTGCCGCTGCCGGGCCGGCCCCGCCGCGGCAGGGCGTTCCGTGTCCTGGTCCTGGGCGGGGCGCGGTCGGGCAAGTCGGTGACCGCCGAGCGGCTGCTCGCCGGCCGGGACCGGGTGGAGTACGTGGCGACCGGGCCGGTCCCGGACGCCTCCGACCCCGAGTGGGCTGACCGGGTGCGGTCGCACCGTCAGCGGCGCCCGGCGCACTGGACCACGCGCGAGACGCTGGACCTGGAGAGCGTGCTGGCCGGGCCCGGGCTGCCCGCCGCGCGGCCGGCCACGCCGGTGCTCGTGGACTGCCTGTCCACCTGGCTGGCCGGGGCGATGGAGGAAGCCGGCCTGTGGGCCGGCGCCCCGGGTGCCGATAAGAAGCTGGCCGACCGGGTCGACGGCCTGCTGGCGGCATGGCGGTCGACCCGCCGGCACGTGGTGGCGGTCAGCAACGAGGTCGGCTCGGGGGTCGTTCCCGCCACCGCTTCCGGCGTGCGCTTCCGCGACGAGCTTGGGATGCTCAACACGCGGATCGCCGCCGAATGCGAGCAGGTCTGGCTGTGCACCGCGGGCATCGCCCGGCGGCTGCGGTGAGCGGGGCACGGTGACCGCGGACGGCGCCGGCCCGGGGGCGGCGCCCCGGCGCCAGGCCGCGCCCTGGCGGGTGGCGCTGAGCCTGTTCACCGTGATCCCGGCCCGGGGCGGCGCCGAACTCGGCGCGGGTGCGGCCGCCGCTGCCGTGCTGTGGCTGCCCGCCGTCGGACTGCTGCTCGGCGGCCTCGGCGCCGGCGTCATGCTCGGCGTCAGCGCGGGCGGCGCGTCCGGCCCGCGGCGGCTGCTCGGCGCGTCGCTCGCGGTCGCGCTGCTCGCCCTGCTCACCGGCGGGCTGCACCTGGACGGGCTGGCCGACACCGCCGACGGGCTTGGCAGCCGTCGCCCCGCGCAGCAGGCACTCGACATCATGCGCCGCTCTGACGTGGGACCGATGGGGGTAGCGGCGCTTGTCCTGGTCCTGCTCATCCAGGTGGCCGCGCTGGCGGCGGTGCCGCGCGTGCCGCTGGCCGCCGCGGCGCTGGCGCTCGCCGCCGTGACCGGCCGGGTTGCCGTCGTCGTGGCGACCGGCTCCCCCGCGGCGCGGCCCGGCGGATTCGGCGCCCTGGTCGCGGGCCAGACCACGGCGGCAGACCGGGAGCTGACCGTCGCGCTGCTGGGCTGCGCCGTGGCCGCGGCAGGGCTGCTCGCCGGCGGGTGGACGCTGGCCGTGCGCGGGCTGACCGCCGCGCTGGCCGGCCTGCTCGCCGGCGGCCTCGTCCAGCGCGCGGCGCGGCGGCGGCTCGGCGGGCTGACCGGCGACGTGTTCGGCGCGATCCTCGAGATCGGCGCAACGGCCGTGCTGGTCGTCTGCGCGCTGGCCGGCTAGGCCTGGCCGTGGGCCGCGGCCGGAGTTCACGCACGGCGGCGCGCGCCATCCGCCGCGCCCGGATTCCACGCGGCGGTTCATCCAGCCGATGACGCCGCGGGAGCAGGCCGGCCGGATCAGCCGGCCGGGGCAGCGGCGGGGAAACGCGCGTCCGGGATAATTCCCTTCCATGGACTTCCGGATCGCGCGCGACGACTACGGGGTGCCGCATGTGCGCGGCGAGACAGCCGAGGCGGCGTGGTTCGGGATGGGCTACGCGTGCGCGCAGGACCGCATGTTCCAGATGGACTACGACCGGCGGCGGGCCTGCGGAAGGTGGGCCGAGATCGCCGGGCCGTCCGCCGTCGGCGCGGACCTCCTGGCCCGGCGGCTGCGCCTGGCGGCGGCGGCGCGGGGCGACATCGCCGCGATGTCGCCGCCGCTGCGCGCGGCGTTCGGGGCGTACGCGGCGGGTGTCAACCGGGCGCTGGCGGACGGCGCCCTGCCGCTGCCCGGGCGGTACCCGGTCGAGCCGTGGGAGCCATGGCATTCGGTTGCCGCATTCAAGGTGCGGCATGTGCTGATGGGGCAGTGGCAGCACAAGCTGGCGCAGGCGGTGCTGCTCGCGCGGGTCGGGCCCGAGGCGTTCGGGCGGCTGGAGACACGGCCGCCGGCCGGCTCGCCGCTCGCGGTGCCGCCCGGCGCGCGGCTGTCCCGGCTGGTGGACGACGCGCTGGCCGACGTGACCGCGCACCTGGGGTTCCTCGCCGAGGCGGAGCCCGGCTCCAACGCGTGGGCGGTGAGCGGGCGGCGGACCGTCCATGGCGGCGCGGTGCTGTGCAACGACTCGCACCGCGCCCTCGACACTCCGAACGTCTACTGGCAGTGCCGGGTGTCCTGCCCGGAGTTCGACGTCACCGGGGCGACGTTCCCCGGCCTGCCGGGGTTCCCGCACTTCGGCGGGAACGGGCGGGTGGCCTGGGCGATCACGCACGCCGAGGCGGACAACCAGGACCTGTACCTGGAGCGGTTCGAGGGGCCGCGGTACCTGACGCCGGAGGGCTGGGCCGAGGCGGAGGCGCGGGCGGAGGAAATCGCCGTGCGCGGCGGCGGCACGGTCGCGGCGACCGTGTGGTCGACCCGGCACGGACCGGTCGTGCACGGGGATCCGCGGTCGGGCATGGCGCTGGCGCTGAAGTACACCGCGACGTACCGGCCGGACCGCGGCTTCGAGTGCATGCTGCCCATGCTCGTGGCGCGTGACGTGCGGGAGCTCGCCGACGCGCAGGACGGCTGGGTCGACCCCGTGAACAACCTGGTCTGTGCCGACGTGGCCGGGCGGATCGCGTATCAGTGCCGGGGGGAACTGCCGGTGCGCGCGGGGACCGGGCACCGGAGGCTGCCGGTGCCGGGATGGGACGGGTCGTGCGAGTGGACGGGGACCGTGCCGTTCAGCGCGCTGCCGCGCGTCATCGATCCGCCGGCGGGGTTCGTGATGACGGCGAACAACGCGATCGTGGACGGGGACGAGCCGTACATCTCCTGCACGTTCGCGCAGCCGTTCCGCGCCGAGCGGCTGCGGTCGCTGCTGGCGGGCTCCGCGGCGCTGAGCGTGAGCGAGCTGGCGGGCATGCAGGCGGACACGGTGTCGTGGGCGGCGCGTTCCTGGAGCCGGGTGCTCGGGGAGCTGGAGCCGCTGCCTGACGGCCCCGCCGAGGCGGCGCGGGCGCTGCTGGCGGGCTGGGACGGGGACCTGGCGGCCGGGTCGGGGGCGGCGCTGCTGTACGCGTGCTTCCAGCGGGCGCTGGCGGAGGCGCTGTACCGCCCGGTGCTTGGCCCGGATACCTGGGAATGGGTGGCTTCCGGGGCGCTGGCGCCCACGGTGGGCATGGTGCGGCGGTGGCTGGCCAGCGACACGTGGGAGCTGCTCGGCGGGCCGGTGCCCCCGGCCTGGGCGCCGGACGGCGAGCGCGCGAAGCGGGTGCTCGCGGCGGTGCCCGGCGCGCTGGCCGGCGCGTGGGCCGCGGCAGTGGAGCACGCGGGGCCGGACCCGCGCCAGTGGCGCTGGGGTGACCTGCACCAGGCGGTGCGCGTGCATCCGCTGGAGGCGGCGGGCCTCGCCGCCGGCCCGCTCCCCCCGGTGCCGATGGGCGGCGATGCCGACACCATCCAGGCGGCCGGCTACGGCTGGCGCCAGCGCAGCCCGTTCACCGTGCTGAGCCTTTCCGTGTACCGGCAGGTGGTGGACCTCGCCGATCCGGGCTCCGCCAGTTACGCCATCCCCGGCGGCAGCTCCGGGGACCCGGCGAGCCCGCACTTCGACGACCAGCTCGCCGAGTGGGCGGCGCACCGGCGCATCCCGATGGGCGGCCGCGCCTCCGGTGCGCCGCGCGGCGGCCGGCCGGGTATGGCATTACGGCCCGGGTATGGCATTACGGCATGGCGCTTCCGGCGAGCGCTTCCGGAACCGGGCGGGTCAGAAAACCACGACCTCGGCGCCGATCGGAAGGTGGGCGTGGTAGTAACGGGCGTCCGCGACGGCCAGGTGGACGCAGCCGTGCGACGGGGCGGTGAGGCTGCCGCCGTGGAGGGCGATCCCGCCCGGCGCGAGGAAGACCGCCCATGGCATCGGCTCGCCGGAGCCGGCGTTGACGTAGTCCGGGCCTGCCTTCCAGGCCACGCGGAACAGGCCGCGCGGGGTGACGTGCGGCGTTCCCGGGGGCCCGGGCGCCATCCTGACCGGGCCGAAGGTGACCGTGCCGGCCGATTGCAGCCAGGTGAGGCGCGCGGCCAGGTCTACGCAGGCCATCGTCTCCGCCGGGCCCAGGATGCGGTCGCGCGCGGCCAGCGCCGGCGCTGGCCGCGCGATGGCGTCGGCCGATCCCGCCGCCAGGCCGCGCCGCCAGGCCGCGCTCCCGCGTGCGGGCGCCGCCGGCGCCGCCCTTGCCCGGGCGGCCCCCGGGGACCAGGCGACCGGGGGCCGCGGGCTGGCAGGCTCCGCCGGCGGGCTGGCAGGCTCCGCCGGCGGGCTAGCGGGCTCCGCCGGCGGGCTGGCGGGCTTCGCCGGCGTGACGGCCGCGCCGGTCACCATGACGGCCGCCGCCGCCAGCAGGGCCGCCGGCACCAGCAGGCCCAGTGCCGCCAGCAGGCCGGCCGCCGCCAGCAGGGCCGCCACCGCCAGCACGGGACCGCGCATGCCCGCCGGCTTCCCCGCCCGGTCGTCTCGATCACCGGCAGCGCGCCTGGTCCTCGCGTCCATGCGATCACTCCGATCCGGATGCGACCTGAACGTATTTATAGGGCTACTAACAGTTATCATGTTGCAACGGTTTTCCGCAGCGAAACGCATACGGCCGGCCTCGCTGAGTCACCGCCTTTCGTTCGGGATAGCCGAAAGAATGCCGATCGCGGACCCGCGCGCCGCGCGCAGCGCCTAGCCTGTCCGGTATGTCGGTGTTGGCGGTGCTGCCGGAACTCTGGGACCGGGTGACCGCGGCACAGCCCGTGCCGCCCGTCCCGGTCGTCGCCGCGAGCGGCGCCGCCGCGCTGCTCGCCGTGCTGAACACCCGGGCCTGGTACCTGGCGCGGAACGCGATCACGATCGCGCACGAGGGCGGGCACGCCCTTGTCTCCCTGCTCAGCGGCCGGCGGCTGGAGGGGATACGGCTGCATTCGGACACCTCGGGCGAGACGACGTCCCGTGGCAGGCGGACCGGCCCCGGCATGGTGTGCACCGCGTTCGCGGGGTACGTGACGCCGTCGCTGCTAGGCGCCGGCGCGGCGGTCCTGCTGGCGGCGCACCACGTGATCTTGCTGCTCTGGCTCTTCCTCGTCCTGCTCGGCGCGACGTTCCTCGCGATACGCAACGCCTACGGCGTGCTCGCGGTGCTCGCGACGACGGCGGCGGTGTGCGCGGTGACGCTGCTGGCCACCGCGCCGGTGCAGGCCGCCTTCGGCTACGGCGCGGCGTGGTTCCTGCTGTTCGGCGGGGTGCGGCCGGTCGCGGAACTGCACCGGTCGCGGCGCCGGGGCCTGCGCCGGGGGCTGCGTCCGCCCACGTCCGACGCGGACCAGCTCGCCCGGCTGACCGGTGTGCCCGGCGGGGTGTGGGTGGCTTTGTTCGGGCTGGTGGCGGTGGCGGCGCTGGCGATCGGGGCGAGGCTGCTCATCCCGGGCCCGCTGCACGTGCCGCGGCTTCGCTGACGCCGCCGGGGCCGGCTAGCCGAAACGGCGGGCGCTCGGGTAGAGCTGGGCGCCGTCCACGACGATGTTCGCGCCGGTGACCCAGGACGCCCGCTCCGACAGCAGGAACGCGACGACGTCGGCGACTTCCCGCGCCTCCCCGAGGCGGCCGAACGGGAACTGCGTCCGCAGGAACGCGTCGAAGGCCTCCGGGTTCTGCCGCCTGAACGTGTCCCACCCGCCGCCGGGGAACATGATCGAGCCGGGGCTG
Organism: Trebonia sp.; assembly: GCA_035294225.1. Taxonomy (GTDB): domain Bacteria; phylum Actinomycetota; class Actinomycetes; order Streptosporangiales; family Streptosporangiaceae; genus Trebonia. The sequence goes on from DATGLH010000102.1 coordinate 42,633, forward strand.
ACCGCGTTGACCCGGATGCCGTACGGCGCGAGCTCCTGGGCGGCGGTGGCGGCGAGCTGGATCTCCGCGGCCTTGGCGGCGGCGTAGGCGGTGCGCGGCGCCGGGCGCATGCCGGTGATCGAGGAGACGATCACCACGGCGCCGCCGCCGTTCGCCCGGAGGTACGGCAGGCCGGCGCGGATGAGCTCGGCCGCGTGGCCCGCGTTGAGCGCGAACGTCGCGGTGAACTCGCCGGCCTGCGCGCTGGTGAGGTTGCCCTGGCCGACCGTGCCTCCCGCGTTGGCCACCAGCAGGTCAAGGCCGCCCAGTGCCGCCGCTATATCCGTGACGGCCCGGGTCAGCGCACGGGTGTCGGTGACGTCCGCGGCGGCGGTCGCCGCCCGCGCGCCGCCGCCGGACAGGCGCCCGGCCGCGTCCGCCAGGCCGGCGGCGTCCCGGGCGATCAGGCCGACGGCGGCGCCCTCGGCGGCGAGTGCCTGGGCGACCGCGAACCCGATGCCCCGGCTGCCGCCGGTGATCAGCGCACGCTTGCCGCGCAGCCCCAGGTCCATGCTGCTGAACTCCTCTCGTTGCCGCCTCGTCCCGCGGCCCGGCGTCAGCCGGCCTCGGTGCGGACCCCGGCCTCGGTGCGGACCCCGGTCTCGTCGATGCGGGCGAGCATCTCGGCCGGGTCGGCGTATACCCGGTAGGCGCCCGCGCGTTCCAGCTCTTCCCGGCCGTACCCGCCGGATTGCAGCCCGATGCCGAGCGCCCCGGCCCGGCGCGCGGCAAGCAGGTCCCAGACGCTGTCCCCCACGACCATCGCGTGCCGCGGCTCCACGCCGAGCAGCGCGGCGGCGGCGAGGAACAGGTCGGGATCCGGCTTGGCGTGGCGCACCAGGTCACGGGTCACCATCGGGGTGTCTTCCGCGAGACCGAGCAGCTCGAGCGCGGGCCGGGCGGTGGCCGCGTACCCGCTGGTGGCGATGGCCCACCTCACGCCCGCTTCGGTGAGCGCCGCGAGCAGTTCGCGCGCACCGGGCAGCGCGGTCACCGAGTCCAGCTGCCTGCGGTATTCGGCGGCGTGCGCGAGCTGGAGCTGCTCGATGTCGGCCGCCGACAGCGTCCTGCCGGTCTCGCGCAGCAGGGCGTGCACGAACAGGCCGCCGCTCATGCCGATCCGCCGGTGGATCCGCCACACCGACAGGTCGATGCCGATCGCGGAAAGGGCCGCGCGCCAGGCGATCACGTGCTGGTAGACGCTATCGATCAGCGTCCCGTCCAGGTCGAAGAGGAAGGACGGAGCCGGGGGCCCGGGATAATCCACGGCACTAGTGTGGCATGGCGCGGATCCGGGCCGGCTAAGGGCGGGCAGGGTCGGCAGGCCGGCTGGGCCAGCGGTACCTCGCGATCACTTCCGCGCGCGAGGGAGGCTCGGCGCCGGCCCGGGTGCAGGTCAGCGCCGCTACCCAGGCGGCGGCGCGCAGCGCCCTGGCAACGTGCCCGGCCGACCACAGGTCGTCCCTGCCCAGGCCGGAGGCTGACCACCAGGCCAGGAACGCCCCGCCGAACGCGTCTCCGGCGCCCGTCGTGTCCACCACCCGCACCTGCGGAACGCACACCTTGACCTCGCCGCCGGGCAGGAAGGCCCGTGCCGGGCGGGGACCGTCGGTGACGATGACGAGGGCGAGCTTGTCATCGAGCAGCGTCGTGGCCGCGACCTCGGCCGGCACCCCGGGGCAGAGGTAGCCGAGGTCTTCCGCGCTGACCTTGACCACGTCGGCGCGGTGCAGGACACGCTCGAAACGGTCCAGGTAAGCCTCCCGGTCGGCGATCAGGGCCGGGCGGCAGTTCGGGTCGACCATCACCAGGACGTCCGGCGGCAGGTCGGTCAGCAGCAGCCGCTCCACGGCCGCCGCGACCGGCTCCATCGCCAGCGCCATCGTGCCCACGTGCAGGGCCGTCAGGCAGTCCGGCAGCGCGGCGGCGAGCATCGGGTATTCAAGGCAGGCGGCGGCGGAGCCCGCCACGTAGAAGTCGTAGCTGACCGCCCCGCCGGGGCGGCGGTCCGCCACCGCCAGCGGGCTGGGCTGGTCGGCCGCGGCCGCCACGCCGATCTCGACGCCGTCTTCGGCCAGGCGGGTCCGCAGCATCCGGCCGAAGCCATCCCCCGACAGCCGGCCGAGGAACATCGTCTCGGCGCCGAGCCTGCCCAGCGTCCGGGCAGTGTTGAACGGCCCCCCGCCGGGGCGGGCGGTAACCTCGCCCCCGTCGTCCACGAGCAAGTCGATCAGCGCCTCGCCGACGACCGCGATCATTGCAATTGCACCCGCTCGGCACGCATAGTAGCAGTCCTACCACTCTCAAGCACCGGCCGTCTAGATTACACCCCCTATCCAGGGCGCAAAGAGAAAAAGAAAATTGCCCGAACGTACCCTTCCAACTCTCTAGTCAACACCCGCATCCACCGTTATAGGGGAAGCGGCCATGATCGGGAAAGGTTTATACGGCTATAACCGATTTCTCTTTCCTCGTGGCGGAATTGGGCGCGGCGGGTCAGGCGGCTCCGGCGGAAGCGGCGTCCAGCAGGTGGTATGTCCGCTTGCCCCTGCGCAGCAGCAGCCACCGGCCGTGCAGCAGGTCAGCGGAGGACAGCGGCCGGTCCTCCCGCACCGCCTCGCCGTTGACGTAGGCGGCGCCCTGGGCGAT
>DATGLH010000103.1:0-32939 GCA_035294225.1 Trebonia sp.
CGGCGCCATGAGGTGGCCGAAATGTTGCGGGCGGGATCTTGTCAGCGGGCGGAACGCGACGTTGGATAAAGGGCACCATGCCGCGACCTATCGCTCATCTGGCTAATCTCGACCTCAACCTGCTCGTCGCACTGCGGGAACTGGTGCGGGAACGCAGCGTCACGCGCGCCGCGCAGCGGCTGGGCGTGACTCAGCCCGCGGCGAGCGCCGCGCTGTCCCGCCTGCGCCGGCATTTCGGCGACGAGATCCTCGTCAGGGAGCGCGGCGAGTACGCGCTGACCGCGCTCGGGGAGCAGCTGGCCGAACAGGTAGAGGCGGTCTGCGCGGCCGCGGAGCGGCTGTTCGCCGCCAGCACGCACTTCGACCCGTCGACGTCGGACCGCGAGTTCACCCTGGTCATGGCCGACTACACGATCATGGTGATGGGCGAGGCGCTGTCGCAGGCCATACGGAGGGCCGCGCCGCGCGCCCGGCTGCACATCCGGCTGGTCCGTGAGTCGCTGAGCACCGAGTACGCGGACGGCATCCGGTTCGTCGACGGGATGGTGGCCCCGCCCACGCATGGGTTCGCGCTGCCCGACACGAGGTTCGCCGAGCTCTTCAGGGACCGCTGGGTGTGCCTGGTGGACGCGGACAACCCGGCGCTCGACGCCGGCAGGCTGGAGCTGCGGGACATGGCACGGCTGCCGTGGGTGGCGCCGTACTACCGGAGCAACCCGAACCCGCCCTCGGTCCCGGTGGTGCGCCAGCTTTCCCTGCTCGACATCCAGCCGCGGGTCGCGGTCCGGGTGGAGAGCTACATGGCGGTGCCGTACTTCGTCGCGGGCACCGACCGGGTAGCCCTGATGCAGGAACGCCTGGCCACCCGTCTCGCCGCCCAGATGAACCTGAAAGTGCTCGAGTGCCCGGGCACCCCGGAGCCGATCGTCGAGGCGCTGTGGTGGCACCGGCAGTACGAGGACGACACCGCGCACGCCTGGCTGCGCCGGCTGATCGTGGAGACCGCCCGCCGCCTCTGACGCCCCGGCGCCTGGCGGGACGCGGGCCGCCCCTCCCGCATAAACCCGGTTTATGCGCTACAGCAGCAACTTTTGTTTGTTTCGATGCGCTTGCGCATCTAGCGTCCCAGTCAGCGGGAGGTTGTTTCCCGCGCTTTTCGACGACGTTAACCTGGAGCGCTCATGCCGCATGCGCTGACCGAGCTGAAGCTGAACGCGGTAACCATGCCGCCCGCCGGAACGGTGCACGAAATCCGCGCCGACGTGTGCGTCGTCGGCGCGGGGATCGCGGGCTCCTCGGCGGCGATCGAGTCGGCACGGCTCGGCCACAGCGTGGTGCTCGTCGATTCGCTGCCGCTTATCGGCGGCCAGATGGTCCATTCGCTGATCGGCCTATTCTGCGGCGTATTCGGCAATGCCCCGAGGTACACCCAGCTGACGCACGGGATTTTCGACGACATATTCCGTGAGCTCGGCCCGTCCGGCGACCTGCACTTCGCCCGCGGTCACACCACGACGGTCTTCTACAACGAGGTCGCGCTCGGCCGCTGGCTGGAAAGGACCGTGCGGGACCTCGGCGTCCAGGTGATCGTCGGCGCCGTCCTACAGGAGGTCACGACGGACGGCGGCCGGGTCGGGACCGTCAGCCTGGCGACCCGGTACGGCAACGTCCGTGTCCGCGCGGACGGCTTCGTCGACGCGAGCGGCGACGCCGCGCTCACCTGGCAGGCGGGACTGCCCTGCTGGGTGCCGGAGCGGCCCATCTACGGAAGCCAGCAGGTCATCGTGGAGAACCTCGACGAGAACCACAAGCCGGAAGCCGGCGAGATGGACGCGGTGTTCGCCAGGCGGGGCGAGGAGTTCGGGCTGCTGCGCCGGGGCGGGCTCGCGTTCTTCTTCCCCGGCCGCGGCACCGCCGTGCTGAACGTGACGCACATCGACGCGCCGCTCGACCCGGTCGACGCCTCCCGCGCCATGTTCGAGGGACGGGACCAGGCGGACCGGGCGATAGCGCTGCTGCGCGCGGAGTTTCCCAAGGCGTTCGGCGAGGCCCGGGTGCGCGCCTACGGCTTCCCCGGCCGCCGCCAGACCCGGTGGATTAAGGGCGCCCACCAGCTCACCGCGGACGAGATCCGCGACGGCACGCGGTTCGACGACGCGGTGGCCCGCACCGCCTGGCCGATCGAACTGCACGACCGGTCGGACGGCTATGTGTGGGAGATGTTCGGCCCCGACCACGTGCATTACGTGCCGCTGCGGTCGATGACCCCGCCCGGGGTCCACAACCTGGTGGCGGCCGGCCGGTGCGTGGACGGCGACGCCGCGGCGCTGTCCAGCGTGCGGGTGATGGGGCCGTGCTCGGCGATGGGCGCGGCGGCGGCGCACGCGCTCGACCTCGCGGGCGGTGACGGCAGCGTGCACGACATCGACATCGGCCGGCTGCGCGAGCGGCTGGCGGCGAACCTGGAAGACCCGGAAGGCGAGCACGGGAGGCGGGGCCGCTGATGTTCCTTACCGACGAGGAGAAGCGGATGCGCGACGGCGCCGAGGGCGCCGCCGTCGCCGCCGCGATGAACCTGCTCATCAGGTACGGCGAGGCGCTGGACGCGGACAGGCTCTGCGACATCCGCAACGTCGCCGGCACCATGACCCAGCCGACCCCGGTCAAGGCCCGGCTCGTCGCCGAGCACGGCTGGGACAAGGCGTTCGCGGTCATCAACCTGGACAGTGACGAGGACCTGGAAATCCCCCCGATGCGGGTGCCGACCTGCCAGCTTCAGCACGGCTTCGGCCAGGACGCGCTCGGCGTCGTCCCCTACCCCAGGCAGAACATCGAGCTGCAAGCCAGCGCCGAGTCCTTCTACGGCAGGCACGGGGTGAACATCCTCGCCACCTGCACGCCCTACCAGGTCGGCAACCTGCCGGTGCGCGGCGAGCACTGCGCGTGGATGGAGTCCTCGGCGGTGATCTACGCCAACTCGGTGCTCGGCGCGCGGACCAACTGCGAGGGCATCGCCTCGACCGGCGCCGCCTCGCTCACCGGCAAGATCCCCTGCTGGGGCAACCACCGGGATGAGAACCGGTACGGCACGCACCACATCCAGGTCAACGTCCGGGTGGACAACTTCCGGGACTGGGGCATGCTCGGCTACTTCGCCGGCGGCGTCTCCGGCGAGGACCGCCCGGTCATCACCGGGGACATCGGCAGGCCGGACCTGACCGACCTGAAGCACTTCGGCGCCGCGGCGGCCACCTCGGGCGGCGTCGAGCTGTACCACATCCCCGGCATCACCCCCGAGGCGCCGACGCTGGACGCCGCGTTCAACGGCAGGACGCCGCCGGAGGCCGTCAGCTACGGCCCCGCGGAGCGCCGCGCGGTCTACGAGACGCTCAACGAGATCGGCACGTCCGCGGACGTGGACTTCGTGCTGCTCGGCTGCCCGCACGCCTCGGCCGACCAGATCCGCAGGGCCGCCGCCGCGCTCGACGGCAAGCGCCTGTCCCCCGGAACCGAGCTGTGGCTGATGGTGCCGCGCGCGCTCAGGGACGTCGCGGACCGCAGCGGCTACACCGAGGTCATCGAGCGGGCCGGCGGCAAGGTGCTCGCCGACTCCTGCCCGGCGATGTCGCGCGCCGCGCCGAAGGGCACCCGGGTCTTCGCCACCGACTCCGCCAAGCAGGCGCACTACCTGCCGGCGATCCTCGGCATCGAGGCCTGGTTCGGCACGCTCGAGGAATGCGTGGACGCGGCCGTCACCGGCCGTTGGAACGGAAGGCTGGACTGATGCCCGTCGCCGACTTGACTTTCGCTAACACGTTCGATTATCGTATCGGCGGCGGGAGCGGAGGATGAGCGCCGTCATCCTCCGCGGGAGAACCGTCGTCCCCGGCGTCGCCGAGGGCGAGGCCCTGGTCTCCCACGAGCCCATCTCCGGATGGGGCGGGATCGACCCCGCCCGTGGCGTGATCATCGAGCCCCGGCACGAGCTGTTCGGCGTGTGCTTCGCCGGCAAGATCCTCGTCTTCCCCAGCGCCAAGGGATCGTCGGGATGGTCGGGGTTCTTCCAGACCACCCGGCTGAGCGGCACCGCGCCGATCGGCATGATCATCGCCCGCATTTCCGCCAAGTCGGCGCTCGGCGCGGTGGTCACCCGCGTCCCCGCCGTCACCGACCTCGACGACGACCCGTGCGCGGTCATCGCCACCGGCGACTGGGTCCGTATCGACGCTGACCAAGGACTTGTGGAGGTAACCAAGAAGTGAACCTGCGCTCCAACTACGAGCCGGGCACCTCCCGGTGGGCGACCCGCCGCGCCCAGTGGCTCGCGCTCGGCCTGTCCGACGAGGACATGGCCAAGCCGAAGATCGCGATCGTGAACACCTCGTCGCAGCTGGCGATCTGCTTCAGCCACCTGGACGGGATCGCCCGGCGGGCGAAACGGGCGATCGAACTGGCAGGCGGCATCGGGTTCGAGATCCGCACGGCGGCGCCGAGCGACTTCATCCACAGCGCCGGGCACCGCGGCGGGTACATCCTGTCCTCGCGCGACCTGATCACCAACGACATCGAGGTCCAGGTCGAGGGCGCGCAGCTGGACGGGATGATCTGCCTGGCCTCCTGCGACAAGACCGCGCCCGGCCAGCTGATGGCCGCCGCCCGGCTGAACATCCCCACGATCATCGTCGCCTGCGGGTACCAGCCCAGCGGCACCTACAAGGGCCGCCACTGCGATATCGAGGACGTGTTCCTGGCCGCGGGACATGTCGCGAACGGCCGGCTCAGCGTGGACGAGCTCACCGAGATGAGCGAGAACGCGGTGCTCGGGCCGGGGGTGTGCGCGGGAATGGGCACCGCGAACACGATGCACCTGGCCTGCGAGGCGCTGGGCATGGCGCTGCCCGGCAGCACGCCGGTCCGGGCGAACAGCGAGCCGATGTGGCGGGCCGTCGACCAGGCCGCCAGGCGGATCGTCGAGATGGTCGCCGAGAACCTCAGGCCGCGGGACATCATGACGCCCGCCGCCTTCCGGAACGCGGTCACCGCCGTCTTGTCGGTCAGCGGCTCGATCAACTCGGTCAAGCATTTGCAGGCCGTCTCCGCCGAGGCGGAGTGCGACGCCGACGTGTACGGGCTGTTCGAGCGGCTCGCCGACCGGGTGCCGCTGCTGACCGCGATCCGGCCGAACGGCGAGACCCCGATCGAGGACTTCGAGGACGCCGGCGGCACCCGCGCGCTCATGAAGCAGCTTGAGGGCCTGCTGGACGCCGGCGCCCTGACGGTCACCGGCCGGACCGTCGCGGAGAACCTCGCCGGGGTCACGGTGGCGGACGACGAGGTCATCAGGCCGCCGGAGCGGGCGCTCGGGCGGCGGCCCACGATCGTGCTGATCCGCGGCAGCCTCTGCCCCGACGGCGGAATCGTCAAGCTCGCGGTCGCCGACGACCGGCGGCTCGACTTCGCCGGCCCGGCCATCGTGTTCGACTCGCCCGCCCAGGCCCTGGACGCGGTCCGCGCCGGCCGTGTCGAAGCCGGGCAGGTCGTGGTGCTGCGCGGGCAGGGCGTCACCGGCTCCCCCGGCATGGGCATGGCCTCCCAGCTCGTGTTCGCCCTCGACGGCGCCGGGCTGACCGGGCAGGTCGCCGTCGTCACCGACGGGCAGCTGTCCGGCCTTGTCAACAAGGGCATCGTGGTCGGCGAGGTGTCGCCGGAGGCGGCCAGGGGCGGGCCGCTGGCGCTGGTCAGGGACGGTGACATCATCCGCATCGACGTCCCCGGCCGCACCGCCGACCTGGACGTCCCCGCCGACGAGCTCGGCCGCCGGAGGGCAGCCCTGCAAGGGCCGGCGCCGACGGGTGAGGTCGGCTGGCTGTCGGTCTACCAGCGCCTGGTGCGCCCGCTGCCCGAGGGCGCGGTGCTGAGACCGAAGGAGCCCACCTCATGAGCAGCGAAACCGCCGCGCTCAAGGTCAGCAACCTGTCCGTCTCCTACGGGAACGTGGTGGCGGTGCACGACGCGACATTCACCGTCGCCGAGGGAGAGGCGTGCGCCATCACCGGTCCGAACGGGAACGGCAAGTCCAGCATCCTGATGGGCGTCACCGGCATGGTCCGCCGCCGCGGCACGGTGGAGATCTTCGGGACGCCGGCGAAGAACGGCGATGTCCGGTGGGCCGCCAGGCACGGACTCACGCTGGTGCCCGAGCGCCGGCAGCTCTACCCGGACCTGTCCGCGGCCGACAACATCATCCTCGGCTGCTACGCCTGGACGAGGAGCATAAGCAAGGCGAGGAAGTCCGGTCCGTTCGGGAAAGCCATTGAGCTCTTCCCCGAGCTGAAGCCGCACCTGAAGCAGGCGGCCGGCACCCTCTCCGGCGGCCAGCAGCAGATGGTGGCGATCGCGCGCGGGCTGGCCAGCGACCCGAAGATCCTCGCGGTGGACGAGCCGTGCCTCGGCCTCGCCGAGGCGATCGCCAAGCGGGTCTACGACGTGCTCGCCAGCATCCACGAGCAGGGGACCACGCTCATCGTCGTCGAGGAGGCGCCCAAGCGGGCGCTGACGTTGTGCAACCGGCGGGTCGAGGTGCGCAACGGGATGGCGGGGACGCCATGAAGTTCGGCAATCTCGTCATCGCCGGCATCGTGACCGGTTCGATCTACGCCACCTTCGCCGTCTGCGTCTCGGTCTGGTACCGGGTGTCCAACATCCTCAACCTCGCCGTCGGCGACTTCGCCATGGCCGGCGCGCTCGGCGTGGACAACCTGTACCGGGTCAAGGGGCTGCCGCTGCCCGCCGCCATCGCCGCCACGCTGGTCGTCATCGCGGTCTTCGCCTACCTGTATGACCAGGTCGTGCTGCGGATCGCGCAGGACGGGCCGCGGCGCGCCGAGGGCATCGTCGTCACGTTCTTCTTCACGTTCGCGCTCTCGTTCTTCATCGACGGGGTGGCGAAGATGCTGTTCGGCACCGACGTGCACGCGGCGCCCGCGCTGTGGGCCGGGCAGTCGCTGGCCTTCGCCGGCCTGCACCTGGAACGGGCCGGGCTGCTGGTGCTGGCCTGCGCGGTGATCATCGGCGGGGCGTTCTGGCTGTACATCAGGTACACGCTCGGCGGCAAGGCGCTGGAAGCCTGCGGCGAGAACCCCGTCGGCGCGCGCATCGCCGGCATCGACACCCGCCGCTACCGGAGGCTGATCTTCGTGGGAACGGCGGTGATCGCCGCCGTCTTCGGCATCGTGGAGTCGCCGATCACCGGCTACACGTACCTGTCCGGCGCGACGATCTCCCTGACGGGATTCCTGGCGGCCGCCTACGGCGGGTTCCGCAAGCCCGGCCGCGCGCTGCTCGCCGGGCTGTTCATCGGCATCCTCGAGGCACTGCTCGGCGGCTACGTCAGCGCCGAGTACGGGGACACGGTGCTGTACGCGATCCTCGCCGCGCTGGTGCTGGCCTGGCCGCGCGGACTGGGCTTCGAATCGGCGGTGAGCGGATGATGATGCCGGTACTGAGCGCCGCCCCGCGGGCGCGATCGCTGGGCCCGGCCGCCCTGGTCGTGCTGGTCGGCGCGGTCATCGTCCTGCTCTACGGCCAGCAGTACACCGGCTCGGTGTTCGTGCTGTCCGCCTGCTACGCGATCGTCACCGCGGGGATGGCCGTCCAGCTCGGGTTCTCCCAGCAGATCGCGTTCAGCCAGTCGGTGTTCATGGGCGTGGGCGCCTACGGCGTCGCCATGCTCAACACGCACTTCAACATTCCGGTGCTGGCGGCGACGCCGATCGTGATGATCGGCGCGGCGCTGGCGGCGCTGCTGCTCGGCTCGGTGGTCACCCGCGCCTCGGGGCTCGCGCTCGCCGTCGCCACGCTGATGCTGCCGCTGATCGCGGTCGGCTACGTGAGCTCGGCCGCTTTCCTGGGCGGCGCGGTCGGCGCGCCGCTGACCGGTACGCTGTGGCCGTCGTCGTCGACGGCCACGATCGCGGTCGGCGGCGGCCTGGTGGTCATCGTGCTGCTCGGCGTCACGATGTTCGTCACATCCCGCATCCTGTCCTCCGACATCGGCCTGGAACTGTTCGTCCTGGGCGTGGACGAGCGGACCGCGGCGGCGATGGGGGTGCGCACGCCGCGCCGCAAGCTGGAGCTGTTCGTGCTCGGCTGCGTGTTCGCCACCCTGGGCGGCGCGGTGTACGCCGGCACGCAGCAGTTCGTGCCCGAGACGCTGGTCGATCCGACGGCCGAGCTGGCGCTGCTGATCATGCTGTTCATCGGCGGCCGGCGGTCGATCCTCGGGGCTGTCGTCGGCGCGCTGGTGATCCAGTACCTGCAAGGGGCCAGCAACTGGATCAGCGTGAACATCCTCGTCGTCGAGGGACTGCTGCTCACCGTGGTGCTGCTGGTGGATCCCGAGGGCCTGGCGGGGATCGTGAACACCGGGCTGGCGCGGCTGCGGGCCCGCCGCGGCGCCGCGGCGCCGTCCGGCCTGCCGTCCGGCGGCCTGCCGTCCGCCGGGCTCCCGTCCGCCGGGCTCCCGTCCGGTGAGGCCGGTGGCCCACAAGCCCCGTCTTCCGAGGCCGGGGGGCCACAGACCTCGTACGTGGCGGCGACCGGCGCGGGCCGGGGCGGGGCGGATAGCGCGGGCAGGGGCCCGGGGGCCGGTGCGGTCAGCGTGGCGGCGGACGGGGCCGGCGCGTCCGCCACGCCGCTGCTGGAGTGCCGGGGGATCGGGAAGGAGTACGGCGGGCTCAACGTCCTGCACGACGTCACGCTGGCGCTTCCCGGGCGCGGCCTCTTCGGCCTCTGCGGCCCGAACGGCGCGGGCAAGTCCACCCTGCTCAACGTCATCGGCGGCAGCGTGCCGCCGACGCGCGGCCAGGTACTGCTCCACGGCGAGGACATCACAAGGAAGCCGCCGCACGAGCGCTTCTACCAGGGGATCAGCCGCACCTTCCAGGCGGTCCACCTGGTCAAGGGCCGCACCGTGCTCGACAACGTGGCGGTCTCCTGCCTGGCCTCCCACACCTCCGGCATCGTCACCCGCATCGCGCGCAGCCGGCTCGACGAGGCCAGGGACAAGGCCGCGCAGGCGCTACGGGACCTCGGCATGCAGCGCCTCGCCGACCGGGAGGTCTCGAGCCTGACGCTGGAGAACCAGCGGATGGTCGAACTCGCCCGCGCGCTCGCGCCGGGACCCCGGCTGCTGCTGCTCGACGAGCCGGCCTCCGGGCTGTCCGAAGAGCAGCGGCGCCGCCTCGCGGACCTGCTGCGCGATCTCGGCAACCGGACCTGCGTGCTGCTCGTGGAGCACGACCTGGACCTGGTCGCCGAGGTCAGCCAGCGCATCTTCGTCCTGTCCGGCGGCCGCCTGGTCTTCGACGGCGGCCCCTCCGACTTCCGGTCCTCACCTGTCGTTAACTCTCTCCTCGTCGGTCTCTAGAGAGGTTGCACCATGATCCGAAGACGAATCCCGTTCGCCGCCGCGGCGGCGGCCCTGATGCTCGGTGTCCTGACCGCCTGCGGTTCCGGCGGCGGCAACTCCGCCAGCGGCAACGCCCCCATCGTCGCCTGCGGCGACCTGGCGCTGGCCGGCCCGTACGCGCAGATCGGCGAGACGGACAACTGGGGCGCGCAGGCGTACTTCAAGCACATCAACGCCACCGGCGGCATCCTCGGCCACAAGGTCAACTACATCACGTTCAACAACCAGTCCAACGCCGCGCAGGCCGAGCTGATCGCCAAGAAGTGCATCCAGCAGTACCACGCGACCGTCATCATCGGGCCGGAGTCCGGCGCGGACACCGAGTCGGCGCTGCCGATCGCGATCGCCAACCACACGATCCTGATCAGCCTGTCCTCCGGCTGGCAGACCAACGGCTACCCGGCCAGTGAGCTGAACTCCTGGGGCTTCCCCGGCTTCTACGACGTCTTCTACGAGGACCAGCTCGCCTCGGTGCAGAACCTGATCGTGCCGCGGCATTACACCCGGGTCGCCCTGCTCGAGGACAACTGCGGCTCGGTCTGCCTGGCCAACCAGGCCACCGTGCAGGCACTGGCCAAGAAGTACGGCTTCCAGCTCGTCTCCACCCAGATCGACCAGGTGGGCGCCACCGACGTCACCCCGCAGGTGCTCGCGCTGCTGGCCGCCAAGCCGCAGATCATCCTGTTCGGCCTGGTGCCGGGGACGGATTCGATCACCGCGATCCGCGCGATCCGCGCGCAGAACCCGACCATCCCGATCAGCGAGTGCTCCGCGTGCGAGCTGCCCAGCTTCATCGCGGCGGTCGGCGGCCCCTCGGTGATGAAGAACATCTACGTGCTCGGCTCCATGCAGGACTGGCTGACCGCGGCCAAGCAGGGCACCTCGCCGGAGGCGAAGGCGACCGCCGCCGGGCTCGAAGAGTACATCGCCGGCATGAAGGCGGCGGGCCTCGGCGCGGAGGACCAGATCGACAACAGCCAGGAAGGCTGGGACGCCGGCCTGGAGATCACCTGGGCCATCAAGCAGGCCGGCAGCCTGGACGAGACGGCGATCATGCACGAACTCCAGCACCTGAACATCAACACGCTGGGCATCGTGTGGGACAGAACCCCGTCCAACTACGAGAACATCAGCCAAGTGCTCGCCGCCATGGAGATCATCAACCCAGACGGCACAGCGACCCTTTACAAGTAGCCCGCGGTCATCCCGAACGAAAGGGGGTGACTCACCGTCCGTTCGGGATGACAAGGGGACGATGACGGACGGCGGCGGTCATGCTCCGCGCGTGCCCGCCGCCACCGCCAAGTCCCTGCGGAAGCGCTCGTACTCGGCGATTTCCCGGCCGAGAGGGACAAGCACGAGGTCGCGGGTCACCGCGGCCACCCGCGCGCGCATCGCCTGCTCCGCGTGCTCGCGCTCGCGCTCGGCGGCAAGCTGGGCCATGTTCTGGCAGCCGGCGGCGGTCAGGAAGCCGAGCAGCAGCATCGCCGCCGCCATGGTCAGCAGCCACGGGATCAGCGCGGTATCGCCGATCAGCGTCGACTGCTCCCTGCCGCCATGCGCCACGGCGATCACGACCGCCCACGCCAGGCCGACGACCGCGAGCACGGCTAGCAGCCACTGCCATGCGGTGATCAGCCGCCACCAGCCTGGCACCCGGGGACGGCCGCCGGGGACGGCCTGGCGCACCGCGTCGGCGAGCGCCGACGGCACCAGCCCGGCGTTGGTCCTGGCCGCCGCGCGCAGCGACGCGGACCACGGGTCGGGCAGCCCGCCGCCCACCGCGTCGGCCAGCGCGGTGATGGCGTTGTCCACCGCGGACTGCTGCGCCTGCCCGGCCGCGCTGGCGGCCGCGCCCGGGCCGGGCGCGGCCAGCGAGCGGACCGGATCGCGCCGGCGGCGCGCCAGCCGCGCCGGCGGCCAGCCGGTGAGCCTAGCCGCCAGTGCCTCGCGGGCGCTCCCCAGTGACTCCGCCACCGCGGTCAGGCCGGCCGCGCGGGCGAACGCGGCGGTGAGCTCTGCCGCCGGCCCTTCCGGCACGTTGGCCACCGGGTCAACGCCGTCGCGCTCACCGCCGTCCGGCGTGGCGTCATCCCACGGCGGCTTCTGCGGGACGGCCTCGGACTGTTCGCCCTCCTGGAGGTCCCACGGCGGCAGGGAGGGCCGCTGCGGCGCGCCTTCGCCCGACAGCGCGCGGTCGCGCGCCGCCGCGGCGGCCAGCGCGTCATCGGGCGCTACCTGCCCGGCGGCGTAGGCCTCGAAGCCGCCGATCACCGAGTCGATGTCCGCGGAGATCCGCTCGCTGGCCGCGCGGTTCGCGCTCACCGCCTCGGTCAGCAGCGCGCGGAGGTCGTCCAGGCCGTCGCCGGTGCGCGCGGACACCGCCAGCACCGGGATGTCGGCGAGCCCCTCGGCGTCGAGGAGCCGGCGCAAGTCCTGCTCACACTCCTTCACCTGGTCCGGGGGGAGCAGGTCGATCTGGTTGAGCACCACGGTGAGCACGCTGGCGTGCCCGGCCAGCGGGATAAGGTAGCGGTTGTGCACCGCGGCGTCCGCGTACTTTTGCGGGTCGAGTACCCAGATCAGCATGTCGGCCAGCTTGCTCAGCCGGTCCACCGCCGCCATCGACGCGGTGACCACCGAGTCGTGGTCGGGCAGGTCGAGCAGGAGCAGCCCGTTGAGGGCTGCCTCGCCGGAGTCCAGCGCGCTCGCGCGCGCGTACCGGTGGCGGCGCTGGACGCCCAGCCAGTCGAGCAGCGGGGCCGCGCCCTGCATGCCCCACACGCACGCGTGCACGTGCCTGGTGGTCGGCCGGATCACCCCCGGAGGGGAGAAGTTCGCCCCGGACAGCGCGTTGAACAGCGTGGACTTCCCGCTTCCCGTGCCGCCGGCCAGCGCGACCACGGTGTGGCTGGCGGAAAGGCGCAGGCGTTCGCCGGCTCTTCTGAGCAGGGCCTCGCAGTCGTCGAGCAGCGGCGCGCCGAACCCGTCAGGCCCCTGTCTGTGCCTGCCGATGCGGGCGATATCGGCCAGCGCGTCCAGCCGCGCGGACAGGTTCTTCTGCGCCATCTGCGGCGGCCCGACCGAGGGTAGCGTGGTCACCGTGCCGCCTCCAGCGAGTACTCGGCCTGATAGAGCCGGACCGCGGCGACCGGGTCGACAGGGCCGGCCTCGTCGAGCACCTCGACGAACCGCAGCAGTTCCTCATCGAGCAGCAGCCGTACCCGCTCCATCAGGTCCCGGCGGGCCACCTCGATGAGCTGCCCGGTCTCGGCCGCGCCGAGAGCGGACGCCAGCAGTTCCATGGGCACGGCGCCGGTCTCGTCTGGTGCGCGGGCTGGCTTGAGCGCGCTCGCGGGGCCGGCCTGCTTTCCCGGTTCACCGAGCATGGCGACCAGCGTGATCAGGCTCAGCGGCTCGCTGTCGGGGCCGGAACCGCCTTTCGGCATCTTCTCGGCTTGCAGGAGTCGCATCATCTGATCTTGCCACGCGCTGACCGCCCGGGTGACCCGCGGCGGCAGGTCGGGGGAGGAACGGTCGAAGGCAGCCTGCCTGGCCCCCTGGTCAGGCGCGCCGGCCGGGCCTGCCGCGGCCGGCGCCCCGGCCGCCGGGGCGGGCCCGCCGCCGGCGGTGGCCGCGCCGGCCGCCGGGGCGGCCCCGCTGGGCCCGAAGGCGGACTCGAACTCCCGCTTGGCACGCTCGCCGCGCGCCCTGCTCGCCTCGGCCGAGGCGAGCAGGGCCGCGCCCGCGGGGTCGGCTCGCCAGATCCTGGTCACCTGCTCCGCGGCACGGTCGGCGACCGAGACCACGAGGGCTTGCAGGGCTGCCCGCAGCGCTGCGTCAAGCGCCGCGGACCGCGACGTGCCGGTGCCCTTGCGCGCCCGCCTGCCCTTGGCCTGGCGAACGCCGCGCCTGCCGCGCAGCGCGGCGCCGAGGTCGCCGCTTCGCGCGTAGTCCTGCCAGCGGGCGAGCACCTCACCGCGCAGCAGCTGCGCGTTCCTGATACCCGCGTCGAATTCGACAAGCGCGTTCGCGTACGCGGCCTCGGCCTCGCGGCGGAGCCGCATCCTCAGCATGACCTGGGCGTCCACGTGGGCGGCAAGCTTGGGGACCCGGACCTTGAACGTGTCGAGGACGCCGGCCATCGTCTGGCTGAGCACCGCGACCCGCCGGTCGGCGCGCTGGGCGGTCTCGGTGAGCCAGTCCCTGATCGGCTGGAAGATGTCGACGGGGAGCATGCCGTCCACGATGCCGGTCTCCGGGATCACGAACCGGTTGTCCGCGGCGATGCCGTTGGCGTCGAGCATGGCGTTGAAGTGGGCGACAAGCTCGGTGCGGTGGCTGGGCGGGACGCGGGACAGCACGACACCGAGGGCCGCGCCGCGTTCCCTCGCGTGCTGCAGGATCTCCCACACCGGCGCGTCCGCGTACCGGCTGGCGCTGGTCATGAACAGCCACAGGTCGGAGGCATCAAGGAACTGGTAGGCGAAGTCATGGTGCGCCCGCACCACCGAGTCGATGTCCGGCGTGTCGAGCAGCGCGATGCCCCGGGTCATCCCCTCGCACGCGGCCAGCACCAGCAGCCCGTCCCGGCCCGGCCGGGCCAGGCCCTCCTGGCGGACGCGCGGCAGCGTCGGCAGGAACATGTTCTCCGCGAACCAGCCGATGTCGTCGGGGTGGCAGGCGAGCACCGGAGAGTTCGTCGTGGGCCTTCTCACCCCGGTCAGGCTCACCTGAGCGCCGACGATGCTGTTCACCAGCGTCGACTTGCCCGCCCCGGTGGAGCCGACCAGCGCGACCAGGATAGGTGCGGCCGACTGGCGGACCCGCGGCAGCAGGTAATCGTCGATCTGGCTGAGCAGCCTGGCCCGTTCCGCGGACACCTCGTCGGCGCCGGGAATGTCGAAGACCAGCGGGATAGCGGCTATCCGCTTCCTGAGGTTGAGCAGCGTAGCCTCAAGCAGCCGCGCGTCCACCCGGACCCGCGACTGCTGCCGGGTGTCCCGCGCATTCCGGCCTGACGCGGAACCGGCAGCACGACCTCGCGCCGATTCGCCTTCCCGGCCAGGCGCGTCCCTTTTGTCCGCAGGCGCCTCCATGGAATTGACCATATCCGTCGCGCCCGCGGGATTCGCGTCGGTTGGAGGCGTTTCTGTCCGCTCTATCCGCCGCGCGGTACCGGGCGACGGCGATTGTTCCGCCGTCACGCCCTTTTCTTCCATCATCCCGCCTGGTTATATGCTCGTGAATTGTCCTCCGCCGCCGCCTCTCCGCCAGCGGGGTACCAGCGGAGAAGCAGTGCCCCGGACCTGGGTCGCCCGCGGCGCTCAGGTTTGGCTCAGGTTCCGTGCGAGCCCGGCGAGTTCGGCCGCGATGGCTACCACGCCACCGATGACCACTACGGCCGGGGGACGGATCCCTTCGGCAGCGACGTGCCTGCCGACTTCCTCCAGGGTCGAGCAAATTGTTCGTTGCGTGGGCATGGTACCGTCCGCGATTACCGAAACGGGAGTGTTCTCCGGTCGCCCGTGCCTGATCAGCGTTTCGGCCACGGCGCCGATCCGCTCCAGGGCCATCAGCAGCACCAGCGTCCCGTTGGCCTTCGCCAGCGCCGCCCAGTCCACCGTCGACCGGTCATCGCCGGGCGGCACGTGCACCGACACCACGTGGAAGTCCTGCGCGGTGCCGCGGTGGGTCACCGGCAGGCCGGCGGCGGCCGGCACGCCGGTCGCGCTGCTGACCCCCGGCACCACCGTCACCGGCACGCCTGCGCGCAGGCAGGCCAGCATCTCCTCACCGCCCCGGCCGAACACGAACGGGTCACCGCCTTTCAGCCGGACCACGAATCGCCCTTCCCTGGCGTGCGCGACGAGGGCCTCGTTGATCTCCTCCTGGGACATCGCCCGGCCATAGGGCACCTTGCCCGCGTCGATGACGAGCACGTCCGGCGGCAGTTCGGCGAGCAGGCTGCGCGGCGCCAGCCGGTCGGCGACCACTACGTCGGCCTCGGCGAGCAACTGCCGGCCGCGCACGGTGATCAGCCCCGGATCGCCAGGGCCGCCGCCGACCAGCGCCACGCCCGGTTGCCGCTTCCGGTAATGCCGGGCAGAGATCGTCCCGGCCGCGATCCCCGTGGTAATCGCGTCGCGGATCACCGCGCTGCGCCTGGGGTCGCCGCTGAGCACGCCGACGCTGACGTCGGCGGCGGTGCCGACGGCGGGCGTCCAGGCCGTCGACCGGGCCGCGTTATCGGCTCTGACGCACCACACCCGGCGGCTTTCCGCCTCTCCGGCGACTTCCGCGTTGACATGCGGCGGCCCGGCACAGGCGAGTACCAGCCAGGCGCCCGCGCAGTCGCCCGGCTGGTACTCGCGCGCGCGCCAGCCGATCCGGCCCGCAACGGCCAGCTCTTCCAGGGCGGGAGTGACCTGGGGTGAGATGAGCAGAACGTCGGCCCCGGCCGCGACCAGCCGCGGCACGCGGCGGGCCGCTACCGCGCCGCCGCCGACCACGACCACCCGCCGGCCGCGCAACCGCAGGCCGAGCAGGTACGCCTCGTCCTGTCGCCCTGTCACGGCTGTCTCTCCCGCTGATACCCGTTCCGCTGCTCCCGGACCGAACGTACCCGAATGTCCGGGTAGCGGCATACAGCGGGAGCGGGCTGAGCCGCGGAGCGGATCGAACGGGCAGCCCCTACGGTGCGAGGTCGCCGCGCCTACGGTGCGAGGTCGCCGCGCGCGGCGCGCAGCAGGGTGCCGAAAACGGCGGCCGCCACGACCGGGCCGCCCTTCTCCGACACGTTGCTCAGCGCGGGGACGCCGCTGGCCCGCAGCGCCTCCTTCGCCGCCGCCGCGCCGTACAGGCCGGCCGGCGTCCCGATCACCAGCGCCGGCTGGACCGCCCGGCGCAGGATCTCGGCGAGCGCGTCCGGCGTGCCGCCGACCACCCAGACGGCATCCGGCCCTGCCTCGCCGAACCCGAGCCGGATCCCGGCCGCCGGCACCGCGATGCCGGTAGTCCTGGCCAGCCGGACGGCCAGCGGCTCGGCGGCCTTGCAGATCACCGGATAGCCGGTGATCCCGGCGGCCACCATCGGCGCGTCGGCGACCACCTTCGCTCCGGCCTCGATAGCCCGGACCCCGGCGGCCAGGACCCCCTCATCACATACCAGGTCGCGGGCGTAGTCGAAGTCAGCGGTAGCGCAGAGCACCGCCTCGGTGACCGCGCGGGTCAGCGGCGGCAGCCCGCTCAGGTCGATCCGGGCCCGCAGGACGCGGTACGACTCAGCCCGTGCCGGATCGCCGGCGGCAGAGCCCGCGTCCATGCCCGCTGAGCCGCCCGCCGTGTCTGTCGAGCCACGAACCCCCATGTCTGTCGAGAAAAGCACCCCGGGTTCGCCAGCACAACAACCGCACCGCCGGCGTGTCTGTGAGCAGGCCCGCAGCATAGACCGTTGCTTTCTGGTAACAGCATCCGAAGCGGCGCCCGCGGTGAAGGCGACCGGCGCAAGCTGGGTGTTCTGGTAATAACACCCGAGATCGTGGCAGGGAGTGCCACCACGAGCCGGCAGGAGGCCGATACACTTGCGGGCGCGCGGACTCGTCCGGTGCTGCGCCCGGCCGCAGGGCGCATCGCGGAATGCGCATCGGATCTTCAGCGAACTGTAAGCATGGCCGGGTAGTCTCCGGCCGCGCGATCAGGCATTCGCGTGGACGGCAGTCCGCAGAAGCGAACGGAGCATGCATGGCAAGGGACCGATACCACCTCGGCACCGACCCGGCGGCCGCCCGGCCGGTGCCCGGCCCGGGCCGTTCGACGGAGGCGTGAGCATGTTTTACTCCAACCCGGCGGACGCGTCGATCGACGCTGACGCCCTGAAGGCGCTTGCCGACAGCTACGGCGAGCGCGCCACCAAGCTTCCCCCCGTCGCGCTGGTGATCGCCGCCTACAACGAGGAAGGCGCGGTCGGCCCGGTCGTCGAGACGCTGCCCCGCACGGTGTGCGGGATGCCCGCGGAGGTGATCGTGGTCGCCGACGGCTGCGCCGACGCCACCGCCAAGGAGGCCGACGCGGCTGGCGCCATCGTCTGCGACGTCCCGGTCAACCGCGGGCAGGGTGCCGCGCTCCGGCTCGGCTACCGGATTGCGCGCGAGGGCGGCGCGCAGTACATCGTCACCACGGACGCCGACGGCCAGTACAACCCGATGGAGATCGAGTCCCTGCTCACCCCGGTCGTCGAGGGCAAGGCCGATTTCGTCACCGGGTCGCGCCGGATGGGCAGCGAGGAAACCAAGGACCCGATCCGCCGGGCGGGCGTACGGTTCTTCGCCTTCCTGGTCAGCCTGCTCACCGGGCAGCGGATCAGCGACACCACCTTCGGCCTGCGGGCCATGCGCGCCGAGGTGACGGGGGCCGTCCGCCTCGAGCAGCCGCAGTACCAGGCTTCCGAGCTGCTGATCGGCGTCATCACGCACGGCTACCGGGTGCTGGAGGTGCCCGCGACCATCCACAAGCGGAAGGTCGGCGAGAGCAAGAAGGGCCAGAACCCCTTCTACAACCTGCACATCCCGGGCGTGAACAACATCTTCTACGGCGCCCGGTTCACGCGGGTCGTCCTCGGCACCTGGTGGCGCGAACGCCGCCGCCGTTCCTGACGCGACTGGGCCCGCTAGCCCGGCCTCAGGTGACCGGCCCGCCGCCGTTCCTGACGCGACCGGCCCGCTAGCCGGCCTCACGCTCTCCGTATCCCGCGCCTCCATATCCCAGCGCTGTTAGGCCGTCTGGAACACAGTTCCCTGGCACCGCAAGAGGCACAGGCGTCACGGCCGCATCGGCCCCAGAATCCGGTGACACGCTATGGCCATCCAAACAAATCGAAAAATCATTCATTATGAATGATTTTTATGGTATAGGTCTAAGAATTTTACACGATCATGGCCTGCGGCACGTGAGGTGGGACCCTTGGGGGCTGTGCGACGGAAGGCGCCTGCGCTAGGAGCGGCAAGCCGACTTTTGCCGATCGCGCGACCGGCATGCCCGGCATATGACAGCAGGCCGCGCCGCCAGGCCGCGCCCGCCGGGATGACCTCGCGCCGCCAGGCCGCGCCCGCCAGGATGACCTCGCGCCGCCGGGCTGCGCCCGCCGGGATGACCCCGCACCAGCCGGGCCGCATCCGCCGGGCCAGCCGGGGATGACCCACGCGCTAACCGGGGATGACCCACGCGCTAACCGGGCCGCGCCATATCAGGGGGCCGGGTACCGAAGAGGCATCGGACCAGGTACCGGAAACCGATCTGGCCACGGCGGACCCGCGAGCCCCGCGCGCCCGGGGCGACCCCAGCGCCACGGGCCCAGCGCCCAGCGCCACGGGCCCAGCGCCCTAGGGCCCCAGGGCCAGCGCGCTGGCGCCCTTACTCCGTCGCAGGGGAAGGCGAAGTGGCGGAAGAGGTTTTCGGGGACGGCCTGGCGTGGTGGGCCGACGTGGAGGCGGTGCCCCTGGCGCCAGGGGTGCCCTTCGAGTTGGAGGCGCTCCTGGCGCCGGCACCGGAGCCGGGAGCCCCGGCGGGGGCTGCCGAGCCCGGGGCGGCGGAAGCGGCCGGGAGCCGCCCGACGCCGGCCGGCGCCGCGGAGGCCGGCGCCGCGGGACCCGGCGCTGCGGAGGCCGGCGCCGCGGAGGCCGGCGCCGCGGAGTAGGGGACCTCGGCGGGAGCGGCCGAGGCCGCCGAGCGCGGCGCTTCCGCGGGGCGCGGCTCATGCCGCGTGCCCGGCGGGATGGCATCCGGGCCGGTGGCGGCCGCGCGGACGGCCGTGGTGCGCTCGGCGAACAGCACGTAATGGAAGATCACGAAACGCAGCAGGAACGTGACGAAATTGGCCACCAGGTACACGAAGTCGACGAGCAGCACGTGCTTGAATCCAGACAGGTGCATCCAGGAGGCCATGTGGTAGCCCAGCTTCGTGGCCAGCCACAGGATCACCCACACCATCGCGGTGATCACATAGAACGGCACGGTTTCCCGCAGCACGTCTGGCCTGCCCTTGCGCTCCCATGCCCAGCGGCTCAGCACGTAGCTGACGACCGCGCCGGAGAACGTGCTCAGGAGCGCCGCCGGCGTCGAGCTCAGGTGGAACACGCCGTTGCATATCGACAGCACGATCTCGCTGGTCGCCAGCGCCAGGATCGCTACCCCCGCGAACCGGGTGAAACGCACGCCCACCTTGGTGCGAAGCTTCCGCCACAATGGCGCTATAAGGCGATTCTGCGCGAGTGTCATGTAGTTCCTCAGGTCCGGGACCGACGTTACTCAAGTAAACAGCACGGAAACCGCAGGCCCCTCGATCTACCCCCGAAACACCACAACCGCGTGGCACCGCGAGGATACTTCGGTGACTCGTACCAATAGCACGTTACCTTGTGGCGCCGGGCGCCGCCCGGAAGACCCGCCAGCTCGCGGTGAGCCGCTCCGGAGCGCGGCCCCGCCTGCGGCGCGGCGGCCGCCCGCGGCGCGGGCGGGAACGCAGGCGGCGGCCGGGACCGGGAGCGCGGGCCCCGGCCGGGAACGCGGACCGCGGGCCGTCGCGGCGGCCGGGCCGCGGGCTACGGCTCGGGGGACCAGCCGGGGATCGGGTAGCCCGCCAGCAGGTCGCGGACCTCGGCGGCGATCCGGTCCAGCGTCGCCTCCTCGCCCTTGGCGGCCGCGGCGACCGCCTCGTCGATCCAGGCCGCGAGCTGCGGCATGTGCGACTCGTCCAGGCCGCGGGTGGTGATCGCGGGCGTGCCGAGCCGGATGCCGGAGGGGTCGAACGGACGGCGCGGGTCGAACGGGACCGTGTTGAAGTTCAGCTCGATGCCTGCCCGGTCCAGCGCCTTGGCGGCCGGCTTGCCGCCGATCCCCTTCGACGTCAGGTCCACGAGCAGCAAGTGGTTGTCGGTCCCGCTGGACACCAGGTCGAATCCGCGTGCCTGTAGCGCGGACGCCAGGGCCTTGGCGTTTGACACCACCTGCGCCGCGTACGCCCGGAACGACGGCTGGGCGGCCTCGCGAAGCGCCACCGCGATCCCCGCCGTCGTGTGGTTGTGCGGGCCGCCCTGCAGGCCGGGGAACACCGCCTTGTCGACCGCCGAGGCGTGCGCGGCGTCGGTCATGATCATCGCGCCGCGCGGGCCGCGCAGCGTCTTGTGCGTGGTCGTGGTGATCACGTGCGCGTGACCGGCCGGCGACGGGTGCGCGCCGCCCGCGATCAGGCCCGCGATGTGCGCGATATCGGCGACGAGCACGGCGTCGACTTCGGCCGCGATCTCGGCGAACGCCGGGAAGTCGATCGTCCGCGGCACCGCGGTGCCGCCAGCGAAGATGATCCTGGGGCGCTCCTTCCGCGCCAGGTCGCGGACCTCGTCCAGGTCGACCCGGCCGGTGTCGCGCCGCACGCCGTACTGCACGGCGTTGAACCACTTGCCGCCGAGCGCCACCGCGGCCCCGTGCGTGAGGTGACCGCCCATCGGCAGCGCCATCCCCAGGACCGTGTCCCCCGGCTGGGCGAACGCCAGGTACACGGCCAGGTTCGCCGGCGAGCCCGAGTACGGCTGCACGTTCGCGTGGTCCACGCCGAACAGCGCCTTGGCCCGCTCGACCGCGATCGTCTCGACCGGGTCGATGAACTGCTGGCCCTCGTAGTAGCGCTTGCCCGGGTACCCCTCGGAGTACTTGTTCGTCAACACCGTGCCGCACGCCTCGAGCACGGCGAGCGATACGTAGTTCTCCGACGGGATCAGCCGCATCTTCTCGGCTTGGCGGCGTGCCTCGCCGTGAATCAGCCTCGCGATCTCCGGGTCGGACGAGTCGATCTGGGGAATGGGCGGCTGGTGCATGGGCGACCTCCTCAGGTGACGAGGCTACCTCAGGGGTCCCCGGGAGGCGCGGGGGGTATGGAGGCCCGTGAGGAAAAACAGAGTCGCAACGGTACGTTCGGTACCTTCGTATTCGCCACTGACCGACGGACAGGACAGGCCATGAGCACCACCATCATCCTCGACTGCGACCCCGGCATCGACGACGCGCTGGCGATCGCGTTCGCGGCCGGGCACCCCGGGATCGAGCTCGCCGGGATCACCAGCGTGGCCGGCAACGTGGGGCTGGACAAGACGACGGCGAACGCGCTGGCCGTCGCGTCCTTCGTGGGGGCGGCGGACGTGCCGGTGACCCCCGGGTGCGCCGCGCCGCTGCTGCGCCCGGCAGCGGACGCGGGGCACGTGCACGGCGAGTCGGGCCTCGGCGGCGCGGTGCTGCCGCCGCCGTCGAGGAAGGCCGAAGACGGGCACGCGATCGACTTCATCATCGAGCGCGTAGCCGCCGCGCCCGGTGAGATCACGCTGGTCGCGACCGGGCCGCTGACCAACATCGCGCTCGCGCTGCGCCGCGAGCCGCGGCTGCCGCAGTGGGTGCGGGATTTCGTGATCATGGGGGGCTCGGCGGGGCGCGGCAACGTCAGCCACGCCGCCGAGTTCAACATGTGGGCGGACCCGGAGGCGGCCGCGGTGGTGTTCGAGGCAGGGTGGGCGGTGCGGATGATCGGGCTCGACGTCACGCTGCGGGCGCGGGCGGGTTCCGCCGTGCAGGAACGGATGCGCGGGTTCGGCGCGCTGGGGTCCGAGCTGCTGCTGCCCGCGCTCGCGCAGTACGCCGACTCGCACGCCGCGGCCGGCGATCCCCCGGTGCACGACGTCTGCGCGGTGGTGTCGGTCGCCGCGCCGTCGGTCTTCACGTACACGCCGGCGTCGGTGCAGGTCGAGACCACGGGCCGGCTGACGTCGGGAATGACCGTGACTGACTTTTCGGCGTCCGGTATTCCGAACGCACTCGTGGCGACTGATATCGATGTAGAGCGCTTCTGGGCGGTGGTGCTGGACACCTACGAGTCGCTCGCGGAGAATCTCGGCTAGGCTAACGTCCCTGCCTGGCAGCGGACGGCCTCCCAGGATTCTCCCAGGAGTTCCCCGCGGCCGTCCCAGCGCGAGCGGCCATACTCCCCGCATGGCCGGCGAACCCGCAGCACACAGGCACCGAGGCGGGGCACAGTGAACCAAGGCAATCCCATGGCAGAAGGTGACCTCATCCCGAAGGTGCTAGTCGTCGACGACGAGCCGAACATCCGAGAACTCGTCCAGGTAGCGCTGAAGTTCCACGGCTGCGCGGTGACGACCGGCGCGACCGGCAAGGACGCGCTCGAGCTGGCCGAGGCCGGCGACCCCGACCTGATCGTGCTCGACGTGATGCTCCCCGACATCGACGGCTTCGAGGTGTGCCGGCGGCTCCGCGCGGCCGACAACGACGTGCCGGTCATCTTCCTCACCGCGAGGGACACCACGTCGGACACCGTCACCGGGCTGACGATCGGCGGAGACGACTACATCACCAAGCCGTTCTCGGTCGAGGCCCTGGTGGCGCGGGTGCGTGCGGTCCTGCGCCGGGCGGCCAAGCAGCGGGGCACGCCCGGCGACGCCGACGGCGGGTCGACGCTGCGCGTCGCCGACCTGGAACTCGACGAGGAGCACTGGACGGTCCGCCGGGCGGGCACCCCGGTGGAGCTGTCGCCGACGGAGTTCCGGCTGCTGGCCTACCTGATGCGCAACCAGGGCCTGATGCTCACCCGCAAGCAGCTGCTGGAGAACGTGTGGGGGTGGGAGTACGCCGGCCAGTCCCAGGTCCTGGAGACGTACGTGAGCTACCTGCGACGCAAGCTCGATCCGCTCGGGCCGCCGCTGATCCACACCCAGCGCGGCGTCGGGTACAGCCTCCGTCCGCCGTGACCGAGCCCGCCGCGACCGGGGCGGAGGCCCCCAGGGCGACGGCTAGGGCGACGGCCGGGGCCGCCCGGGGCCGCCGGGCGCTGTCGCTGCGCGCCCGGCTGCTGACCGGCCTGATCACGCTGACCACGATCTTCCTCGTGGTGATGGGCGTGGTAAGCACGGTGGTGCTCAGCAGGCTGGAGCAGGACCAGTTCAACGCCGAGCTCCGGCTCGCGACCGGGCAGCCGATCCCGGAAATCGCCAGGGGCACAGACGATTTCGCCGCCGCCTACCTGTCGCTGCGAACCGGGGTCACCGGCGAGCTCACGCCCGGCTTGCCGGGGGCCGCCGAACTCCAGGCGCTGCTGCGCGTCGTTGCGGACGAACCGGTCGCTCAGGTGCTCACGTACCTGAGCAAGATGGGCGCCCGCGGCCACCCGTTCGACTTTACGATGCCAGGCTCCCCGACGTTGCGGGCCGCGTGGCGCCTCGTGGGCGCCACGCGGGTAACCGCTCACCTGCTGCCGCCTGGCGGGGCCGTTGTCCTCGTCGGCCGGCCGGCGAACTCCGTGGGCAGCCACGTGCGCAGCCTCGTGCTGGCGGAGCTGATCACCGGCGGCGCGCTGATCGCCCTGCTCGTGGTCTGCGGCAACTGGCTGATCGGGCGGGGCCTCGCACCGCTGGGCCGGATGGCCAGGGCCGCCGACATGATCACCAGCAGCGGTGACCTGACCGCGCGGATGCCCGACGCGGGGAGCAGCCGCCAGGAGACCGGCCGGCTCGCGGCGGCGATCAACACGATGCTCGACAGGATCCAGCAGGCGTTCGGCGCCCGGCTGCGGTCGGAGCAGAAGGTGCGGCAGTTCGCCGCGGACGCCTCGCACGAGCTGCGCACCCCGCTGACCACGATCCGCGGCTACGCGGAGCTTTACCGCGCGGGCGCGCTCGGCCCCGACGAGCTGCCGAACGCCATGCGGCGCATCGAGCAGGAGGCCGAGCGGATGAGCATGCTCGTCGCCGAGCTGCTCGAACTGGCCCGGCTCGACCGCATGTCCTCGCTCGACCTGACCGAGACCGACCTGGCCAGCCTGGCCAGGGACGCGGTGGCCGACGCGCGGGCCGTCGAGCCGGACCGCACGGTGACCGCCGAGCTGCCGCCCACGCTCGTGGCCATCGCCGACGAGCCGCGGATCCGCCAGGTCCTGGCGAACCTGCTCGGCAACGTCCGCGCGCACACCCCCCCGGGCACCCCTGCCACCGTCCGGCTGTATCCGGAAGGCGAGGGCGCCGTGCTCGAGGTCAGCGACGAAGGGCCGGGCATGTCCGAGCAGGACGCCGCGCGCGCCTTCGACCGGTTCCACCGCGGCGCCCGCGGCGGGGAGGCGAACGGCCACGGCGGGCAGGCCGATTCCGTCGGAAGCGGTCTCGGCCTGTCCATCGTGCACGCGATCGCCGCCGCGCACGGCGGCCATGCCAGGCTGCGGTCCGCGCCGGGCGCCGGCACGACCGTCCGGCTGTGGATCCCGCTCCGGGGCAGCGCGGGGAGCGCGGGGAGCGCGGGGCTCCCCGCGCGGGGGCCAGGGGGGACGGTGGCGGGAGCCCCCCGTGCTAGGCGGCAGCCCCCCGGGGCCTAGCGGCGCGGCAGGCGACGAACATGCCGTCGACCGTGCACCACAGCTCGTTCCCGTTGAGGAACTTGCCGACCCACGGATAGCTGCTGTTCAGCCCGTTGCCGCCGCCTGCCGGGGGCTGTCCCGGGTTGAGCGGCGAGACCGTGATGGACTTCAGCGTCGCGGTCGGCTTCACCAGCGGGAAGGTCTGCGCGCCCGGCGCGGTCCCGTGCTCCGTCCAGTTGATCAGCGGGGTGAGCAGGTCGCCGGTGACCTGCGGGTCGCCGCCGCCGAGGCAGTGGTACCCGGCGGGAATCATGTAGAGCCGGGAGAACCGCTGTGCCGCGGCGTACCCGCCCGCGTGCTGCACCACCGCCGAGTAGTACGCCACGGTGCCGAACGGGTTGATGGCCGAGTCGGCCCAGCCCTGCCAGATGATGATCTTGCCGCCGGCCCGCTCGAAGGCGGACAGGTTCGGGTCCGTGGCGTCGTTCAGGCCGTTCAGCGCGGTCAGCCGCCGGTAGTCGCCGAGCGTGAACTTCCACTGGGTGAGGGTGAACGAGGCCGGCGGGTTCTTCGCGAACGCGATGTACTTGAGCATGCCGATCGCGGCCCCGTAGTCGATCGTGTCGGCGGGCCAGGCCGTGTCGGCGGCCGGGTCGATCAGCCAGCCGGCCCAGGCCAGTTCAGAGCCGTAGGGCTCGCCGCCCGGGTAGAGCGACTGCCCCTGGGGGTCGCGGGGTCCCTGGTAGAGCCTGGTGACGACGCCGACCTGCGCCGGCGTGAGACAGGAGTTGCTGTCCTGGCCGGGCGGGCACTGGATGGAGGCCGGGTTGAAGTCGCAGGCGCGCGGATCGACCACGTAGCCCTGCGGGCCGGCGCAGGCCTTGTCGACGGCCGCGTGCAGCGCGGGCAGCTTCTCCGCGGTGAGGATCTCATGGCCGGCGGCGTCCATGTTGGTCAGGATGTTCCACGCCTGGACCTCGCCGTTGAGCTCGGTGGCGTAGATCTCCGGCGCGCCCGCCAGGATGCCGTTGAAGTCGCGGGGGTAGCGCTCGGCCTCGACCAGGGCCTCGCGCCCGCCGTCGGAGCAGCCGTCGAAGTAGGAGTAGGACGGCCCGCGACCGTAGTAGGCGGCGATGATGGCCTTCGCGGCGAGGGCCAGGTCGTGTTCGGAGGTGTAGGCGTAGGAGATCCGCATCGCGGGGTCGTCCGCCGCCCACAGCGCGTCGAAGCCGTTGGCGCCGACATGCCCCTCGTTGTCGGTGGCGAGCGCGAGTTCGTTGCCGGTCACCTGGGGACAGCCGGCCGAGACGGCCGGCGCTCCCGGGGAGACCGCGCCGCAGTAACCGCCGCAGCCTTCCTGCACGTAGCGGCCGGTCCAGGTGCTGACCGGCAACCGCAGGTCAAACTGGAGCTGGGGTGGCTGCTCCCCCTTGACCTCGCAGTAGCTCGCGCCGTTGATCGTGGCCGGGGCGGCCGAGGTGATCTCGGTGGGCGCGCCGGCGATCCGGGTAAAGTCCATGAGCCGCAGCCGCGCGCAGCTGATCACCGGGGTAACCGCGGCGGCCGGGTGAACGGCGCGGGTCACGGCAACGGCGCCCGCGCCGGCCGCGGTGCCCGCGCCGGCCGCGCGGGCCGGCGCGGGCGACGGGACCGCGAGCTGGAGAACCAGCAGCAGGCCGGCGACGGCGGTGAGGGTCATGGCGAAGAAGACGGGAGGAATAACTGGCCTGCGCATCGCTCTCCTTCGAGCCAGCATGAACTCTTACATCGGCCATAACACCTGCCGGCAACCGGGTCAACGTTTACCGGGCGCAATTCGAGAGCGGCCCGGTTCCGGCCTCCCGGAACGTGCTGAGGCCCAGCGGGCCGCCCTCGTTGGCGGCGCAATTCGAGGGCGGGCCGGTTCCGGTCTCTTGTGATGCCCGGCTGAAAATAGATGCGGAAGAGATCATCGTGGCTGATATTGGCTATCGCATTTTCGGGACGCCTGAGTCCGGCGATAATTGCCGCTCGCGCGGCATCGCCGGATACCGCCTCGGCCCCGCGAGCACCGCGCCAGCTCACCCGGATACGAAGAGCACGCCGCCTTGCGGATCTCACATGCTGGACTTCGCACACTTTCCGCATGGACATTTCGGGATATTCCGGGCACGGAAGTGGTCGTAAGGTGTGCGAAGTGAGCGCCAGGGCCGGGCGGCGGGGTCGCTGGACGAAGATGGGGTGCGCTAAAAGAGGCGGCTGGGCGCGTTCGGTATCTGTGATGCTGGTGAGCCAGGCATCCAGGTCGGCGCGGGTAGGCGAGGTGGCGGGACCTGGGCGGGTGACGGCGAGCGCGGCCGCGGCGTTGGCGCGGCCGGCGGCCGCGGGCGGGTCCAGGCCATCGGCCAGGGCGGCGAGGAACACTCCGGCGTGCGCGTCGCCGGCGCCGGTCGAGTCCACCACCGTCACGGCCGGCGCGGATACGCGCACGAGCGCCGGCGGGGACAGCGGCGGCCTGGCGGCGCTCGCGTGATCCGCGGGCCGGGCGCGGTCGGCGCGGAGGGCCAGCGTGCAGCCGCCGGGGCCGGAGCGGACGATGACGCTTGCGCGCGGGGCGCGGGCGAGCAGGCGGCTGGCCGCCTCGGCGGGGTCGCTCGTGCCGGTGAGCAGGGCGGCCTCGCGCTGATTGCAGCTCAGCCAGTCGCAGCGCGCGAGCACCGGGCCGAGCACCGCGGCGGGGATCTCCGCGACCAGCGGTCCTGGGTCCACGAACAGCAGCGGGCCCGGTGGCAGCGCCGCCGCCCAGACGCCGAGGACGGGGCCGGACACCGGCGGGACCAGGCCGTAGCCGGACACGTAGACCGCGTCGCCCGGGCCCGCGGGCACCGCCTGCCAGCTTCCCGGGTCGCCGAGCGCCTCCGCGCCCAGATGGGTGACGAACGTGCGCTCCCCGTCCGGTTCCACCAGCGCGACGTCGAAGCCGGTATCGCGGGCCTCGTCGGGCAGGCGGAAGACCGCGATGCCCTCGGCGGCGAGGGCGGCGCGCACCATGTCCCCCCACGGGCCCGTGCCGTGGCCGCCGGCGTACAGCACCGGCAGGCCCTGCCGGGCGGCCGCGGCCATCACGTTGAACCCGCCGCCGACCGTGACCGCGGACGACGCGGCCAGGACGTCGCCGCCGCGTTCGGGCAGCGCCGGGACCCGCATCAGCACGTCGACGATCGCCTCGCCGGCGAAGACAAGCCGGCGCGGTCGGGCGGGGCGGGGGCCGGGCGAGGCGGCCTCGCTTCCCGGTCGGGCGGGGCGGGGGGAGGCCGCGGCGCCGGGGAGCCGGCCCGGACGGGGACGCGGCGGGGGTGTCATCGAAACAGCCCGCGGAGATCGGGGAGGCGCCACCGTCCGTTCGGGGTCGTCATGACCGGCGGAGCGCGCGCAGTGAGTCGGCGAGGGCGGCGAGGGCGAAGCCGTGGGCGTCGATGGTCGCGACCGCGTGCGCGGGGAACGCGGCGAGGCCGTGGCAGGCGCCGCCGATCGCGCCGGCCATCGCGGCGATCGTGTCGCAGTCGCCGCCCAGCGACGCGGCCAGCAGGCAGGCCCGCCAGGGATCGCCGGGGACCGCGCTGAGCACGGCGAACGCGGCCGGCACCGACTCCTGGGTGGCGAGGCTGGTGCCCACGAGCGTGTAGATCACCGTGGCGGCCCGCATCGGCTCGCAGCCCTTGACCAGGTCCGTCGCCCACCGGATGCGGGCGGCGACGTCCGCGCCCGCCACCCAGCGGCCGCGGCGCGCCGCCAGCCGGGCGGCGGCGATCGCGGTGCCGGTCGCCGCTTCGACGCTCGCGCCGTCGACCCCGGCGCTGACCGCCGCGGCGACGGCGGCGGCGCCCGCCAGCGCGAGCGAGGTGTCATGGGTGACGCGGCTTGCCTGGTATACCTGGTCGACCAGGGCCGGCAGGTCATGCGCGGCGGTCGCGACACCGACCGGGGCGATGCGCATCGCGGCGCCGTTCGTGTCGCCGGCGGCGCCGGCCTCCTCCGGCGGCACGCCGGCCAGGACGGCCTCGACCGCGCGCCTGGTGGACGGGCCGAGGAGGTCGAGCGACCCGCGCGCGGCCATCGCACGCTCCCATCCGGCCAGGGCGCTGGCGAACTCACGGGGCTCGATCGGCCCGTTCAGGAGCAGCCTGGCCAGCAGGACCGCCTGCTCGGTGTCGTCGGTGACCGCGCCCGCGGGCAGCCCGTCGGCGATGGGATGGCCGGGCGGGGCAGGCTCGAAGCCGGTGAGCAGCGGCCCCCAGCGTTCGGTTATCTGCTCCCGGGACAGCGCCTGGGTCGGCATGCCGAGCGCGTCGCCGATAGCCAGGCCGTACAGGGCGCCCCTGGCGCGGTCCGCTGCCGGCACGGAGTTTTCGCCTCCTTGCTGATTACCAGCGCGACGTGGGAAGAGGTACCCCTCATGCGCGGTTTACGCGCTTGACTGTATGTTGCCAGGCTAACGCGGCGGGGTTTGCCGGGCAGGAAGGAGCCCCAGGTGAGTACTGGTACCCAGCAGAGTGCGCTCGGCCAGCTCAGTTACGAGGCCAACGGGATCAACGTCATCGGCGAGGGCGAGCGGAAGGGGACGCCGCGCGACCTGTTCTGGCCGTGGTTCGCGGCCAACGTCTCGGTGCTCGGGCTCAGCTACGGGGCATACGTGCTCGGCTTCGGCATCTCGTTCTGGCAGGCGTGCGTGGCCGGGCTCATCGGCATCGTCGTGTCGTTCCTGCTCGTGGGGTTCATCGCGGTGGCCGGCAAGCGCGGGTCGGCACCTACCCTGGTGCTGTCGCGGGCGGCGTTCGGCGTGCAGGGGAACAAGCTGCCGTCCCTGGTGTCGTGGATCCTCAACGTCGGCTGGGTGATCGTGCTCACCGTGCTCGCCACGCTGGCGACGGCGACCGTGTTCCACCGGCTGGGCTGGAGTTCGGGCGATCTCACCAAGGTGATCGCGTTCATCGTGATCACCGCGCTCATCGTCGGCAGCGCGGCGCTCGGCTTCGACACGATCATGCGGCTGCAAGCGATCATCACCGTCGTGACGGGGATCTTGACCGTCGTCTACTTCATCCTGGTCGCGGGCAAGATCCACTGGGCCACGGTGTCGGGGCTGCACTCGGGGTCTGCCGAGGCGTTCATCGGCGCGACCGTGCTGGTCGCGACGGGGTTCGGCGTCGGCTGGGTGCAGAACGGCGCGGACTACTCGCGCTACCTGCCCCGCTCCTCCTCCGGCGCCGGGGTGGTGTGGTGGACGACGTTCGGCTCGTCGGTCGCGCCGGTGTTCCTGCTCGGGTTCGGGCTGCTGCTGGCGGGGTCGTCCACGTCGCTGTCGTCGGCCATCTCCGCGGACCCGATCGGCGCGCTGTCCACTCTCCTGCCGACGTGGTACCTCGTCCCGTTCGTGATCGTCGCCGTGCTCGGCCTGGTCGGCGGCGCGGTGCTGGACATCTACTCGTCCGGGCTGACGATGCTCGCCGCCGGGGTGCCGATCCCGCGATGGTCGGCGGCGCTGATCGACGGCGTGCTCATGATGCTCGGCACCATCTACGTGGTGTTCTTCTCCGCGAACTTCATCGGGCCGTTCGAGGGGTTCCTGATCACGCTCGGGGTGCCGATCTCGGCGTGGTGCGGCGTGATGCTCGCGGACATCGTCCTGCGGAGGTCACCGTACGCGGAGGCGGACCTGTTCACCTCATCCGGGCGGTACGGGGCCGTGCGCTGGGCGCCGGTGAGCCTGATGGTGGCCGGAAGCGTGGTGGGCTTCGGGCTGGTCGTCAACACCTACGCGTCGTGGCTGTCGTGGCAGGGGTACCTGCTGGGACCGTTCGGGCTCGGCGGGAAGAGGGGGACCTGGGAGTACGCCAACCTCGGCGTGATCGTGGCGCTGGCGATCGCGTTCGCGGGATGGCTGGCGCTGGGACGTCCGGCGGTGCGGCGGCAGGAGTCGCTGCCAGCGGCGGGCGGGACGACCGGGCCGACGGCGGGCACCGCCGACGCGGGCACCGCCGACGCGGGGGCGGCCGACGCGGGGGCGGCCGACGCGGGGGCCGGCGAGGCGGCCACCGCGTAACGGGCGGGGGCCCCATTCAGAGGACCTTGGCGCCGTACATCTCGCCGAGAGGGTCGGCGAGCAGTTCCAGGCGCGCTCCGTCCGGGTCGCGGAAGTACACCGACGTCCCGCTCTCCTCCTGATAGGGCACTCCCGCGGCCGCGAGCTTGCCGCGCAGGTACTCCCACTTCTGCCTGGTGACCGAAATGGCGATGTGGTGCAGGCCGCCGAGGACTTCGGCGTACGGGCCGATGTCCAGGCCCGGGAAGTCGAAGAACGCGAGCAGGTTGCCGTTCCCCACGTCGAAGAAGAAGTGGTTGGAGCCCTTGTAGTCGCGGTTCTCGATGATCTCGGTCAGCGGGAACTCCAAGATGCCCTGGTAGAACCCGATGGTCCGCTCGGCGTCGGAGCTGAGCAGCGCGGTGTGGTGGATGCCCCGCGCCGTCGTGGCCGGGCGGCCGGGGGTGATGTACTCGGCCCGCAGCCGGGCGCGCCGCGCGGCGATCGCGTCCAGGTCGATATCGCTCATGGGCCCTCCGCTCTCTCCCGTCCAGGCGGTCGCAGACCATCGTTCCCCTGGCTGCCCGGGCCGAAGCGGGCGGCGGGGAGTCAGCCGCCCGCGTTCGGGATAATCTCGTCAGTCGCCGCCCGCGTTGGGGTCCAGTGACTGCACCGAGAGCACGCCGTCCACTTCCTCCAGCTCCGCGGCGAGCAGCGCCGCCGGGGGGCGGCCCAGGACCACGAGCACCACGTCGACGGTGCCCGGGCGCTGTCCATGCCCGTCGCCGTCGATGTCCACCTGGGCGACGCTGAACCCCTCGCGGGTGCAGCGCTCCAGGACCCGCCGGAGCACGCCGCGGCCGTCCTCGTAGCGCAGCCGCAGCGTGGCCGGTCCGGGACCGATCCGCGGCAGCCGGCGCAGGACCGCCGCGATACCGTACTGCGCGACGAAGTACAGCGCGGTCACGGCCGCGGCCAGGCCGGCCAGCCCGGCGCCGCATGCCATGCCGATGCCCGCGGTCAGCCAGATCGTCGCCGCCGTGGTCAGCCCGTGCACGGCGTCGCGCCGCACGATGATCAGGCCGGCGCCGAGGAACCCGATGCCGGAGACGATCTGCGCGGCGACCCGCGACGGGTCGGCGACGATCAGGCCGCGGACCAGCACGTCGGTGAACCCGTACTTGCTGACCAGCATGATCAGCGCGGCGCCAGTGCCGACGACCATGTGGGTGCGCAGGCCCGCGGACTTCTGCCTCAGCTCGCGTTCCAGGCCGATCAGCGCGGACAGCCCGAACGCCAGGCCCAGCTCGCCGAACTGGACGAGACCCTGGCCGCCGGAGATGCCCAGCATGCCCCACCTCCTTGTAGGGCGGATGACCTACCCGGGCCGGGGAGGATGTCACCTGGTCTGGCGCGCAGGCTCAGGGCTCAGCAGACTCAGGGCTCACAGGATGCGCAGCTCGACGCTGATGTTGCCGCGGGTGGCCCGGGAGTACGGGCATACCTGGTGCGCGGCGTCGGCGAACTCGCGGACCTTCTCCCGCTCCATGCCGGGAACGTGGATGACGAGCGTGACGACCAGGCCGAACGCCTCGCCCTCGGGGCCGATCCCCACCTGCGCGGTCACCGTGGAGTCGCCGAGCGCCGTGTGCTCGCGGCCCGCGACCATCCGCAGCGCGCTGTGGAAGCAGGCGGCGTAGCCTGCCGCGAACAGTTGCTCGGGGTTGGTCCCGGCGCCGCTGCCGCCTAGCTCGGGGGGCATCGCGAGGTCGAGGTCAAGTCGCCGGTCAGACGAGGTGACATGGCCGTTGCGGCCGTCGCCGGTGGACACCGCCTCGGCAGTGTACAGAACCTTGTCAGGCATACGGAAACCCTATCGTGGCAAGGACTTCACCGGGGCCGGACGCACGTCACGGGCCGGGGCCGGATGGGGGTCCGGGCCGGACGGGCCGGGCGGGCGGGGTGCGGGCCGGACGGGCCGGGGAGCCCGGGGCCTAGGTCGGGGC
>DATGLH010000104.1:0-67260 GCA_035294225.1 Trebonia sp.
GGCAGATGCGGGTGGGGCTGCACGCGCTGGGCATCGGGGACGGCGCCCGTCCGGAGATCATCCGGGCGGTGGCGGCAGCCGCCGAGGCCCGCGGGTTCGCGACGCTGTGGTCGGGAGAGCATGTCGTGCTGGTGGATTCGCCGGCCTCCCGCTACCCCTACTCCGCCGACGGCCGGATCGCCGTCCCGGCCGGCGCGGACTGGCTGGACCCGCTGCTCGCGCTGAGTTTCGCCGCGGCGGTGACCAGCCGGATCGGCCTGGCGACCGGGGTGCTCCTGCTGCCCGAGCACAATCCGGTCGTGGTGGCCAAGCAGGCCGCGACGCTCGATGTGCTGTCCGGCGGACGGTTCACGCTGGGAATCGGCATCGGCTGGTCGGCGGATGAGTTCGCCGCGCTCGGCGTGCCGTTCGCCCGGCGCGGCCGGCGGACGGCGGAGTACGTCGCCGCGATGCGCGCGCTGTGGTCAGACGACGTGGCCTCGTTCGACGGGGAGTTCACCCGTTTCAGCGCGATACGGGTCAACCCCAGGCCGGTACGCGGCCGGCGGATCCCGATCGTGATGGGCGGGAACAGCGACGCGGCGCTGGACCGGGCCGCGGCCTTCGCGGACGGCTGGTACGGGTTCAACCTCCCGGCCGCCGCCGTCGCCGGCCGCGTCGGCACCCTCGCCGCCCTGTGCGCGCGGCGGGGGCGCGCGCCGGGAGAGCTGACCATCGCCGTGGCGCTGAGCGACGCCAGCCCGGCTCTGCTGCCCAGCCTGGCCGGCGCGGGCGTGACCGAGCTGGTCGTCGTCGGGACGCCCCCCGCCGCCCCGGACGCGGCCGCCGCCTGGGTCGCGGACCTGGCCGCCCGCTGGACAGGCACGGCTCGCTGACCCGGGGCGGGGCCGCCGGAGGAGCGCCGAAGAGCCCCGCGGCGTCACCGGAAACCGGCGCGGCTAGCCGCGGACCTCGATCTTGCGGGCCCGGGACTGTGCGGTCTTCGGGATCCGGATGCTGAGCACGCCGTCGGTGAGGCTGGCCTCGGCGTGCTCGGCGTCGGCGTCGCCGGGGAGGCTGGTGCGGTAGGCGAACCGGCCGTGGCGGCGGCGCAGCACTCCCTTGCTGTCCTCCCTGACCTCCCCCGTAACGCGCAGTTCGCCGTCGCCGAGCTCGACGTCGACGTCCTCGCGGCGCGTCCCGGGAAGCTCGGCGCGGACCAGGTAGCCCTCGTCGGTCTCTTCCGCCTCGACCACCGGGACCCAGGCGTGCTGGCCGGCCATCGGCTCGAATAGCTGGCTCATCCGGTTCCACAGCTGCGCGAACTCGCCGAACGGGTCCCAGAAGTCTCGCGGCCAGCCGGCTCGCATGCGCTCGGCCGGAGCGGGGCGGCGTTGCGTGGGCAGGCTCATGGATGACACCCCCGAAAGTAGACGCCTGTCACTTCGCTTCTTCCCCTATCCCCGCACCGGGCCGCCGTAATCGCCGGCGCGCGGCTCGGGCATGATGAGCGGATGCCATTGTTCGCGTTTGAGGGCCATGAGCCGCGGGTCAGCCCGGCGGCGTGGATCGCGCCTACCGCCACCCTGGTCGGGGACGTGCGCGTGGAAGACGAGGCGTCCATCTGGTACGGGGCGGTGCTGCGGTCCGACTTCGGGCCGATCATCGTGCGGCGCGGGGCGAATATCCAGGACGGGTCGGTCCTGCACGGAGGCTCGGACCCGGTCACCGAGGTGGGGGAGGGGGCGACGGTCGGGCACCTGTGCGTGGTGCACGGATGCGTCATCGGCGCCGAGGCGCTGATCGGCAACGGCGCGACCGTGCTCGACGGCGCGGTCGTCGGCAGCCGCGCCCTCGTCGCGGCGGGCGCCGTGGTGCCGCCGGGAATGGCGATCCCCGACGGCATGCTCGCGGCAGGGGTCCCCGCCCGGATCACGGGCGAGCTCACGGCCGGGGCGAAACAATGGGTGGAGACGAACCCGGCCACCTACCGTGCCCTGGCCCGGCGGCACGCCGCCGGCGTCCGGCCCGTCGCCTGACAGCCCCTCACCCGGCGGCGCGCGGCCCGGCGGCGCGCGGGCGCCTAGCCCGCGTGGCAGGGACCGGACGGGGGCGGCACGTCCAGGGTGGGGTTGCGGTCGAAGAAACCGGTGGGCTTGAGCATGAAGCCGGTGCGGGTGACCGGCATCACCGGCCAGTCCTCGGGCCTGACCACGTGCGTCGGCCCGAACGTGTGCCAGATGACGATGTCCTGGCCGTCGATGTCGCGGTCGGCCGCGGCGAACGCGGGCAGCCCGCCGCCGCCGGGGTTCTGGTTCACGAAGTCGCCGGCCGGATAGCGCTGGGCGGGGTCATAGCGTGTCACCCACAGCGCCCGGGAGGCGAAGCCGGCCCGCGCGGCCAGCGGCGAGGACGGGTCGGCCAGCAGGGGCGGCCCGGCCTCCGGGTACAGCGTGTACGCGGCCGGCTTGCCGAACCGGTTGGCCGACGTGGTGCTGATCACCCGCCAGACCCGCCCGCGCGCGGCGTCGGCCGGCCGGGCCGCGGCGGACTCGGACGTAAGGCGGGTCACCCGCTGGACGATCGCGTTCCCGTACGGGTTGTCCGGGCCGATCGGCAGCCCCGTCACGTCGACCTCCTCGACCGCGTTGGCCAGGCCGTCCACGGACATGTCGAGCCGCGCGCTGAACAGGTGCTGGTGCACCGGGGCGCCGAGGCCGGGCGCCACCTCGGTGGCGTACGGGTGGCCGCCGCCCGGATGGGCCGCGGTGAACACCACCCCGGTCATCTTGACCTCGCACTCGATCGTGCCGTCCAGGTAGAAGTACCAGTAGAAGCCGTAGTCGTAGTTGCCGACCGTGGTGAAGAACGACACGACGAGCCGCCGCTGCCGCCGGGAGGCCGCCGAGCCGTTGAAGATGTCGGTGTGCTTCCACAAGATGCCGGCGTCCTCCTCGTGGACGCAGATCGCGTTGCGCACCACGCGCGGTTCGCCGGTCTCGCCGCAGACGACGGCGTCCAGGTAGGCGATCTCGCCCAGGCAGTCGCAGCCCAGCTCGAGGGAGTTGACCCACTTGCCGACCAGGTACTCGCCGGTGTCGAAGTACGCCTGCCAGTAGCGGAACCGCGGATCGCCGTACGGCACCACCATCTCGGGCACCGAAGCCCGGTAGATCACCGGCCGCCCCGCCAGGTGAATCTGGTGCAGGGTCAGCCCCTCCCGCGCGTCGAAGCCCACCCGCAGCGACCAGCCCTGCCAGCGCAGCAGGCTGCCGTCTACCGTGAAGCTCGGCCCCTCCGGCTGGGTGATCTCGATCGGCCGCAAGCCGGTGCGCTCCGGGCCCCGCACGGCCGGGTCGTCGTAGTCGCCGGATTCCGCGGGCACCGGCAGGGAGAACTCGTCGACGACCTTGAAGACCCGCTTCTCGATCAGGTCCACGTGCGCGGTGACGCCGTCGATCGGATGCGCCCAGGCCAGGTCGTGCTCCCGCGCCTGGAGGAAGGCGAGCACCCGCACCATGCGCCGCCGGCCGTCCTCGGGCGGCCCGTACGCGCCGGCCGTGATGGGGCAGATCCGGATCTTGCTCATGTCGGCCAGCCCGCGCCGCGCCATCGCCTCGCGCCAGCCGGGGTCGGCGCGGACGATCTCCTCGACGAGGGCGTACTCGGAGTCGAGGATCGGCGGCTGCCCCTCCGCCGCGGTGTCCACCGTGCGCGCGCTGACCACGGCGCGGCGCGTCAGCGACACCACGACGTCGGCGGACTCGCCGGTCTTGAGGTTGATCAGGAAGGCGCGCAGCCTCCGGTCGGCGGCGGTGCCCGCCAGCACCTCGCCCTTGGGCGGCTCCTCCAGGCCGTAATAGGCGAACCTGACCGGCTCCGCGAGCAGGCCGGCGGCCGCCATGATCTCCCGCCCGGCCAGGTACTCGGCGGCGGTGGCCGGGTCGAGGGGATGCGGAACTGCGGTCATGGCATTCTCCAGGGTTCTCATCCTGAACGGGCCGTGGCGTCTGTGGCCGCGTCCCCTTACTCGTCGGCGATGATCGAGCCGACCCGGTCGCCGAGCCCCGGGTCCCGGCGGCTCAGCGCGACGGCGTAGACAACGGAGACGGCGACGACGCCGAGCGCCGCATAGGGGAACCAGTCGAACGGCGCGGGCTGGCCGGGCTTGACCAGGTAGTAGACCGGAACCCCGATGGCGATCATGCCGAGCACCGGCAGCAGCACGTGCTTGACCGGGCTGAACTCCCGCGGCCGGTACCTGCGGTAGTAGAACGGCAGCGCCAGGTTGGCCAGGAAGTACACCACGAGCACGAGGATCGTGCCCATCGTGGACGACTCGGTGAAGAAGGCGATCGCGCTCATCGAGCCGCTGCTGCCGCCGGCCAGGTGGGCCAGCCCCCAGACGGCGATGATCACCGCCGCGACGGCGACGAACGCGAGGATCGCGTTGACCGGCGTCCGCCGCCGCGGGTGCACCCTGCCCAGCCAGCGCGGCAGCAGCCCCTCCCGGCCGGCGTTGAAGATCAGCCGGGCCTGCGAGTTCACCGCGGCGATCAGCACGCCGAGGGTGGAGGTCATGCCGGCGATGTAGGCGAAGAAGGCCAGCCACGCCGCGATGTCGTGGGAGACGCTGATGAACGGGATCGCCGCGCTGCCGAGCGCGGTGCCGTTGTACCTGAACCCGGTGACGGTGGCGAACGCGAACAGCACGTAGCCGACCGCCATCAGCGCCACCGAGAGGAACACCGCGCGCGGCACGTTCCGCCGCGGGTCGCCGGTCTCCTCGGCGAGCGCCGCCGAGTTCTCCCAGCCGATGAACAGGTAGACCGCCAGCGGGAACCCGGCCGCCAGGCCGCTGAAGCCGTTGGTGATGCGACCGGGGTCGAACGGCGCCGCCGACAGGTGCCCGCCGTTCTTGATGATCGCCGCGAGCGAGACCACGATCAGCACCAGCATCTCGAAGCCGAAGAAGAAGCCGGCCAGCTTGGTGGACACGGCCACGCCGCGGATCATCATGACGACCGCGCCGGCGGTGAGGATCACCGAGAAGATGCCCCACGGCACGTTCCAGCCGAAGTAGTACTGGAGCACGATCGACAGGAAGCCGCCGCAGATGGCCAGCACCGACGAGATCGCGATGATGTAGCCGGCGCCGCACAGCAGCGCGGTGGTCACCGCGCTCGTGCCGCCGAACGTCTTGCCGACATAGGAGATGAAGCCGCCGGTGGACGGGTGCGCCCGGGAGAACTGCGACAGCGTGTTGCCGAGCAGCGCGATCGCGATCCCGGCCAGGATGATCGTCAGCGGCGCGGCCACGCCCGCGGTGATGACGAGAAAGCCGAAGCCGAAGTAGAAGCTGTACGCCGGGCCGATGTTCGCCATCGTGGAGGCGGAGATGTCGACCAGCCTGAGCGCGCCGCGGTGCAGCCGCTCCGGTGCCTGTCGTGCCTTGGTCTCCGAGAACGGAACAGATGCCGCTTCGCTCATGGCGCCCCTGCTTTCCCGCGCTCTGCCCGTCCCGCTCGGCAAGCGCTTTCCAGTTTCCGTGAAAATACCGAATTCAGCGACGGATGCGCAAGGGTCCGGATTACGCCGCCGGCGGGCGGGGGAGCGTGCTGTCCCGCAGCACGACCTCGCCGGGCACCGGGACCACGCGCGGCCCCGGCGCGTCGTCGCTGAGCACCAGGCGGGCCGCGATCTCGCCGAGCCGCTTCAGCGGCAGCCGCACGGTGGTGAGCGGCGGGTAGACATCGCGCAGGGTCGGGATGTCGTCGAACCCCGCCACCGCGATGTCGCCGGGCACGCGCAGGCCCGCGGCGCGCAGCCGGGCCAGCGCGCCGACCGCCATGATGTCGCTCACCGCGAACACGCAGCCGGGCAGCGGCCCGCCCGCGGCGAGGATCTCGCTCATCGCCTGGTAACCGCCGTCCCTGGACAGGTCGCCGTGCACGATCTGCGCCGCGTCCAGCGGCACCGACCAGGCGCGCAGCCCGGCGCGGAACCCCTCGGTCCGCTCCCGCGCGGTCAGCAGCGAGCGCGGGCCCGCCAGCACCGCGAACCTGCGGTGCCCCAGCGCGGCCAGCGCCCTGGCCAGGGCGTCCGCGCCCGCCTTGTTCTCCGGCAGCACCGTGTCCACGCCGAGCAGGTCCTGGCCGATGCAGGCCGCCCGCCCGCCGGACCTGGTGAAGGCGGCGAGTTCGGCGCGCAGGGCGTCCCTGGCCGCGGCGTTGTCCGACCTGCTGCCGACCAGGACGACGGCCCGCGCCCGCTGCGCGCGCATCAGCGCGACGTACTCGCGTTCGGCCTCCTCGTGCGCGGCCGTGCTCGACATGCACACGAGGAGCCGGCTGGAGGCGGCGACCTCGATGAGGCCGGCCGCGATCGAGGAGAAGTACGGGTCCGAGATGTCGCGCAGCGCCACCCCGATCATCGTGCTCTGCCCGGTCGCCACGGCCCTGGCCTGCAAGTTCGCCGTGTAGCCGAGATCGGCGACCGCCCGGTGCACCCGGTCGGCCAGCGGCTTGCCGACCCGGCGCGAGCCGTCGTTCACCACGCGCGACGCGGTGGTCAGCGATACGCCCGCCCGGTCGGCGACATCTTGCAGCGTCACCCGCCGCGGCGGCGCCGCGGCGGTCCCGCGCCGCCCCGCCGCGCCGCGGCTCTCGGGACGCACGTCCGCCACAGTCCCT
The DNA here is from genome assembly GCA_035294225.1 of Trebonia sp. GTDB lineage: Bacteria > Actinomycetota > Actinomycetes > Streptosporangiales > Streptosporangiaceae > Trebonia. The sequence goes on from DATGLH010000104.1 coordinate 6,672, forward strand.
CCTCGCCCGCTTGACCGCCGGTACGGCCCAGCCTATTCTCGGGAAAGCCCTTTCCAAGGTTATCCCGAACACCTCACAGGAGAGTCCATGGCGCGCAGGGTCGTCCACGTCGCGGTGAACGGGGTCACGGGCCGGATGGGATACCGGCAGCACCTCGTCAGGTCGCTGCTCGCCATCCGGGAGCAGGGCGGCGTGCCGCTCGGCGACGGCACGGCGCTGTACCCCGAGCCGATCCTGGTGGGCCGCAGCGAGGAGCGGCTGCGCCAGATCGCCGGCCGGCACGGCCTGGACCGGTGGACCACCAGCCTGGACGAGGTGCTCGCCGACCCCGGCGTCGACGTCTACTTCGACGCCCAGGTCACCAGCGCCCGGGAGGCCGCGGTGGCGCGGGCCGTCGAGGCCGGCAAGCACGTGTACACGGAAAAGCCCGTCGCCGGGTCGGCCGCCGCCGCGTTCGCGCTGGCGCGGGCGGCGCGGGCGGCGGGCATCACGCACGGCGTCGTCCAGGACAAGCTGTTCCTGCCCGGCGTGATCAAGCTGCGGCGGCTGGTCAGGGAGGGCTTCTTCGGCCGGGTGCTCTCGGCGCGGCTCGAGTTCGGCTACTGGGTGTTCGAGGGGGACGGGATACCGGCGCAGCGGCCGTCGTGGAACTACCGCGCCGAAGACGGCGGCGGCATCGTGCTCGACATGTTCCCGCACTGGCAGTACCTGCTGGAAGACCTGTTCGGCCCGGTCAGCGCGGTCTACGCGCGGCGCGCGACCCACCTGCCGAAGCGGTGGGACGAGGCCGGCGAGCCGTACGACGTGACGGCGGACGACGCCGCCTACGCGGTGCTCGAGTTCGCCAGCGGCGTCATCGCGTCGGTGAACGCCTCGTGGGCGGTCCGGGTCAACCGCCGTGAACTGCTCGAACTGCAAGTGGACGGCACGCACGGGAGCGCGGTGGCGGGCCTGCGCGAGTGCGCCGTCCAGCACAAGGTGTCCACCCCGATGCCGGTGTGGAACCCCGACCAGCCCGATCCCCTCGACTACCAGGCGATGTGGACCGATGTCCCGGACAACGCGGCCTTCGACAACGGGTTCAAGGCGCAGTGGGAGCTGTTCCTGCGGGACGCCGCGCGGGGCAGGCCCTTCCCGTGGGACCTGTTCGCCGGAGCCAGGGGCGTCCAGCTGGCCGAGCTGGCGATGCGGTCCTCCGACGAGGGGCGCCGCCTCCAGATGCCCGCGCCGGGTGCCTGACATGACGGGGACCGCGAGGATCTCGCTGCCGGGCCGCGCGGAGCCGCTGGAGATCGCCCCGCCGCCCTGGGCGGCCGGCTACCCGCCGCCGTCCGCGCGGCGCGTCTACGCCGCCGCCCATGTCGCCAGCGCCGACGGCGTGCTGATCGACTGGGAATCCACCATGCGGTTCCGCGACCACCTGTGGGAGCACGGGTTCGCCGTCGCGGAGGCGATGGACACCGCCCAGCGCGGCATGGGGCTGTCCTGGGACCAGGCGCGGGAGCTGATCGCCAGCTCGGCGGAGCGCGCGGCCGCCCGGCGCGCCGCGGGCCGCTACGCGGCCCTCGCGTGCGGCGCCGGCACCGACCACCTTCCCGCGGGCGAGGCCCACTCGATCGCCGCGATCACCGGCGCCTACGCCGCGCAGCTTCAGGCCGTGCAGGCCGCAGGCGCGAAGGCGATCCTCATGGCGAGCCGCGCGCTCGCCGCGGCCGCCCGCGGCCCCCGCGACTACCTGGAGGTCTACGGCGCGCTGCTGAGGCAGGCGAGCCAGCCGGTGATCCTGCACTGGCTGGGCGAGGCGTTCGACCCGGCCCTGCGCGGCTACTGGGGCGGCGCCGACTTCGAGACCGCGGCGGCGACCGTGCTCGACCTGATCGACGCGTGCGGGGACAGGGTCGACGGCATCAAGCTGTCCGTGCTCGACGCGGGCAAGGAGGTCGCGCTGCGCCGCAGGCTGCCCGCCGGGGTCAGGCTCTACACCGGCGACGATTTCGGGTACGCGGACCTGATCAGGGGCGATGAGACGGGACACAGCGACGCGCTGCTCGGCGCGTTCGCCGCGGTCACCGCGCCCGCCGCCGCGGCGCTGCACGCCCTCGACGCCGGCGACCTCGCCGGGTACGACGCGGCCATCGGCCCGACGGTCCCGCTCAGCCGGCTGATCTTCGAGGAGCCGGTCTATTACTACAAGGCCGGGGTGGCGTTCCTGGCCTGGCTGAACGGCTTGCAGCCCCGCTTCGCGCTGCTCGGCGGGCTGGAGGGCAAGCGCCCGGCCGGGCACTTCATCGCCGTGTTCGAGCTGGCCGCGGCCGCCGGGGCGCTGCGCGACCCCGGGCTCGCGGTCAGCCGGATGGCCTGGTTCCTCAGGGCGCGCGCATGACCGGGACGGACCGGCTCTCCCTGAACCAGGCCACGGTGAACAAGCTGAGCCTGGCCGAGGCCGCCGCGCTGTGCGTGCGGCACGACATCCCGGCGATCGGGGTCTGGCGCGAGCACGTCGCGCGGGCCGGGCTGGCCGAGGCGGTCAAGACGGTCCGCGCGGCCGGGCTGCACGTGTCAAGCCTGTGCCGCGGCGGGTTCTTCACCCACGCCGATCCCGACGCCCGCAGGGCCGCGATCGCCGACAACCGGGCGGCGATCGCCGAGGCGGCCGAGCTTGGCGCCGGCGCGCTCGTGCTCGTCTGCGGCGGGCTGGTCCCCGGCAGCCGGGACCTGCCGCTGGCCCGGCGCATGGTCGCCGACGCGATCGCCGAACTCGTCCCGGTGGCACAGCGCAGCGGCGTGCGGCTGGGCATCGAGGCGCTGCACCCGATGTTCGCCGCCGACCGCTGCGTGATCACCCGGCTCGGCGAGGCGCTCGACCTGGCGCTGGCGTTCCCCGCCGACGCCGTGGGCGTCGTCGTGGACACCTACCACGTCTGGTGGGACGCGGCGCTGCTGCCCGACATCGCCCGGGCGGGGGAGCGGATCGTCAGCTATCAGGTCTGCGACTGGATCCTGCCGCTCCCCGCCAACACCCTGCTCGGCCGCGGCCACGTCGGCGACGGCTGCATCGGCTTCCCGCCCATCTCCGCCGCGGTCGCGGCCGCCGGCTACGCCGGCTACGTGGAGACCGAGATCTTCAGCGAGGCCGTCTGGAACGCCCCGCCCGACGAGACAGCCGCCACGGTCCGGGCCCGCTTCCCCCTGGTGTTCTGACATCGGGTCTGCCGCCCGCGCAGCGTACCCGGTCGCGCGGTCAATGCCGCCGGAGCGTACCCGGTTGCGCGACCGGGTCCGTGGCGGCCGGGGCGCCGCAAGCCGCTTCAGGCGAACGCGGGCATGACCTCGGCGGCGAACAGCTCCGCTGAGCGGAGGGTTTCGGCCGGGGTCATGTCGCCGAAGCACAGTTCGAGAGCGATGTAGTTGATCCCGCCCACGTCCCGGTGATGCTCCGCCCAGGCGCGGGCGCCTTCCGGGTCGCCGGCGTAGAAGTGGCCGGTGGCGTGGATGCCCTCGAACGTGTCCGCCGGCAGGACCGGCGGCATCGGGATGCCGTACCTGCGCCACAGCAGCTCGAAGTTGTCCTTGAACCGGGCGAACGCGCGGTTGGCGACCGCCATCGCCGCCTCGCTGGTGTCCGCGACGACGACGGAGCGGGTGATGCCCAGCGGCGGCAGCCCCGCCTCATCCCGGCCGAGCGCCGCCCACTCCTCCCGGTAGGCGTCGGTCAGCGGCCTGACCCGCTCCGACGGGACCAGCGCCATCATCGGCATGCCGAGCCGGGCGCACCAGCGCGCCCGCTCCAGCGTGCGCGTCCCGTACCACAGCGGCGGGTGCGGCCGCTGCACCGGCGCGGTCACCACCGGCGCGTCCGTGATGTCGTAGTACTTGCCGTGGAAGTCCACGCTCTGCGACGTCAGGCCCGCCCGCAGGATCTCGAACGCCTCGTCGAACCGCTCCTGCGTCTGCTCGCCCGGCACGCCGTGGAAGGACGTCTCGACCGGGGAGATGCCGCGCCCGACGCCGAGGTCCAGCCGCCCGCCCGTGAGCTGGTCAAGCATGCACGCCTCCTCGATCACGCGCATCGGGTGGTACAGCGGCAGGATCGAGATCAGCGTGCCGAGCCGGATCACCGAGGTACGCTGCGACGCCGCGGCCAGCATCAGGTGCGGCGACGGGGTGATGCCGAGCGGGGTCCCGTGGTGCTCGGCCATGTGGTAGGCACGGTAGCCGAGGCGTTCGTACGCTTCGATCAGCTCCAGCCGTTCGGCGATCTGCCGGGCAGGCGGCCTGCCCGAGGCGTCGTTGTGGTCGAAGACCCCGAAGCGCATCATCGCTCCTTCCGGATGGGCACGGGCGGGACGCCGCGGCCCGGCGGCGGCCGCCGTCCGCTGCGATAATGCTCCTAAATGCCTCCGACGCCGGCTACCACGATTCCCACAACAGTTTCGGCGAACTCTTGGGTCAGCGGCGCATGACCGTGCAGCATCCGGTGGCAGAGCGCGCCGTACACCAGGTCGATGGCCGCCTCGACGTCGGTGCCGGCGCCGATCTCGCCGCGGCCTATCGCGCGGGCGAAGGCCGCCCGCGCCTGGGCCCGGCGCGGCTCGGCGTACCGTTCCCGGTAGAGCTTGCCGAACACGGGGTCCGTGCCCGCCTCGGCGATCAGCGCGCCGATGACCCGTCCGGACGGCGGCCCGCCGTCGCGCTCGGCCCATCCGGGCAGCAGCGCGAGCAGGTCCCCGCGCAGCGTCCCGGTGTCAGGCGGCTCCGGGGCCGGCTCGGTGAGCTGCCCGTGCAGCGCGTCGAGCGCGAGCGTCTCCTTCGTCGGCCACCAGCGGTAGATGGTCGCCTTGCTCACCCCGGCCCGGGCCGCGACGGCGTCCATGCTGACCGCGGCGAGGCCGCGGGCGAGCAGCAGCTCGGCCGCGGCGGCCAGGATGGCCTGCCGGGCGGGCTCGCTGCGCGGGCGGCCGCGTGCCCTGGCAGGGCCGCTTCCCGCGGTCCCAGCGCTCATGCCGCACCCGTTACCCAGAGAAACTGAACTATTAGTTTCTATATCACACGCGTGATCACCCACTACAGTCGTGGGGTGGCAACGGGGCAGCGCCGATGGCGCGCGAGAGCGGCCGCGGCGTGCGCGGCCGCGGCCGCCGCCGTGCTCGCGGGCTGCGGGGCGGGCGGCGGCGCGGCCGGCGGGCCAGGCGGGATGGCGGCCGGCGCGGCAGCCCCCGCCGCGCCCGGGAGCGCCCCCATCCCGGTGGCCTCCGCCTCGGCGGCCGTTCCCCCGGCATCCCCGGCCGCGTGCGCGGCGCGGGCGTACGGGCGGCTGACCGAGGCGCAGCGGGTCGGCCAGCTGTTCCTGGTGGGCCTGACCGCGGACGCGGCCGGCCCGGCGGCGACGGCGGCGCTGCGGGCGTACCACTTCGGGTCGCTGCTGCTCGCGTCGCCGGCCTCCGAAGGGGTGACGGCGCTGGCCGGGGCGACGAGCCACATGCAGTCGCTCGCGACCCAGCCGGTAACCGGCGGCGTGCGCTTCTTCGTCGCGGCCAACCAGGAGGGCGGCCAGATCCAGCCGCTGACCGGCCCCGGGTTCTCCGCCATGCCGTCCGCGCTGACCCAGGGCACCTGGGCGGCGGGCGCGCTGCGGGCCGCCGCGGCGGGGTGGGGGCGGCAGCTGCGGGCCGCGGGCGTGAACCTGGACCTGGCGCCGGTGATGGACGTGGTGCCGCCGGGCGGCGCGAGCACGAACGCGCCGATCGGGAAGCTGGACCGGGAGTTCGGCTCGGACCCGGCGGGCAACGGCCGGCACGGGGCGGCGTTCATCGCCGGCATGGCCTCGGCCGGGGTCGCGACCGTGGCCAAGCACTTCCCCGGCCTGGGCCGGGTAACGGGGAACACCGACTACACCTCCGGCGTCGTGGATTCCGTCACCACGCCGGACGACCCCTATCTCGACTCGTTCCGCGCCGCCATCGGCGCCGGCGTGCCGTTCGTCATGGTGGCGCTGGCCACCTACACCCGGATCGACGCCGCCCGGCTCGCCGTGTTCTCGCCGGCCGTGATGCGGCTGCTCCGTTCCGGTCTCGGCTTCGGCGGCGTGATCGTCTCCGACGATCTCGGCGACGCCGCCGCGGTCGCGTCGGTGCCGGCGGGGCAGCGCGCGATCTGGTTCCTGGACGCCGGCGGGGACATGATCACGTCGCAGTCGCTGCCCCCGGCGGAGGCGATGGCGCGGGCGGTGCTCGCCCGCGCCACGGCCGACGCGGGCTTCCGCGCCGAGGTGGCCCGCGCCGTGCTGCGCATCCTGGCCGCGAAGCAGGCCTACGGCCTGCTGCCGTGCTGAGCCGGCGCCGCGGGCGCAAAGCGCTCCTGACCTCTGACATGCTGTAAGCGTGAGTGACAAGCAGCAGGGGCCGTTCGCCTACCGGATGGGGCGGCTGTGGGGCGCCGCCGACCGCCGCAGCGTCCCGCTGCGGACGATCATCACCGTGGCGGTGGTGGCGGCCTCCTTCTACCTGGCGGGCAAGCTGATCTACCGGCTCCGCGACGTCGTCCTGCTGCTGCTGGTCGCCGGGTTCGTCGCGCTGATCCTGAACCCGCTGGTGCTCGTGATTCAGCGCTATGTCGTCAAGCGGCGCGGGATCGCCGTCACCGGCGTGACGCTGCTGGCGCTGCTGGTCTTCCTGGGCCTGGCTTACGAGTTCGGCTCACCGCTGGTGAACGCGATCACGCACCTGGCCGACAAGCTGCCGTCGTATGTCGCGAGCGCGCAGAGCGGCAAGGGCTGGATCGGGCACCTGGTACGCAGGTACCACGTCCAGCAGTGGGTCTCGCAGAACGCGCCCAAGCTGGTCACGTACGCGCAGAACCTCACCTCCCCGGTGCTGTCGTTCGGCAGGGCCGCGTTCTCGGTCCTGGTGGAGCTGTTCACCATCTTCATCCTCGTCCTGATCCTGCTGCTGGAAGGGCCGAGGCTCCGCCGGGGCTTCCTTGGCCTGCTCTCGCCCGCCAGCGCGGCGGAGGTCAGCCGCGTGGCCGCCGAGGTGAACCGCTCGGTCGTCGGCTACATGCTCGGCAACTTCCTGACGTCGGTCATCTGCGGCCTGGTCGTCTTCACCACGCTGCTCACGGCCGGCGTGCCGTTCCCGGTGCTGTGGGCGCTGTGGGTCGCGCTCGTCGACTTCCTGCCGATGATCGGCGGCGCGCTGGCCGGCATCCCCACCGTGCTGTTCGCCGCCACCCAGTCGCTGACCGCGGGCATCGTGACGCTGATCGTGTTCCTCGCCTACACGCAGTTCGAGAACCACGTGCTGAACCCCATCATCATGAGCAAGACGGTGCGCATCAGCCCGCTGCTCGTGCTGATCTCGGTGCTGGTCGGGGCGTCGATCGGGTCGTGGCTCGGCGGGCTGTTCGGCGGGTTCGTCGCCGCGCTGCTCGCCATCCCGGCGGGCGGCGCGGTGCAGGTGATCGTCCGCGAGGCATGGCGGCTTTCCGGGCCGCCGCCCCGCACGCTCCCGCCCGCAGGCGATCAGCAGCCGCCGACCGCACAGCCCGCCGCCGGCGCGCCGCCCCAGCCCGCCGCCGGCGCGGCCGTCCCGCCCGAGCGGGTCTCCATCACCCGCCCCAAGTGAGCCCCTGCGTGGCCGGACGACCACGGGATGCTGCACACTGGCCGTATGGCTGATGAGAACGACTCCTGCGCGGTTGCGCACGGCACCGCCCCGGCGGCGGTCGCCGCCCCCGCCGGCGCCGAGCGCATCCTGGTCTCCGTCTTCGCCTCGCCCGTCTCCGGGTTCCTGCTGAGGTACGCCGCCGACGCCGGCTTCCGCGCCCTGCTCGTCGAGCCGGACGCCGGCCGTGCCGCGGGCGCCGCGATGGCCGGCTTCCCCGTCCAGGCCGCGATGCCGGAAGACCTGGAGGGAGCCGACGTCGTGGTCACCGACCACCACCGCGGCGAACTCGGCCCGGTGCTGCGCGACGCCCTCGCCACCAAGGCCCGCTGGATCGGCGTGATGGGCAACCCGCGCCACCCGGCCCCGCACGTCCCCGCCCTGGAGGCCCTCGGCGTGCCGCCCGGCGACATCGCCCGCGTGCACCGTCCCATCGGGCTGAACATCGGCTCCCGCACCCCGCCGGAGATCGCGATCGCCACGCTCGCCGGCCTGCTCGCCGACCGCAACTCCCGCCCGGGGGGCTTCTTCTCCTGACCGCCGCCCTGACCGCCCCGCCCCCTGACCGCCCCGCCCCCTGACCGCCCCGAACGCATCCGGCTGACTCGCGCGGCCAGCCGTGCAAACCGAAAGATCCTTCACCAAGAAGAGAAAATCCGGAATAGGTGTAAAAAACTTACACGATCATGGCGGGCCGTGCCCGGGGGCCGCCGTGCCCGGGGGTCACAGCGCCCGGGGGTCACAGCGCGGTCTTCTCCTGCCAGGTGTCCAGCAGCGCGGCGTCCCCGGACACCGCCAGCCGCGCGTCCGACCCCGGGATCCGGCCGTAGGTGAACAGCAGCAGCGCCGCGGCCGGCCCGCGCACCGCCGCGCTCGCCTTCTCATGCCCGCGGGACCACTCCACCCCGCCGGCGCCGAACCTGACCAGCCACTCGCCGTCGGAGTCGGTGGCATGCAGGTGCAGCGATTTCCCGGCGGGCAGTTCCGCCAGACGCTGCGACGGCCGCCGCGCCGCCGGCAGGTTCGCCAGGAACTCCTCGATCCCGTCCGCGGCCGCCACCGGGTCGATGTCCGGCCAGGCGCCGAGCGCCAGCTCCGCGTCTGCCCGGTGCACGGTCGTCTCGTGCAGCATCCGCCGCGCCCACCACCCGCTGCGCTGCTCGGCCCCCCACGCCCAGACCACCGTGTCGGGGCCGGCCGAGCGCAGCGCGGCGGCCAGCGGCGCCGCGCCCGCGGCCAGCCACCGGGGATAGGCCGCCTCGTCCGCGGGCAGCCCGGCCTCGATGTCGCGCTGCTCGGTCCGCGCGCGGGCCCGGGTGGCCACGATGTGTCCGGCCCACCGGTGCACGATCCCGGTGTGCTTGACCAGCTTCGCCATCGTCCACCCGGGGCAGGACGGCACCGGGGTGCCCGGGGACGCCCCGGCCGCCACCGAAGCCATCCGGGCGATCTCGGCTTCGGCCCGCGCGCAGAACCACTCATGGCCGGGCATGCCGCTCACCCGTAGAAGCGCATGACGGCTTCGAGGACGCAGACCGGCTTGTCCCCGCCCTCCCGCTCGACGACGCCGCCGACGGTGAGCTGAAGGCCGCCCTTGACCTCCTCGACGTCGGCCAGCGTGGCGGTCAGCCGGATCTTCGACCCGACCGGCACCGGGGCGGGGAAGCGGACCTTGTTCAGCCCGTAGTTGACCGCCATCGTCGTGTCGGTGACGGTGAGCACCTGCGACCACATCGGGACGAACAGCGACAAGGTGAGGAAGCCGTGCCCGATCGGGCCGCCGAACGGGCTCTCCCGGCGGGCCCGCTCGACGTCCACGTGGATCCACTGGTGGTCGTCGGTGGCATCGGCGAACGTGTTCACCCGCTCCTGGGTGATCTCGAACCACTCGCTGGTGCCGAGCACGGAGCCCTTGAGGGCGGGCAGCCCGGCGAGCGTGGTCGTGGTGGTGCTCATGCGGTTGTCTCCTTCCGGCCGGCGGGTTCCCAGCCGACGGCCCGACGTTACGATAGCCCGCGGCGCGCGGGGAAGAGCAACGGGGGAGACGGGGCTGGCCGGAGGGGTCCTCCCGGCTCGTCCCGGGAACCCGGAATGCCCGCCGGCGGCGGGACGTTCGGCGAAGTAGACCGGATTACCGACCATGCGCGCGGAACTTCCTGCCGAGGGGTTCCTTCGGCACAGGGGCCTCATCCTCGCGGCGGCGGGCGGCGCCGTGGCCGAGGCTGGCTTCCTTACGCTCGTGGCGCCGGCGGCCCGGCCGGTGGCGCCGCAGGTCACCGCGCTCCCCGTGCTCGCCGCCTACCACGACCTGCGGTGGCTGTTCGCGGACAGCCAGTCCTGGCTCGCGTTCGCCGGGGTCTTCATCGCCGTGCTCCTTGCCAGGGCGGCGGCGGACACCGTGCTGCTGCGGCTCGCCTGGCCGAGCCGGCTGCGGCCGCCGCGGCCGGGGCGTGCGTTCGCGTCCTGCCTGGCGCTGACCGCGCTGGCGTGGCTGCTGCTGTCGCCCGCCGTCACGCTGGCGTTCGGCGTGGCGGTGCTGCCGTTCTCCTGGCCGTTCCTCGCCGCGCTGCCGATCATGGCCGGCATCGCCGCCGTGCTCAGCCACGGCGGGGTCGCCGCCGCCTGGTGGCGCCGGCTGCCGCCGCCGCGCTCGGTGCTCTGGCTGCTGGCCAGCCTCGCCGCGCTGTCGGCGGGCGCGGCGGTCATCGCCCACGTGGGCACCGCGGCCGCGCTCGCCGTCGCGGCCCTCACCGGCCTCGCCAACGCGCGCGCCTGGTACGGGCTCGCCGGGGCCGCCTCCCGGCTGCGCCCGCGCCCGCGCGAGTCGGTGCCCGCCAGGCTGCTGTCCTGGCTGCCGTTCGCGCCGCTGGCCGCGCTGATGGTGCTCGGCCTGGTCGTGGGCGTGGCCCGGCTGATGTTCACCGGGACGATCCACGTTCCGCTGGGCACGGCCGCCAGCCCGTCGGCGGCCGCGAACGTGGCCGGCGGAACCGGGCCCGGCCGGGCCGGCACGGTAACCGCCGGCGCGGCCGGCGCCGCGGTGCTCGTCGTCGCCGGCTGGGGTTCCTCCTGCTGCGACGCCGCCGACGGGCTGCGCGCCGCGATGCCCGGCGCGCGGGTGCGCCAGTTCTCCTACGTCGGGCTCGACGCGAAGGGCAAGCCGGTTCCGCAGGGGCCGGCCGCGGACGACCTGCCCCTGCCGGAGCTCGGCGACCGGATGGCTGCCCAGCTCATGAAGCTGCACCAGCTGACGCGCCGGCCGGTTGACGTGGTCGCGGAAAGCGAGGGCACGCTCGGCGTCTACGCGATGCTCGACCGCCACCCCGGGCTGCCGGTCGGCTCGGTCGTGCTGCTCAGCCCGATCATCGAGCCGGGGCGGCTGGGCTACCGGTCCGGCCCCGGGGATCCCTCGGTGCCGGAGTACGCCCTGGACGAGCTGAACCACCTGGTCGGCGGCATGTCCCCGTACGGCCCCGGCGGCGCGCAGCATCTGATCAACTCGGTCGGCGAGTACGGCGCCAGGTACTTCGGCGCCGTCGTGCGCCCGTACCGGAAGCCGATCCGCGGGCTTGCCGTCATCCCGCTCGCCGACGCGGTCACCCTGCCGGTCTGCGGCCTGCCGCCGGACGTGGTCGTCGTTCCGGCGTTCCACGGCGGCCTGCTCGGCGACGCCAGCGTCCTGCCGATGGTCAGCGCGTTCCTGGCCGGCCGCCCGGTCACGGACCAGGAGGCGGGGCGCCTGCGTACCGCCGCCGAGCTCATCACGAGCGCGTCCGCCGCGTGGCAGATGCCGGATACCAAGGACGCGTGCCCCCGGTAGTGGTACGCTGCCCCTTGATGCGAGTTCTCCCTGACCTTCAGTGGTGGCGCCGCCCGTAGGCGGCGCCCCTAGTCGACGCGACCGCCCGGGAACGGCGGTCGCCTTTTCATATCACCCGCCGGTCACCGGGCCCGGATTGAAGAAGAGGCCCCACAGGTGGATACCACGAAGCTGACAACCGGCGGCGGCGTTACCGTCACCCGCACCGCCGAGCCGTTCGACCCGGCGGAACTCGGGCGCATCGCCGGGCTCGTCGACCGCCGCCGCGGCGGCGTCCTGAGCTCGGGCATGGAATACCCCGGCCGCTATAGCCGCTGGCACCTGGCCTACGTGAACCCCCCGGTGGAGATCACCACCCGCGGCCGGTACGTCACGGCCCGCGCGCTGAACGACCGCGGCCTCGTCATCCTCCCGGTCATCGCGGACGCGCTGCGCCGGGTGGGGCACGAGCAGCCCGCCGACCCCACCCGGCCCGTGTCGCGGCGGGCTGATAACAGCAAGAAGCAGCGGGCTGCCGAGGTGACCGTGGCCATCCCCGAGGGGGAGGGGACCTTCACCGAGGAGCAGCGCAGCCGCCGGCCGACGGTGTTCACGGCGCTGCGGGAGATCGCCGCCGCGTTCGGCTGCGAGGACCCGCACCTGGGACTGTACGGGGCGTTCGGCTACGACCTGGCGTTCCAGTTCGAGCCGGTGCGGCTGCGCATGGACCGGCCGCCCGCGCAGCGGGACCTGGTGCTGCACCTGCCGGACCAGATCTGGGCGGTGGACCGCCGCCGCGAGGAGGCCGTCAGGTACTCCTACGAGTTCGAGGCAGGGGACGCCTCGACGGCGGGCCGCCCGAGGGAGACGGCGGACACCGCACAGCCGGCCGCGGCCGTTCCGGATGTCCCCCCCGCGCCCGCTCCCGGGCGGTACGCGGCGATCGTCGAGCGGGCGAAGGAGCGCTTCCGGCGCGGTGACCTGTTCGAGGTCGTGCCGAGCCATGTGTTCTACGGGCGGTGCGCGTCCCCGGCCGGGTTCTACGAGCGGCTGCGGGAGCGGAACCCCGCGCCGTATGAGTTCCTGTTCAACCTCGGGGACGGGGAGCACCTCGTGGGCGCCTCGCCGGAAATGTACGTGCGGGTGACCGGGGACCGGGTGGAGACCTGCCCGATCTCCGGCACGATCGCGCGCGGCGCCGACCCGCTGGAGGACGCGGCGAACATCGTCACGCTGCTGCGGTCGGCGAAGGAGGAGTCCGAGCTGACCATGTGCACCGACGTCGACCGCAACGACAAGAGCCGGGTCTGCGTGCCGGGCAGCGTGCAGGTGATCGGGCGGCGGCAGATCGAGATGTACAGCCGCCTCATCCACACCGTGGACCACATCGAGGGGCGGCTGCGGCCGGGGTTCGACGCCCTCGACGCGTTCCTCACGCACATGTGGGCGGTCACCGTCACCGGCGCGCCGAAGGCCTGGGCGATGCAGTTCATCGAGGACAACGAGGACACCCCGCGCCGCTGGTACGGCGGCGCCGTGGGCAAGATCGGCTTCGACGGCTCGATGAACACCGGGCTGACCCTGCGGACGGCGCACATCACCGGCGGCGTCGCCGCGGTCCGGGCGGGGGCGACCCTGCTGTTCGACTCCGACCCCGAGTCCGAGGAACGCGAGACTCACATCAAGGCGCGTGCGCTGATCGAAACCCTCCAGGAAGCGGAACGGAAGGCGGAGCCTGCCGCCGCGCCCGCCGCGCCCGCCGCCGCGGGCCGGCCGTCCCGGGTGCTGCTCGTCGACCACCAGGACTCGTTCGTGCACACGCTGGCCGACTACTTCCGCCAGCACGGCGCCGAGGTGACGACGCTGCGCGCCGGGTTCGGCGCCTGCATGCTCGACGAGCTCGCGCCGGACCTCGTGGTGCTGTCGCCGGGACCCGGCCGCCCGTCGGACTTCCACTGCGATGAGCTGCTGTCCGAGCTTGACGCCAGGAAGCTGCCGGCGTTCGGGGTGTGCCTGGGGTTGCAGGCGATGGTGGAGCACGCCGGCGGCGAGCTGTCGCTGCTGCCCGAGCCGCAGCACGGCAAGCCCGGCCAGGTCCTGGTGCGCGGCGGGACGTCGCTGCTGGCGGGGCTGCCGCCGGAGTTCACCGCGGCGCGCTACCACTCGCTGTACGCCGTCGAAACCGCCGTGAAAGGCGGGTTCGCCGTGACCGCGACGACCCCGGACGGCGCGGTGATGGCGATCGAGGACGACGCGGCCGGCCGCTGGGCGGTCCAGTTCCACCCCGAGTCGATCCTCACCGCCGCCGGCCGCTCCGGCCACCGGGTGATCGCCAACGTCCTCGCGCTGTGCCGGGCCCGCGCGGCCGCGCGGGCCTAGCCCGCCCGCCCCTGGCCGCCGGCGGCTAGTGAGCCGGCGGCCAGCCCGCCGCCGGCCAGGGGCGGGCCGCCAGCACGGCCAGGTGGAGCGATACCAGCGTGTCCTCCAGCTCCGGCAGCGCGTCCGTCCGGCCGCCGCGCACCCGGGAGCGCACCAGCGCCTCGGTCGCCCCGGCGAGCGCCAGGTACGCCTCGCCCGGGACGGACGGCCAGGCGGCGTGCCGGCGGCGCGCCCGGCGGTGCCACCTCGCGGTCATCTCGGCGAACCGGCCCCCGGCCGCCTCCAGCCGCTCGACCGCGCGCGGCCCGGCGGCAGGCATGTCCACGTAGAAGACGCGGGCGAAGGCGGGCTCGCCGGCGAGGAAGCCCAGGAACGCGCGGAACCCGGCCCGCAGCACATCCTCGTCCGGGGTGCCCGCGGGCAGGCCGCGGGTGGCGGCGACGACCCGGCCGATCAGGAGCCTGCCGCCCTCACGGGTCGCGGCCAGGAAACAGTCCTCCTTGCCGGCGAAGTGCGCGTAGAACGCCGCGCGGGACACCCGGGCACGGCGCACGATGTCGGCGACCGTGACGGCCGGGTACCCGGATTCGGCGACGGCGGCGATCACCGCCCGGCGCAGCCGCTCCAGCTGGAAGGCCCGCACATCCGGCGCCGGCAGGCTGTTCCGCCCCCGGGGCAGCCCCGGCTTGCCCTCGTGGGTATGGGCGAGCGTGCCCCCTTGCACGGCGTCGGACATGCGTTTAGAGTAACGGGAAAATTCCTAAAGTACGTAGCCGTACTTTAGTCCGTGCGCACGTCGGAGCCGACGTGGCGCGGAAAGGGGTCGCGATGACAGCAACCGCGCACGGCGCCGCCCCCGCGGCTAGGGCCAACGGCTTCTGGCGGCGGCAGCTCGATCACTACCCGGACACGCGACCGCGGATGACCTACCTGGCCATCGTCGTGATCGCCACGATCGCCCTTTACTACGCGAATTACATTCCCGGTGCGGTATCCCCGTCGATCATCGCGCACTACGGGATGACGTTTAACTACTATGTGTACATCATCGTGGTCGCCAACGCGGTCGGCGCCTTCGGCTCGCTCGCGGCGGGCCTGGCCGACCGGTGGGGCCGCGCCAACCTGGTGGCCTACGGGCTCGTCATCGTCGGCCTGCTGGTCCTCTTCGGCGTGCCGAACGCGCCCAACTCCTTCACCTACGGCCTCCTGTTCGCCATCGTCGGGGTCGTCGAGGGCGTCATCCTCGTCGCCACCCCCGCGCTCGTGCGGGACTTCTCGCCGCAGCTCGGCCGGGCCTCCGCGATGGGGTTCTGGACCCTCGGGCCGGTCCTCGGCAGCCTGGTGGTCGCGGTCGTGTCCAGCAACACGCTCAGCCACCTGACCGCCTGGCAGGACCAGTTCATCATCTGCGGCATCGTCGTGCTCGTCGTCGCCGCGCTCGCGGTGGCGGGGCTGCGCGAGCTGTCGCCCCAGCTGCGCGACCAGCTCATGGTGTCCATGCACGACCGCGCGCTGATCGAGGCCCGCGCCCGCGGCCTCGACGTCGAGACGCTGACGCACCGCCCGTGGCGGCAGATGCTGCGCCTGGACATCGTCGGCTCGGCGTTCGCGATCTCGGTGTTCTTGCTGATCTACTACACCGCGGTCGGCTTCTTCACCGTGTACTTCACCACGCTGCACGGCTTCTCGCTGTCGACCGCCAACAGCATCGGCAACTGGTTCTGGGCGTTCGACGCGGCGGCGCTGATCATCATCGGGATCATCTCCGACCGGGTGGGCGTCCGCAAGCCGTTCATGGTGGCCGGCGCGGTCGGCACGATCGTCATGACGATCATCTTCCTCAACCTCGGCAAGGGCACCGCCTACGCCACGTTCGCGGTCGTGATCAGCATCCTGGCGGTGTGCCTCGCGATCGCGTACGCGCCGTGGATGGCCAGCTTCACCGAGACCGTCGAGAAGCACAACCCGGCGCTGACCGCGACCGGCCTGGCCGTCTGGGGCTGGATCATCCGCGCGGTGATCGCGATATCGATCCTCATCCTGCCGTCCGTGGTCAGCTCGATGACCCCGCTGGTCACCTACGGCTCGTCGGTCCAGACCCTGTCCGTCAGGTACGCGCCGGAACTGGCCACGCTGAAGGCGATCGACCCCGCCACGCTGGGCGCGTTGCAGGCCAACCCCGGGAACACCGCCGCGGCCGCCAAGGCGGCCGGCGAGGTCGCGCAGGCGTTCGGCATCAGCCCGGCCGCGGCGGCCGGGCGGCTCGCCCAGCTGGCCACGGTGCCGAAGGCGGACCTGGCGTTCCTCAACGCGCACGGCACGCAGGTCGTCAGCGCCGCGGCCGCGGCGCCCGGCCAGTGGAAGGACTGGTGGTGGGTCTGCGTCGGCGGCGAGGTCGTGTTCATCCCGCTGATCCTGCTGATGGCCGGCCGGTGGAGCCCGCGGCGCGCCCGCGAGGACGCCGCCGAGCACGAGCGCCTCGTCCAGGAGGAGCTGGCCAGGCTGCAAGCCTAACGCCGGGACGGCGCGGGTGCCCCGCGATGCGGCGCGCGGGGCGCCCGCGCGCCGTGCCCGGGCGGTCCCGCGGACCCGGTTGCGTTCCCGGGCGCGCGGCACGGCGGCAGCGGCGGGTGCGCGGCGCGGGCGGATGATTTATGTTGTGAGTGCCGGATTGGGCCCGCGTCCGCCTGGAGATGAACCGCCATGGATTTTGACGTTCCGCCTTCGCCGTCGGCGAAGATCGACACCACGGTTCCCGTATCGGCCCGGATCTGGAATTACTGGCTGGGCGGCAAGGATTACTACCCGGTCGACAAGGAGGCCGGCGACCAGTTCGCGCGGATTTACCCGGGCATCTTCGACGGGGCCCGCGCGTCGCGCTATTTCATCGCCCGGGTGGTCCGCTACCTGGCGGGGGAGGCGGGCATCCGGCAGTTCCTCGACATCGGCACCGGGCTGCCCACCCAGGACAACACCCACGAGGTCGCCCAGCGGGTGGCGCCGGACGCGAAGGTCGTCTACGTGGACAACGACCCGCTGGTGCTGGCGCATGCCCGGGCGCTGCTGACCGGCAACGCCGCGGGCAGCACCGATTACATCGACGCCGACCTGAGCGACCCGGAGGCGCTGCTGCGCGCCGCCGGGAAGAAGCTGGATTTCAGCCGCCCGGTCGCGATCTTGCTGATGGGCGTCATGGCGCACATCGGCAACCCGGACGAAGACGATGACCGTGTCGCCCAGTCGATCGTGGGGACCCTGAAGGCCGCCCTGCCGTCTGGCGGGTACCTGGCGGTCTACGACTCATCGGACGCGGACCCGGCGCTGAACGAGGCGCTGCGCGCGTACAACGAGAGCGGCGCCGCCCCCTACCGGGTGCGCAGGCCCGATCAGATCGCGCGGTATTTCGACGGCCTGGAGCTGGTCGAGCCCGGCGTGGTGCCGATCCAGCAGTGGCGCCCCGACCACAGCCCGTTCGGGCCGCCCAGGAACCTGAGCAACAACCTGGGCGGGGTCGGGAGAAAGGCGTGATGCCGCCACAGGGCTGCCGTCACGGGGCGGGAGACATTGCGGGCCCGCCTGACACCGGGGACGGGCGGGCCGAGCCGGCCGCCGGCTACGAGGCGGGGCCGACCGCGATGCGGATGCTGCTGGGGGCGCGGCTGCGCAAGCTGCGCGAGGCCGCCGGAGTCAGCCGGGAGGACGCCGCGCGGGCGATCCGCGGGTCGGAGTCGAAGATGAGCCGGCTGGAACTGGGCCGGATCAGTTTCAAGCTGCGGGACGTCAGCGACCTGCTCGGCCTGTACCGGGCGGGCGAGGATGAGCGCGGGACGCTGCTGACCATGGCCAGGGAAGCCAACGCGCCCGGCTGGTGGCAGGCCTACGGCGACGCGGTGCCCGCCTGGTTCGCCCCGTATCTCGGGCTTGAGCAGGCCGCGGAGATCATCCGCAGCTATGAGGTGCAGTTCGTCCCCGGCCTGCTGCAAACGCCTGGCTATGCCCGCGCCGTGCTGGAGATCGGCGCCGGCGATAACCCGGCGCTTGATGTCGCCCAGCAGGTCAGCGTGCGGATCCGCCGGCAGCGGGTCCTGCACCGGCCGAATCCGCTGCGGCTGTGGGCCGTGATCGACGAAGCGGCGCTGCGCCGCCCGATCGGCGGCGCCGCCGTGGCGCGCGCCCAGCTGGAGCACCTCATCGAGATGACCCGGCTCAGCCACGTCAACGTCCAGATCGCGCCGCTGCGCGCCGGCAGCCGCGCCGTCGCCGACGGCCCGGTCACCATGCTGCGCTTCCCCGCGGCCGAGCTGCCCGACATGGTCTACCTCGAACAGCACACCACGGCCGCGTACCTGAGCAAGCCCGCCGAACGGCTGTACTACTGGAACGTCATGAACCGGCTGGCCACCGAGGCGCTCCCGCCAGCCGACACCGAGGCCATGCTCCGCCAGATCCTGCGCGAGCTCTGACCCGGCGGTACCGGTCAACTCAGGTCCCGTCCTCGGCCTTACGCCTGGATGTCCGGCACCCCTGAACCGGCGCCGGCCGGCCCCGAAACGGGACCCGGCCGGGTTGGCCGGGCCCGAAACGGGACCCGGCCGGCCCTGAAACGGGACCCGGCCGGGTCGGCCGGGCCGGCATCCGGGGCCTGGGCGGCTTCGGATGCCCGATTTACACTAATTGCCGGAATATTGCCTTGAGAGTTGAGGACCGCCGTCCATGATCCGGTAAATTTTTTGCACCTATTCCGGTTTTTTCTTACATGGTGAAGCATTTTCCGGTTCGTGCGGCCGGCTACGGCCGCACCGTCCGATCCCGGGGGAGTGCGGCCGTGACGGAAGCGGCTTCCGTGGCACCTGGGGACCGTGATCGAGGCACGAGGTCTCCCGGCGACGGGAAGCCCGCCATCCCCGCCTAACGCCTGCCGCAACGACGCCTGCCGCCACAGGAGACATCCGGCGGCATGCCGCACGCTCACGCTGGTCCGGTATGCCCTGCCCGGCGGGGAACATCCCCCGGCCCTCGACGATCAGGCCGTCGCGGAAGGTCAGCGCCTCGGCCCGCAGCTCACCCGCCTCGTTGCGGAACAAGATGACCAGTGTGTCGGTGCCCTCGAAGACGCCGAGCACCTCAAAACGCAGGTCCGGATGGGCTGCGAGCCCGGCCGACCAGTACTCCCGCAGTCCGGCCAGGCCGCGGACGGTCCCGTCCGACCCCGGCAGGACCCGCGCCGCGAGCGGAGACCGGAACGCCACGTCCGGCGCGTAATGGGCCAGGATCGACCCAAGGTCGTGGGAGTTCCACTCGTCGGCCCACGTCCGCGCGAAGGCCGCCGCGTCGGGCATGCCCCGCGTCATGTGGAACACTGTAGCGGCTGCGTCCGCCGCGCCTAACCGAATTAAGAGCCGGGCCGTCCGCCGCCGTCCGGGTGACGGGCGGGGAAGCAGCTCCCGAGGTAGGGTGCCGGGTATGCGGAACGTTGAGCCCGAGGTGTTCCTGGTCGCGCGGCCCGAGGTCGACTACGACGCACTCGCCGCCTACCTGCGCGAGGTCGGCGGGGAGCGCTGGCTGGAGCGGCTGGACCGCGACCAGCTGGACAACGACGCGCAGAACCTCGCCGAGTTCGCCGGCAAGATGTGCTACCGCTCCTGGGAGCCGGGCCTGAACCCAAACGTCCGCCGTGTCCGCGACGACCAGGTCAAGTACCTGGAGAACATCCTGCGCAGCGGCCACGGGTCGGTACTTGAGCACGTCAGCTTCACGTTCGTATTGCACAACGTGAGCAGGGTATTCACCCATGAGATCATCAGGCACCGCCCGGGAACGGCTATCTCGCAGGAGTCGCTGCGGTTCGTCCGGCTCGGCGAATTGCCTTTCTGGTTCCCCGGGTGGGCGCGGGAAGACCCCGAGCTCATGAAACGCGCCACGGCGCTGCTCGCCGAAATGGAAGCCTTCCAGCAATGGATGGCAGATCATTTCCGGCTGGATGACGACGGCGTGCCGATGCACGAGAAGAAGCACAAGACCTCGTTCATGCGCCGTTTCGCGCCGGACGGCGTTGCCACCGGCCTTGTCTGGACTGCGAACATCAGGGCGCTGCGGCACACGATCGAGGCGCGCACCGACCCGGGGGCCGAGGAGGAGATCCGCCTCGTGTTCGGCAAGATCGGCGAGATCATGCGGGCCGAGGCGCCCGCGCTGTTCGGCGATTACCAGGTGACTGACGGCGCGTGGGTGCCCGGCTGGCGCAAGGTTTAGAAGCTCCGGTGATCCCGGGCGGGCTGCCGGCGCCCGCGCGCGTTACGGGTTTTCCCCCGGCAGGTCGTAGCGGAGGAGTTCCGGGCGCGCCCCGGACATCCGCAGCGCCTCGGCGGTCCTGGCGATCATGGCGTCCGGGCCGCTGATGTAGACGTCCCTGCCCACCCAGTCGGCCCGCGCCGCGAGGCTGGAGATCGTGCCGTGCTCCGCGCCCTCGGCCATCTCGTCCGATGTCACCGCGATGACGTCCAGCGAGGGGTAGTCCAGTTCCATCCGGCGCAGCGCGCCTAGGTCATAGAGTTCGGACTGGGTGCGCGCGCCGTGGTAGAGCACGATTTCCCGTCCCTGCCCGCCGGGCCCCGCCGAGCGGACGATCGCCTCGGTGATCGCCTTCAGCGGGGCGAGCCCGGTCCCGCCGGCCAGGCAGAGCACGGGCCGGCGGCCCTGCGTGTCGGCGGTCATCCGCCCCCCGGGCGGGCCGAGGAGCAGCGTGTCACCGGGCCCGAGGTGGTGTACCAGCGTGTTGCTGACGAGGCCGCCGGCGACCGCGCGGACATGCAGCGTCAGCGACCCGTCGTCGCGGGGGGCGTTGGCGATCGAGTAGCGCCGCCACAGCCGGGGCCAGCGCGGCGTCTGCACCCACAGGTGCTGGCCGGGCAGGTAGCCGAACGGCTCGGACGGCTGGACCGTGAGCACCGCGACCTGCGGGGTGCGCAGCTCATGGCTGGTGACCTCGGCGGTCCACCACGCGGGGGCGTGCGCCGCGTCCTCGGCGGCCGCGGTGACCATGACCTCGATCGCGTGGTCGATCGCGGCCTCCCACTCGTCCTTGGCGTCGGCGCTCCAGCCGGACGGCGCGAACTTGTCCACCATCGCGTGCAGCGACGTCCGGAACGCGGTGTAGTGTTCCGGACGCACCCCGAACTTGCGGTGCGCGCGCCCGAGTTCGGCGAGATAACGGTCGAGTTCGCCGTCGCCCCTGGTCGTGACTATCCGGCGCAACGCCCGGTACAGACGCTGTCGCTGAGCGTCCATCGCCGCCGGGAACATGGCGCTGATCTCGGGTTCGGCGGCAAAGAGATGGCCATAGAAATACGTCATCGCCGCTTCGCAAACGCGTTCGTTCAGGAAGAATGGCGATGCGGCCGGGCCGGGCCCCGTGGAACCGTCGGACGGTTGCGGCGTCACAGCGCACAGTGTCGCACCCTGGGCAAAGCGCTACAAGGACATTCGGCTTTGCCGGACAGATATAGCGTGATTGGCGAGGAGGACCGATGGGGGACCGCCCGATCATCGGCGTCACCGGCGAACTCGACGCGGCCCGCTGGGGGGACTGGCTCCGGGAGGCCGTGGTCTCGCCCGTCAGCTACACCCGGGCCGTGGAGCGGGCCGGGGGAGTGCCCGTGGTGCTGCCGCCAGTGCCGCCCGACGCGGCGCGCTCTCTGGTCGCCGGGCTGAACGGCCTGGTCTTCACCGGGGGCAGGGACGTCGACCCGGCACTGTATGACCAGCAGCCGCTGGCGGAGACGGACCCGCCCGAGCACCGCAGGGACCGGTTCGAACTGGTGCTGATGCGTGCCGCGATCGAGGCCGGGCTGCCGTTCCTCGCGGTCGGACGCGGCCTGCACGTGCTGACGGTGGCGCGCGGCGGCTCGCTGACCCAGCACCTGCCCGCGCACCGGCGCGACCGGGCGCGGTACCTGCCGCACGAGGTGTACCTGGCCGGCGACAGCCTGCTCGGCCGGCTGCTCGGCACCCGGGTCCAGGTGCCCGCCGCCCACCACCAGGCGCCGGACCGCCCCGGCGAGGGCCTGGTCGTGGCCGGGTGGGCGCCGGACGAGGTGATCGAGGCCCTGGAGGTGACGGGCCACCGGTTCGGCGTCGGCGTGCACTGGCATCCCGAGGAAGGCGACGACCCGCGCCTGATGACCGCCCTGGTGGAGGCGGCAAGCCAGCCGCGCCTGGCGGCCGCCAGCCAGGCCGAGCCGAGCCAGGCCGAGCCGCGGCATAAGAGGGGGGCCAAGCCGAAGGCGGCC
The DNA here is from genome assembly GCA_035294225.1 of Trebonia sp. Lineage (GTDB taxonomy): Bacteria > Actinomycetota > Actinomycetes > Streptosporangiales > Streptosporangiaceae > Trebonia. Next base: position 28,799 of record DATGLH010000104.1, read on the forward strand.
GCCCGCGGCCGCTAGAGCGGGAGGTTGTAGCCGCCGAACCAGTTGGCGCGCAGCCAGTTGATCGCCGCCGTCCACGCCCCCGTGACCTCGAGGACGCCAACGATCACCAGCATGGCCCCCCCGATCCGGCTGACAAGCCGGGCGTTGCGCCGGAAGAAGCCGAGCACGTTCACCACGCGCTGGAAGGCCGCCGCCACGATCAGGAACGGGACGCCGAGGCCGAGCCCGTAGACGAACGCGAGGAACGCGCCGCGCGCGGCAGTGCCCGACGACGCGGAAAGCGCGAGCACGGCGGTCAGCGTCGGGCCGATGCACGGCGACCAGCCGATGCCGAACATCGCGCCGAGCAGCGGCGCGCCGGCCAGCCCGGCCCGGGGCCGGGCGGACGGGCGGAAGACCCGGCCGGCGAAGGAGAACCGGTCGAACGCGCCCGCGAACATCAGCCCGAGCAGGATCGTGATCCCGCCGAGGACCCGGGTGAGCGCCGTATCGTGCGCGCTGAACAGCTGGCCGAGCCCTCCGATGGCAAGGCCGTAGCAGGCGAAGACGAGCGAGAACCCGAAGACGAACAGCGCCGCCCCGGCCACGGCCCGGCCCTTGGCGGGCGCGGCCGTCCCGGCAGCCGCCGCCCGGGTCCGGGTGGTGACCGCGCCGCCGTCGCCGCCCGCGGCCCCGGCCGCCGCCAGCAGCCCGGTCCCCGCCCCCGCCGCGGCGGCGTCCCCGGCGGCCGCGCCCGCGCCCGTCCTGCCCGCTCCCGCGCCGGACATCCCGGTGATGTAGGACAGGTACCCGGGGACGAGCGGCAGGCAGCACGGCGACAGGAACGTCACGGCGCCCGCCGCGGCGGCGACCGGTATCGCCAGGACCAGCGGACCGGAGGAGACCAGGCTCTCGACGCTCACGGGGCGGCGCCGGCCTTCGGTTCGGTCAGCGTTGACATGCAACCAAGTATGACCGACAACCCGTGGTGCCCGCCGTGGCCCCGCCCGCTAGCCGATATCGTTACCGGTGTGAATCAGGTCGCCGTCAAGTCCCCAGGAACCCGGCTCGTCACGGCCGGCGCCATCGCCTTCCTCGCCGTCGTCGCGAGCTGGGTGGTCTACGCAGTGATCAGCGGCAAGAACGGGGCACTCGACGAGGTGGACCTGACGGTGTACCGGGACGGCGGCCTGATCGTCCGGCACGTCCGCCCGTACTTCGACCCGCACGCGGCCGATCCGCTGTACGACTGGGGCGGCTACAGCTCGCTGGCACTGAAGTTCACCTACACGCCGTTCGCCGCGGTCGCGTTCGCGCTGATCTCGTTCCTCCCGTGGACGCCGCTGTGGGTGGCCTCGGTCGTGGTGAACATCGCGGCGCTGGTGGCGGCCCTGTGGTTCACCTTCGGCGGCCTCGGCTACGCCAGCCGCCGGGTGCGGCTCGGCGCGACGCTGGTCGCCGCCGCCGTCACCTTCTGGCTACAGCCGGTGGTGCGGACCATCTACCTGGGCCAGGTCAACCTCATCTTGATGGCGGCGATCATGTGGGACCTGTGCCAGCCTGATAACAGCAAGGGGCGGGTCCGCTGGTGGAAGGGCCTGGCGACCGGCGTGGCCGCCGGGATCAAGCTCACCCCGCTGATCTTCGTCCCGTACCTGCTGCTCACGCGGAAGTTCCGCCAGGCGGCGGCGACCGTGGCCGGCTTCCTCGCGACCATAGGCGTCGGTTTCGTGATCTTGCCGAACGACTCGTCCAAGTGGTGGCTGCACGGGCTGATCATGTCCGACGGCAGCCGGACCGGCTTCATCGGCTGGGCCGGGAACCAGTCGCTGCGCGCGATCGTCACCAGGTTCAGCGGGAGCGTCGCGGCGGGCCAGGCCCCGTGGATCGCGGTCTCCGCGGTCGCGCTCGTACTCGGCATGGCGGCCGCCGTCCTGCTCGACCGGGCCGGCTACCCGGTGCCCGCCCTCCTGGCGACCGCGCTGACCGGGCTGCTCATCTCGCCGATCAGCTGGGACCACCACTGGGTCTGGGTCGCGCCCGCCGTCGCGGTGACCGGGCACTACGCGATCCGCGCCTGGCGGGCCGCGCGCGACGGCGCCGGCAGGCGGCGCGCCCGCTGGCTCGCCGCGCTCGCCGCGATCATGATCTTCATCTACGCGGCATGGCCGGACGCGCTGTGGGAGCACGAGCGTAACCTCGGCAAGTTCTCGCTCGGCTTCCTCTGGGCGCAGAAGAACACCAACCCGATCCTGTTCAGCAAGTACGGCGACCAGCCGTGGTTCGTCGAGTACCACTGGCACGGCTTCCAGCTGCTGTGGGGCAACGCCTACATCCTCGGCGGCCTGTTCCTGCTCGCGGTCCTGCTCGGCCTCGCGCTCAGCCTCCGCGGGGCAGGCCACGTGCCCGCCTCCGAACCGTCGTCCGTGCGCACCTCGGTCCCGGCGTCCTAGCCGGCCGGCCACGCCGCGCCCCAACGTCACTTCGCTCACTTTTCGTACCGACATTCCGGGCATTCCGGACGCCAAAGTGGTCGTAAGGTGTGCGAAGCAGAAAATAAGTGAAATCAGTCATCCGGCGTGACGAGATATGTCACGTCCCGCCGGGCCCCGGCCGGCCCGGGCCGGGCCGGCCGGAAAGCTCCCCGGTTTTCCCCGCGAGGGGTGTCGCCCTGAAGGTTACTGGCGAGTAGCATAGGGCTGGCAGGCGTGACCGATGAAGGAGCAGCCGATGCGCGCACGCGATGTGGTCTTCGTCGACGGCGTCCGGACGCCGTTCGGCAAGTCCGGCCCGGCAGGCATCTACGCCGGGACCAGGGCGGACGACATGGTGGTCCGGGTGATCAGGGAACTGCTGCGGCGGAACCCGAACCTGCCGCCGGAGCGCGTCGGCGAGGTCGCGATCGCCGCCACCACGCAGATCGGCGACCAGGGGCTGACGATCGGGCGCAGCGCCGCGATCCTCGCGGGCCTGCCGGCGACCGTGCCCGGCTTGGCGATCGACCGGATGTGCGCGGGCGCGATGACCGCGGTCACCACGGTGGCCGGCGAGGTCGCGCTCGGCGCCGCCGACGTCGCGATCGCTGGCGGCGTCGAGCACATGGGCCGCCACCCGATGGGGGAGGGCGTCGACCCCAACCCCCGGTTCATCTCCGAGCGCATCGTCGACACCTCCGCGCTGTCCATGGGCGCGACGGCGGAGAACCTGCACGACCGGTTCCCGGCGATCACCAGGGAGCGCGCCGACGCCTACGCCGCGGCCAGCCAGCGCAAGCTCGCGCAGGCCTACGCCGACGGCAAGATCCAGCCCGACCTGGTGCCGGTGGCCGTCAGGACCGCCGAACTCGGCTGGGGCCTGGCCACCAGGGACGAGCCGCCGCGCCCGGACACGACGGCGGAGGTCCTGAAGAACCTGAAGACGCCGTTCCGTCCGCACGGGCGGGTGACCGCCGGCAACTCCTCCGGCATCAACGACGGCGCGACCGGCTGCGTCATCGCCGCCGAAGAGGTCGCCGCCGAGCTGGGCCTGCCCGCGAAGATGCGCCTGGTCGACTTCTCCTTCGCGGGCGTCGAGCCCGAGGTGATGGGCATCGGCCCCATTCCCGCGACCGAGAAACTGCTCGCCCGCAACGACCTCACCATGGACGACATCGGCCTTATCGAGATCAACGAGGCGTTCGCGGTGCAGGTGCTCGCGTTCCTCGACCACTTCAAGATCGCCGACGACGACCCGCGGGTGAACCCGTGGGGCGGCGCGATCGCCGTCGGGCACCCGCTCGCCTCCTCCGGTGTCCGGCTGATGATCCAGCTAGCGCGGCAGTTCGCCGAGCACCCCGAGGCGCGTTACGGGCTGACGACGATGTGCGTGGGCCTGGGCATGGGCGGCACGGTGCTCTGGGAGAGGGTGCTCTGAATGACAGATATCCCGAACGCAGGCGGCGCTTCGCGGACAGGGCCGGGTTCCCCGCCCGCCGGGCGGGGCCCGGCAGGCGGGGGGCTCGGGGAGGTCGTTCCCCCGGACTGGCAGATCCCGGACGAGGTGGTGACCCGCGCCATCGTGCGTGACGTCGACCTGGGCCCCGGCGCGGGCACGATGGCGCTGATCACGCTGGACAACGGGCACGACCACACCAAGCCGAACACGTTCGGCGTCCGCGGCCTGCTGTCGCTGAACGAGGCTCTCGACGCGGTCGCGCCGCGGGCCGGGCGCGGTGAGATCGCCGCCGTCGGCGTGACCGGCAAGCCGTTCATCCTCGGCGCCGGCGCCGACCTGGACGGGGCGGCGCTCGTCGGCACCAGGGAGAGGGCGCTGGGAATCGGGCGGCTGGGGCACGCGGTGTTCCGGCGGCTGGGTGAGCTGGGCGTGCCGTCGTTCGGGTTCATCAACGGCGTGGCGCTCGGCGGCGGCCTCGAGGTCGCGCTGCACTGCACCTACCGGACGGTCTCCTCCGGCGCGGCGATGATCGCGCTGCCCGAGTGCTTCCTCGGGCTGGTGCCCGGCTGGGGCGGCACCTACCTGCTGCCGCGGCTGATCGGGCCTGCCCAGGCGCTGAAAGTGATCATCGAGAACCCGCTGTCGCAGAACAAGATGCTGCGCGGCCCCGAGGCGTTCTCGCTCGGGATCGCGGACGCGATGTTCTCCCCGGCCGATTTCCTCGAGGAGTCGCTGCGCTGGGCGGCCGGGGTGCTGTCCGGGGCCGTGACGGTGCCGCGGCCCGCGCTGGCCCCGCAGCGGGAATGGGACGCCGCGGTGGCGGCCGCCCGGCTCTTCGCCGACGGCAAGACCCGCGGCGCGGCGCCCGCGCCGTACCGGGCGCTGGAGCTCGTGGCCGCGGCTCGGACGCGGAGCCGCGACGAGGGGTTCGCGGCCGAGGACGAGGCCCTCGCGGACCTGCTGCTCAGCGACGAACTGCGCGCCGGGCTGTACGCGTTCGACCTGGTTAACAAGCGGGCCAAGCGGCCCGCCGGGGCGCCGGACCGCTCCCTGGCCCGGCCGGTGACCAAGGTGGGCATCGTCGGCGCGGGCCTGATGGCGGCGCAGATCGCGCTGCTGTTCGCGCGGCGGATGCAGGTCCCCGTGGTGATGACCGACCTGGACCAGGCGCGGGTGGACTCCGGGGTGGCGTACGTGCACGCGGAGATCGACAAGCTGCTGGCGCGCGGGCGGCTGTCGGCGGACGCGGCGAACCGGCAGAAGGCCCTGGTCACCGGTTCGGTGTCGAAAGACGGGTTCGCGGACGCGGATTTCGTCATCGAGGCGGTCTACGAGGAGCTGGCCGTCAAGCGGCAGGTGCTCGCCGAAGCCGAAGCCGTCGTCCGGCCGGAGGCCGTGCTCGCCACGAACACCTCGTCGCTGTCGGTCACCGCGATGGCCGACGCTCTCGCGCACCCGTCGCGGGTGGTGGGATTCCACTTCTTCAACCCCGTCGCGGTGCTGCCGCTGATCGAGGTCTCCCGGGGGGCACGGACCGATGACGCGACCGTCGCGACCGCCCTCGCCGTCGGGCGGGCGCTGAAGAAGAACTGCGTGATCGTCGCCGACCGGCCGGCGTTCGTGGTGAACCGGCTGCTCACCCGGTTCCTCGGCGAGATCACCCGGGCGGTGGACGAGGGCACCCCGCTGCAGGTCGCCGAACACGCCGCCGACCCCCTCGGCCTGCCCATGACACCGTTCCTGCTCCTTCAGCTGGTCGGCCCGGCGGTCGCGCTGCACGTCGCGCAGACCCTGGCCGCGGCGTTCCCGGACCGGTTCACCGTCTCGCCGAAGCTGCGCGCGCTCGTGGAGGCGGGCAAGACCTCGCTCTACCGGCCGGACCTCACCCTCGACCCGGACGCCGCGGCGCTGCTGGCCGGCGGGGACCACCCGTCCACCGGGCCGGAGGTGCTGGCACGGTCGCTGGAGGGCCTGGCACAGGAAATCCGGATCATGCTCGATGAGGGCGTCGTCGCCGCGCCGGAGGACATCGACCTGTGCATGATCCTGGGCGCGGGCTGGCCGTTCCACCTCGGCGGCATCACGCCGTACCTGGACCGCACGGGCATCGCGGCGAAAGTGACCGGGTCCCCCTTCCGGGCTGGGAGCAGCTAGGATGTGAGCCGGCGAATGACGCCTACGCGATTCAGCGGCAAGGGGTTGGCCTGCGGTGACGGACGAGTGGCTGCGATCGGCGGCTCGCCCGGTCAGGCTTGCCCGTATCGACACCACAGTGCCCAATGTGGCGAGAGTATGGAACTACCTGGTCGGCGGCCGGGATAACTTCGAGGCCGACCGCCAGGCCGCGCGGCAGCTGGTGGACGCCGCGCCGGTGATGGCGGACATCGGGCACGCGTCGCGGGCTTTCCTGCGCCGCCTGGTCAGGTACCTGGCCGCCGAGGCCGGCATCCGGCAGTTCCTGGACATCGGCACCGGCATACCGACCGCGGGCAACACGCACGAGGTCGCGCAGTCGGTCGCCCCGGAGTGCCGGACCGTCTACGTGGACAACGACCCGGTGGTGCTCGCGCACGCCCGCGCGCTGCTGCGCTCGGCGCCGGAAGGCGTCACCAGCTATATCGACGCGGACGCCCGCGATCCCGGCAAGATCATCGCGGCGGCCCAGGATACCCTCGACCTCGGGCAGCCGGTCGCGATCGTGATGATCGGCATCCTGAACTACATCGAGGGCACCCGCGAGGTCGGCTCGATCCTGGACACGCTGCTGGAGGCGGTGCCGCCGGGCAGCTACCTCGCGCTCATGCAGCCGGCCGCGGACGAGAGCCTGCTGGCGGCCCAGCGGCGATGGAACCAGGTCTCCCCGGTACCGATGTGGCTGCGGACCAGGGAGGAGGTCGCCGGCTGGCTCGATGGCCTGGAACTCGTCGAACCCGGTATCGTTGACGTGGACAAATGGCGCCCGGCCGACGGTGACCCGGTGTATCCCGACGGGATGCCGCTGCATGGCGCGGTGGCACGCAAGCCGTAACCGGGGGGAGAGATGTTCTGGTGGGAGCTGACTGGCGGCAGGACGCCACGCGCCGGGCGAAGGCGGCGCTCATCGATACCAGCGTGCCGAGCCTGGCCCGGGTCGGTGACTACCTGTACGGCGGGCCGAACAACTTCGAGGCGGACCGCCGGACCGCACGGGCCCTGGTCGCGGCGGCGCCCGCCGTCGGCGCGATCGCGGCCGCGGCGCGCGCCTTCCGCCAGCGCGTGGTGCGCTACCTGGCCGCCGAGGCCGGCATCCGGCAGTTCCTCGACATCGGCGCCAGCCTGGTCGTAGCGGGCAACACCCACGAGGTCGCGCAGTCGGTCGCCCCGGAGTGCCGGATCGTCTACGTGGACAGCGACCCGATGGTGCTGGCGCACGCCCGCGCGCTGATGAAGCCCGCCCCCGGCGGCGCCATCGACTGCGTCGACGCGGACGTGCGCGACCCGGCCGCGATCGTGGCGGACGCGCGGGCGACGCTGGACTTCGCCCGGCCGGTCGCGATCATGCTCCTGTACACGCTGGCCCGTATCGAGGACACCGCGGCCGCGGCCGGGGTCGTGTCGGCGCTGACGGCGGCGGTGCCGTCCGGCAGCCACGTCGCGATCTACCACGTGGCGAGCGACCTGGACCCGGCCATGCCGGCGGCGGCACGGCAGTGGAACCAGCTGTCCGGCCAGCCGGTCACGCTCCGCTCCCGCTCCGAGGTGGCCAGCCTGGTGACGGGCCTCGACCTGGTCCCGCCCGGTCTCGTCCCGGTCACCGAATGGCGCCCTGCCCCCGGCGATCCGCACTTCGAAGACGTAGTCCCGGTGCACGGCGTCGTAGCGAGAAAGCGCTGATTCACGGCCTCCGCCCCGCCGGCCCGCGCGGCCTGCCGGGCGGCACCCGAGCGGCTCAGGCGGCCGCGGACAGGCCCGAGGGCCGGACGCCAGCCGGCTCCCGGGCACGCCGCGGGCCCTGATGACCCGCGGCGACGGGCATCGACCGATATGCTCACCCTGGCCATGAGGACGCTGGCGCCCCTCCCGGGCAACGCCGGCACCGGGCCGGGGCCCGTCACAGCGCCGTGCCCGGCTGCTCTGCCGTTAGCACTGTCGGACCGTCAGCGACGCAGGAAGGCACCCCGATGACCCCGCAGCCGCCGCGCACCGTGGACCTGTTCGTGAACGGACGCTGGCAGCCCCCGCGTGCGGGCCGGTACGAGCCGGCCACCAGCCCGGTGACCGGTGAGCTGATCGGTCAGGTGGCCCAGGGCGACCGCGCCGATGCGGGTGCGGCGGTCCAGGCCGCCGCCGGCGCGCTCGGCAGGTGGGCGGGCGCCACGGCCTTCGAGCGGGCGCGCGCCCTGCACCGGGTCGCCGATGCCTGCCAGCGGCGGCGGGACGAGCTGGCCCGGGCGCTCACCCTCGACCAGGGCAAGCCGCTGCACGCCGAGGCCTACCCGGAAGTCGACGACCTGATCGGCTACTGGCGCGACGCGGCCGAGGACGTGCTGCGCCTGGACGGCGCGGTCCCGCCCAGCCGGCTGCCCGGGGCCCGGGTCTTCATCGAGCGCCGCCCGCTGGGCGTGGTGGCGGTCATCACCCCGTGGAACTGGCCGTACACGATGCCGGCGCAGGTCATCGCGCCGGCGCTGGCAGCGGGCAACACGGTGGTGTGGGTTCCCGCGCCGAGTACGTCGGTGTGCAGCGCGGTACTCGCGGACGCCATCGCCGACGCGGGCCTGCCGCCGGGGGCGGTCGCCTTCCTGCCCGGCCCAGGCCCGGTCGTCGGCGACGAGATCGCCGGCCATCCGGGGGTCGCCGCCGTCGCGTTCGTCGGGTCCACCCAGACCGGCCTGTCGGTGGCCCGGCGGGCTGCGGGCAAGACCCAGCTGCTGGAGATGGGCAATAACGGCCCACTGGTGGTCATGGACGACGCCGACCTGGACCGGGCGGTCGCCGGGACGCTCGTCGGGGCCTACCTGTGCTCCGGGCAAAGCTGCACGGCCGCCGAACGGGTCCTGGTCCACGAGCGGGTCCACGATGCGTTCGTGGAAGCGCTGGCCGCCGCGGTCGCCAAGGAGGTCGTGCTGGGCGACCCGTTCGACCCGCAGACCACGATGGGACCGCTGAACAACGCCGACGTCGCCGCCAAGACCGCCCGCCACGTGGCCGACGCGCTCGCGAGGGGCGCGGGCCTCATCGCCGGCGGCGGCCCGGAGCCCGGGCGGCCCACGGCCTTGTACTGGCGGCCAACCGTGCTCGACAACGTCCCCAGGGACGCGGTCGTGGCCCGCGAGGAGACCTTCGGTCCGGTCGCGCCGGTCATCGCGATCGCCTCGCTGGAGGACGCGATCACGCTGACCGATGACCTGCCCTACGGGCTGATGGCGTCCATCTACACCGCGGACGCGGGCACCGGCCTGCGGTACGCCGACGCCGTCCGGGCGGCGTGGGTGAACATCAACGAGTCCTCGAACTACTGGGAGACCCACCTGCCGTTCGGCGGCGGCGGGGGCAGCGCCAGCGGCGTCGGCCGGGTCGGCGGGCGGTACGCCATGGAGGCCCTGTCCCAGGTCCGGACGGTCGTGCTGTCCGGCCTGGCCTAGCCCCTGCGCGGAAGGTCTGTCCCGTCGCGGATCTGGGCCCGCGGCCGGGGTTCCGGGCGATGCCGGGCACAAGGGCCGGGACGGCCGTGTCCCGTCGCGGATCTGGGCCAGGTGGCGGAGGGTGCCGCCCGGCTGGCCGGAACGGGACTCGTGCCGGCGGCCGCACCCGCTCGCCGGCGGGGGAGACCGTGACGGTGAGCCGCCGTCCGTCCGGGGCCGCGGCGCCGGCATGCCCGCATCCGGCGCCAGCGCGCCGCGGTTGTGCCCGGCTGCCAATCGGGCCGGCCCGCGTTCTGGCCTGATGCCCCCTACCACCGCCGTCACCCGCGCGGGAGGATTCCGGTGGGAAACCGTGGGAGGAGCCATCCGATGCCGCAGGTCCAGACCGTGCTCGGTCCGGTCGACGCCGCCACCCTCGGCCGCACGCTCATGCACGAGCACGTCTTCGTGCTGACCGCCGACGTCCAGCAGAACTACCCGCAGGAGTGGGGCGACGAGGACGCCCGCGTCGAGGACGCGGTGCGCAGGCTCAGCCAGCTGCCACGGCACGGCATCGGCACGATCGTCGACGTCACCGTGATCGGCCAGGGCCGGAACATCCCGCGGATCAAGCGCATAGCGGAGCGAGTCCCCGAACTCAACGTCGTGGTCGCCACCGGCTGCTACACGTTCGACGAGGTGCCGCTGTTCTTCTCCCGCCGGCCGCGGTCGACGATGACCGAGTTCTTCGTCCGCGACATCACCGAAGGCATCGCCGGCACCGGCGTCAAGGCCGGCATGCTCAAGTGCGCGGTCGACGAGAAGGGCCTTACGGAGGGCGTGGAGCAGGTGCTGCGCTCGGTCGCCCGGGCACACCGGCAGACCGGGACGCCGATCACCATTCACACCTACGCCGCCGGCCAGCACGGCCCGGCCATCCTCGAGGTGCTCAGGCAGGAGGGCGCGGACCTGGACCGCGTCGTCCTCGGCCACAGCGGCGACTCCGCCGACCCGGACTACCTGGAGGCGATGGCCGAGGCCGGCCTCACCCTCGGCATGGACCGGTTCGGCATCGACCACTTCGGCACCTTCGAGGTCAGGGCCGCCCTGGTCGCCGAGCTCTGCCGCCGGGGACTCGCCGGGCGCATGGTGCTGTCGCACGACACCTGCTGCTATATCGACTGGTTCGCGCCCGGCTCGCTGGACGACCTCAAGCACTGGCACTACCTGCACATCAGCCAGGACGTGCTGCCCTACCTGCGCGACCACGGCGTCAGCGAGGACGACATCAATGCGATGCTGGTCCGCAACCCGGCCCGCATCCTCGCCGGCCGAGAAGCCGGGCAGCCGTAAGGGCGCGCCGGCGATTGCGTTGCGGTTTCCGGTGCCGGCCTGCCGCGATGCGGCCGGGTGCGCCCGGCTTTTTCTGGGGCGGTGGGGCACGGACCCGGGACGTTTCTGGGGCGGTGGGGCACAGACCCAGAAAGAGCGGGGCGGTGGGGCACCGCCCCGGGCGTCCCGGCGCCGCCGCACCGACGGAACCGTACGCAACGGTATAAATCACGCAATCCGGCCGGGCCGCGTGGCGCCGCCCCGCCCGCGGCACGCCCAAGGCTGAACCCGCGGCACGCCCGAAGCTGAAACAGACAAGCCCTAACATCCTGACCGTCACGTCCGCAGGCCCTCGAACGCCAGCTTGCAGATCGCCTCGGCCAGGGCGCCGCCGCCCGGCCCGCTCCCGCCGCCGCCCGGCCCGCTCCCGCCGCCGCGCTCCGGCCGGTACCACTCAGCCGCCGAGCTGACCATGCCGAACAGCAGTTTCGCCGTCATCACCGGGTCGATGTCCGGCCGCAGGTCGCCGTCCGCCACGGCCTGCTTCACCAGCGAGGCGGTGAACTGGTCGAACGCGCGCCGGCGGGCCAGGGCCTCGCGCTCGGCCGCGGTGTTCCCGTGCACCCGCAGCAGCAGCGTGACGAACGGCAGCTCCGCGACCAGCACGGCGACGCTGTCCCTGACGAGCCGCTCCAGCCGGTCGATCGCGCGCCCGGGAAGCGCCTCCACCGCGGCCGCGGCCGAGAACAGCCCGTCGAGGGCGCGCCCGGTGGCGAGCCGCAGCAGCTCCTCCTTCGAGGAGACGTGGTGGTAGATCGCTGATTTCGTGATGCCGAGCGCCCGGGACAGGTCCTCCATCGACGTCGCGTCGTAGCCGCGCTCGGTGAACAGCCGCACCGCGGTCCGCAGGATCGACTCCAGGTCGTGCCCGGGCCGCCCGGGCCGCCCGCCCCGCCCGGGCCGCCCGCCCCGCCCTGGTCCGGGCCCAGGTCCCGCCCCGGCCCGGCTCCGTCCCTGGGCGGGGCTCATGGCGACCGCTTGTCGATCACGCGGCGGAGCTTGCCGGCCGACCGTTCCAGCGACCCCGGTTCGAGGACCTGGGCGCCGACGGTCACCCCGATGCTGTCCTTCACCGCCCGCACCACGGCGGCGGCCGCCGCCGGGCGCGCCGCCGCGTCCGCGTCCGGCGCGGCCTCGGCGAGCACGGTCAGCTCGTCCCGCCCGGAGGAACGGGTCAGCAGCAGCTGGAAGTGCGGCGCGAGCCCCGCCGTGCCCAGCACGATCTGCTCGATCTGGGTCGGGAAGATGTTGACCCCGCGCAGGATGATCATGTCGTCGCTGCGCCCGGCGATCTTCTCCATCCGGCGGAACGGCGCGCACGCGGTCCCGGGGAGCAGGCGCGTCAGGTCACGGGTACGGTACCTGATGACCGGCATCCCCTCCTTGGTCAAGGTGGTGAGCACCAGCTCGCCCCGCGCCCCGTCGGGCAGCACGGTGCCGTCCGGGGAGACGATCTCCGGGTAGAAATGATCCTCCCAGATGTGCAGCCCGTCCTTCGTGGCGCAGGACTCCTGCGCCACCCCGGGGCCGATCACCTCCGACAGGCCGTAGATGTCGACCGCGTCCAGGCCTCCCCGCGCCTCGATCTCCGCCCGCATCGCCTCGGTCCACGGCTCGGCCCCGAAGATCCCGGTCCGCAAGCTGGACTTGGCGGGGTCGAGCCCCTGCCGCTCGAACTCGTCCAGCAGGGTCAGCATGTAGGTCGGGGTGACCATGATGATCTCCGGCCGCAGGTCGTTGATCAGCTGCACCTGCCGCGCGGTCGCCCCGCCGGAGGCGGGGATGACGGTGCAGCCGAGCCGTTCCGCGCCGTAGTGCGCGCCGAGCCCTCCGGTGAACAGGCCGTATCCGTAGGCGACGTGCACCGTGTCGCCGGGCCGGCCGCCGGCCGTCCAGATGGAGCGGGCCATCACCAGCGCCCACAGCTCCAGGTCGCGCCGCGTGTAGGCGACGACCGTGGGCTTGCCGGTGGTGCCGCTGGAGGCGTGCACCCGGGCCAGCGCGGAGCGGCCGACCGCGGCCAGGCCGAGCGGGTAGTTGTCGCGCAGGTCGTCCTTGCTGGTCAGCGGGAACTTCGCCAGGTCAGCGAGCGACGCGCAGTCCTCCGGCCGCACCCCGGCCGCGTCGAAGGCGCGCCGGTAGAACGGCACGTTCGCGTACACGTGCCGCAGCGTCGCGCGCAGCCGCTCCAGCTGGAGGGCGCGCAGTTCCTCAGGGGTAGCGGGCCCCGCCAGGGACTCCGCGAACGGCTCCGTCACCGCGCCACCGCCTTGATTACTGACCGAACGGACGGTCATCATTGTCTTATGGGGCTCAGTGAGAGGCAACTCAGCGAGCATTTCGAGGCCACCATCGCCCGGCAGGGCCGGATCGAGCCCCGGGACTGGATGCCCGACGGGTACCGCAGGACGATGATCCGGCAGATCGCGCAGCACGCGCATTCGGAGATCATCGGGATGCAGCCGGAGGGCAACTGGATCACCCGGGCGCCCAGCCTGCGCCGCAAGGCGATCCTGCTGGCCAAGGTGCAGGACGAGGCCGGGCACGGGATGTACCTGTACTCCGCCGCCGAGACGCTCGGCGCGGACCGGGCCGAGCTGACCCGGATGCTCATCGAGGGCAGGCAGAAGTACTCGTCCATCTTCAACTACCCGACGCTCAGCTACGCCGACGTCGGCGTGATCGGCTGGCTGGTGGACGGCGCCGCGATCTGCAACCAGGTGCCGCTGTGCCGGTCGTCGTACGGGCCGTACGCCCGGGCGATGGTCCGCATCTGCAAGGAGGAGTCGTTCCACCAGCGGCAGGGGTATGAGCTGCTGCTGACGATGATGCGCGGCACGCGGGCGCAGCGGGACATGGTCCAGGACTCGGTGAACCGGTTCTGGTGGCCGTCGCTGATGATGTTCGGCCCGCCCGACGACAAGTCCCCGAACACCGAGCGCTCCATGGCCTGGGGCATCAAGCGGCACACCAACGACGAGCTGCGGCAGCGGTTCGTCGACATGACGGTCCCGCAGGCGGAAAGGCTCGGCGTCACGCTGCCGGACGGCAAGCTGCGCTGGAACCCCGAGCGCGGCCACTACGACTTCGGCGAGGTCGACTGGGACGAGTTCTGGAGGGTCGTCGGCGGGGGCGGCCCGTGCAACGCCGACCGGATCGCGCGGCGGCGCGCCGCGCACGAGGAAGGCGCCTGGGTGCGGGAGGCGGCTGTGGCGCACGCGGCGAAAAGACAAGGCCAGCATCCCGAACGTACGCGGCTGACTCCGGCGGGCCGGCCGTGACTGAGGCGCGCGGGCAGTGGCCGCTGTACGAGGTGTTCCTGCGCGGCAAGCGCGGCCTGAACCACGTGCACGTCGGATCGCTGCACGCCGCCGACCCGGAGATGGCGCTGCGGCACGCCCGCGACCTGTACTGCCGGCGCAACGAGGCGGTCAGCATCTGGGTGGTCCCGGCGTCCGCGATCACCGCGTCCAGCCCGGACGAGAAGGACCCGTTCTTCGCGCCGTCCGGCGACAAGGTCTACCGCCACCCGACCTTCTACCAGATCCCCGGCGACGTGCCGCACATGTGAGCCTGGCGATGGACGACGACAACCCCTACGACCTGCTCGCCGCCGCCGACGAGGACCACCGGTGGGCGTTCGGCACCGGCTTCGCCGACCCGCTCGCCGGCGTCGGCACCGCCATACCGGCCGGCGTCGACGCGGCCGCCCTGGCCGGGCAGTGCCTCGCCCTCGGCGACGACGCGCTCATCTACAGCCACCGGCTCCAGCAGTGGATCACCCGGGCGCCGGAGCTGGAGGAGGAGACCGCCCTGGCCAACATCGCGCTGGACCTGCTCGGCCAGGCCCGGATGCTGCTGACCCGCGCCGCCCAGGCGGAAGGGCGGGGGCGGGACGAGGACCGGCTCGCCTTCTTCCGCGACGAGGGCGAGTTCCGCAACGTCCGGCTCGTCGAGCGGGCCGACGCCGACTTCGCCGAGCTGGTGGGCCGGCTGCTGGTCTTCTCGGCCTGGCGGCTGGCGCTGATGCGCGGCCTGGCCCAGGCGCCCGACCCGGTGCTGGCCGCGATCGCGGAGAAGAGCGCGATGGAGCTGGCCTACCACCGCGACTACGCCGCGGGCTGGGTGATCCGCCTCGGCGACGGCACGGAGTTCTCCCGCGCGAAGATGCAGGCGGCCCTGGACACCCTGTGGCCGCTGGCGGCCGAGCTGGACCTGGGCGGAGAAGCCGATGCCTTCCTGGACACGGTCTTCGCCGCGGCCGCCCTCACCCGCCCGGCGGCGCCCCCGCTCGCCACGGTGGCCGGGAAGAGCGGCCGGGACGGCGTGCACACCGAGGCGATGGGCTACATCCTGGCCGAGTTGCAGAGCGTGGCGCGTGCCCACCCGGAGGCGAGATGGTGACCGCCTGGGAGACAGCCGCGTCCGTTCCGGATCCGGAACTTCCGATGCTGACCATCGCGGACCTCGGCATCCTCCGCGACGTGCGGGAGGACGGCGGCGCGGTCACCGTCACGATCACGCCGACGTACTCCGGCTGCCCGGCGCTGGGCGAGATCGCCGCGGACCTGCGCGGCCGGCTCGCCGCGGCCGGCTACCGGGAGGTAACGGTCCGGACGGAGCTGTCGCCGCCCTGGTCGGCCGGCCAGATCACCGCCGAGGGGCGCCGCAAGCTGGCCGCGGCCGGGATCGCGCCGCCGGAGCGGCGCGGGCCGGCGCCGGAGCGGGACGGGCCGGTGCCGGTCCCGCTGCGCGTGCGGTGCCCGCGCTGCGGGTCGGCCGATACGCGCCAGACCGCCCGCTTCAGCGGGACCGCATGCAAGGCGCTGTACCGGTGCCTGGCGTGCCTGGAGCCGTTCGAGCACGTCAAGGAGTTCTGAGTGCCGCCCGCGGTGTTCTACCCGCTCGCCGTGGCGGCGGTCGACCGGCTGACCGAGGACGCCGCCGCGCTGACCTTCGACGTGCCGGCCGGGCTGCGCGAGGCGTTCGCGTTCAAGCCCGGGCAGTCGCTCACCCTCCGGCACGGCGGCGAGCGCCGGTCGTACTCGATCTGCGCGCCGCCGGGCCGGGCGCTGCGCATCGGCGTGCGCGAGATTCCGGGCGGGGCGGTCTCCGGCTGGCTCGTCCGCGGCGTGCGGCCGGGCGACGTCATACCGGTGCAGCCGCCGTCGGGCACGTTCACCCCGGACACGCTCGACGGCCGGCACGTCCTGATCGCCGCGGGCTCGGGCATCACGCCGGTGCTGTCGATCGCGTGGGCGCTGCTCGGGGCGGGCTGCGAGGTCACCCTGCTCTACGGCAACCGCCGCGCCGCCACGGTGATGTTCGCCGACGAGGTCGCCGACCTCAAGGACGCCTTCCCGGCCCGGATGCAGCTGATCCACGTGCTGTCCCGGGAGAGGCGGGAGGCCGGCCTGCTCAGCGGCCGCCTCGACCCGGCAAAGCTCCGCGCGCTGCTGCCGGCCGCCGTCGCCGTCCCGGCGGTCGACAGGTGGTGGCTGTGCGGGCCGTCCGGGATGGTGACGGGCGCCGTCGAGGTGCTGACGGGCTTCGGCGTCCCGCGCCGGCGCATCCGCCGCGAGCTGTTCTACGTCGAGGACGAGCCGCCCCCGCCGGCCCGCCACCCCGAGCAGGCCGAGGGCCCCGGCGCCGCGGTGACGGTGATCCTCGGCGGCCGCGCCACCACGGTCACCGTCCCGCCGGGCATCCCGGTCCTGGACGGCGTCCAGCGCGCCCGCGCGGACCTGCCGTTCGCGTGCAAGGGCGGCGTCTGCGGCACCTGCCGCGCCCTGCTGCGCGACGGCAAGGTCACCATGCGCCGCAACTTCGCGCTCGAAGAGCCCGAACTCGCCGCCGGCTACGTCCTCACCTGCCAGTCCGTCCCCGCCAGCGACGCCCTGACCGTCGACTACGACAGCTGAGCACCGCGGAAACCGGAAAACGACGACAGCCGACCACCGCGGAAACCGGAAAACATTTCACCAGGAATGATTTTTACGGTATAGCGATAAAAACCTTACACGAGCATGGCCGGCGGCGGGTTCGCCTGCCCGCCGGCGGTATCGCGCCGGCCGGGGTGCGGGTAGCGTTGGCGGCGTGGCTGAGACGACGTGGTTGGACGCCACCGCGCAGGCCGAGCTCGTGCGCCGCGGTGAGGTGAGTCCCAAGGAGCTGACGCAGGCCGCCATCGCCCGGATCGAGGCGGTCAACCCGCGGCTGGACGCCGTGATCCGGACCCGGTTCGACGCGGCGCGGCTGGAGGCGGAGGGCGACCTGCCCGACGGCCCGTTCCGCGGCGTGCCGATCCTGCTGAAGGACCTGGGCTGCATGGTCGCGGGCGAGCCCACGGCGTTCGGCGTCGGGCCGCTGCGCGAGCTGGCCTGGCCGGTGACGTCCTACCTGGCCGAGCAGTTCCGGGCGGCCGGCTTCGTCGTGCTCGGCCGCACCAACGTGCCCGAGATGGGCACCACGGTGACCACCGAGCCGCGCAGCTTCCCCCCGGCGCGCAACCCGTGGCATCCCGGCCATTCCGCCGGCGGCTCGTCGGGGGGGTCGGCCGCCGCGGTGGCGGCCGGCATGGTGGCGGTCGCGCACGCCAGCGACGGCGGCGGCTCCATCCGCATCCCGGCGAGCGAGTGCGGGCTGGTCGGGCTCAAGCCGACCCGCGGCCGGGTGAGCCAGGGACCGCTGGTCGGCGAGGCATGGGCCGGCGGCGTGACCGACGGGGCGGTCACGCGGACCGTCCGTGACGCGGCCGGCGTGCTCGACGTGATCAGCAAGCCCATGCCCGGGGAGCCGTACTACGCGCCGCCGCTGCCGCGCCCGCTGGCGCAGGAGGTCGGCGCCGATCCCGGCCGGCTGCGGATCGGCGTGCTGGACCGGCCGGGCGTGCCGGGCTACCTCGACGACCCGCAGTGCCGCGCCGCGGTGGCCGGCGCGGCGCGGCTGCTGGAGTCGCTCGGCCACCACGTCGAGGAGTCCGCGCCCGCGGCCATGTTCGACCAAGAGCTCCCCGCGCATTTCAACGTGATCATCGCCGCCGACACCGAAGAGGCGTTCCAGGCTTTCGAGATGCTGCTCGGCCGCCCGATCGGCGAGGACGAGATCGAACCGCGCAACGCCGCCTACCGGCGCTCTGGCAGGGAGCTGGGGGCGGTGGCCTACCTGGAGAGCCGGGCGTGGTTCGGGATGTGGGCGCGCCGCATGGCCGCCTGGTGGGAGGACCACGACCTGCTCCTGACGCCGACCGTCGGCGCGCCCCCGCCCGAGCTGGGCTGGTTCACCGCCGCCGGGCCGGCGGAGGAGGGGAGGCGGATCGCCAGCTTCATCCCCTACACCGCGCAGTTCAACATGACCGGCCAGCCGGCCATCAGCCTCCCCTTGCACTGGACGCCCGCCGGGCTGCCGGTCGGCGTGCAGCTCGTCGCCGCCTACGGGCGGGAGGACGTGCTCGTCCGGGTCGCCAGCCAGCTTGAGCAGGCCGCGCCCTGGGACGGACGGCGCCCGCCGGTCAGTGCTCGTGGATGATGACGCCGCGGATGTTCCGGCCCGCCATCATGTCCTCATAGCCCTGGTTGACCTCTTCGAGCTTGTACCTGGTGGTGATCAGCTCGTCCAGCTTGATCTTGCCGGCCCGGTACAGGTCGAGCAGCCGCGGGATGTCGTCGAACGGGTTGGAGCTGCCGAACAGCGCGCCCTGGATCCGCTTCTCGAACAGGGTCAGCTCGAAGCCGGAGATGTTCACCGTCTTCTTGGCCGGCCCGGCCAGCCCGGTGAGCACCACGGTGCCGCGCTTGCGGACCGCCGCGAACGCCGCCGAGACGACCTCCTCGGTCACCACGCCCATCGTGATCAGCGCCTGGTCGGCGCCGACCCCGTCGGTCAGCGACAGCGCGAGCTGCTGCGCCTCGTCCGCGGTCGCGGCCGTGTGCGTGGCGCCGAACCGCGTCGCCGCCTCCCGCTTGAACTCCACCGGGTCCACCGCGATGACGTACCGCGAGCCGGCGTAGGCGGCGCCCTGCACCGCGTTGATGCCCACGCCGCCGACGCCGTAGATGATCGTGGTGTCGCCGGGGCGGACCTCGCCGGCCTTCACCGCCGTGCCGAAGCCGGTGGGCACCCCGCAGCCGACCAGCGCCACGACCTCGAGCGGCAGGTCGTCGGCCACCTTCACCACCGACGCCTCGGACAGCACCGCGTACTGCGAGAACGTGCCGAGCAGGCACATCTGGCCGAAGTCGGTGCCGCCCTCGTGGAACCGGAACGTGCCGTCAGGCAGGCAGTTGTCCACCAGGAACATGCCCAGGTCGCAGAGGTTGGTCTGGCCCCTGGCGCAGAACCGGCAGTGCCCGCAGACCGGCAGGAACGAGGCCACCACGTGGTCGCCGACCGACAGCCTGGTGACGCCGGGACCCACCTGCTCGACGATGCCGGCGCCCTCGTGCCCGCCGACGATCGGGTACCTGACCGGGATGTCACCGGTGCGCAGGTGGTCGTCGGAGTGGCACAGGCCCGACGCGACGAACCGCACCAGGACCTCGCCGGTCTTCGGCTCGTCGAGGTCGAGTTCGGCGATCTCGAAGTCCTTGCCGACTTCCCTGAGCACCGCTGCTCGTGTCTTCATGCACACCCATCCTCATCCGGGGAACACACAGTTCGGGAGCCATCATCCGCTCGCCGGCGCCAGTCGGTCATTGTGGCGCCGTCCCAATTGACCGGCTGGTTACTTGTGCTCCCAGCCTGCCCGCCGCGGGACGGTTGTGCCCGGGCCGGCGCGGCGCGAGACTTTGGGCAACGACATCCTCCCGTCGGCGGTGGCCGGGAAGGACACGCCGGCGGCGCTTCGGAGCTGAGGTGAGGCTGGGCGTGCCATCGACCGAACACCCGCGGATCGTCCCGGTCGACGATTACGTCAGGGACGAACTGTACCCCGGATACAAGCAGGCTTTCGGCAGCCAGCCGTTCGTGGCCGGCCCGGTCCGGCCGTTCGGCAAAGCGGACAACTCCCGGTACTGGCTGCGCGACTCGCTGCACTTCAGCGAGGGCATGGTGCCGGCCAGCATCGCGCTGCTCGACGACGCCCAGACCTGGGGCGCCCAGCTCGGCGCGGAGATCGTCGGCGTCCCGCCGACCAGGGGGTCGGTCAACCGGCTGGCGGGCACGCACGTCTACATCGGCACGATCGACGTGGACACCGAATGGCAGGTCCAGGCCAGGGCCGCGCGCTTCGCCGAATACGTAACCCCGATCCTGGCCGACTTCGACCGGTACTGGGGGATGCGGGCGGCCGAGCTCCAGTCGGCCTACGACCATTTCGACGCGCTCGACCTGACGGCCATGGACCCCGGGCAGCTATGGGCCACGGTCAAGGACGCGTACGCCTTCCACCGCCGCGCCTGGTTCATCCACTTCGAGGTGATGTACGTCCTGACCGCCAACTACCTGGCGTTCTACGGCCTGGCCGAAGAGATCGGCCTGGAGGGCTCGCTGGTGTCCGCCTTCCTGTCCGGGCGGCAGACGTTCTACAGCAAGACCGACGAGGAGCTGTGGCGGCTGGCCGCCCGCGCCCGCGAGCTTCAGGTCACCGGCCCGCTGCTGCATGAGCCGCCCGCGTCCGTCCGGACGAAGATCGAGGCCCTTCCGGGCGGCAGGACCTGGTGGCATGAGTTCGGCGAGTTCCTGCGCACCTACGGCCAGCGGACCGAGGAGACCTGCCGGATCGACACGCCGCCGTGGATCGAGGACCCCTCCCCGGCGCTGTACGCGATCGGGTCCTTCCTGACCAGGCCGGCCGGCTTTGACTTCCACGCCGCGCGCCAGCAGGCGATCGCCGAACGGGACGCGCAGATCGACGCGGCGCGCCGCTCGCTCAGCGGGTCCGACCTGGAGCGCTTCGACCAGGCGCTGGCATCCAACCAGGCGGCCAACTTCGCCTGGTGGAACGAGGAGCACAACTACCTCATCGACCGGCGCGCCGCGATCCCCGTCCGCCGCGCCAGCCTCGAGCTGGGCGCCCGGCTGACGGACGAGGGCAGGCTGAGCCAGCCCGAGGACATCTTCTTCCTGTTCAAGCCCGAGCTGTACGCCGTCATGGAGGA
The DNA here is from genome assembly GCA_035294225.1 of Trebonia sp. Lineage (GTDB taxonomy): Bacteria > Actinomycetota > Actinomycetes > Streptosporangiales > Streptosporangiaceae > Trebonia. The sequence goes on from DATGLH010000104.1 coordinate 49,803, forward strand.
CGCCGCCGGCTGGCCGGAGCTGGCCGCGATGATCCCGGACCGGCGGGCGTACTTCGAGGAGTGGCGGCACCGCGGCCCCGAGCTGCCCACCATGCTCGGCACGATCCCCGACACGGTGCCCGACCCGATCATGATCGAGGTCTTCGGACTGTCCGGGCACTTCCTGCGGACGCTGAAGGGCACCGGGCAGGCCGCGGAGCTGCGCGGCTTCCCGGCCGCCAAGGGCGTCGCGGAGGGCGTGGCCCGGGTGATCACGTCGGTGACCGAGATCAGCAGGGTGCAGCCCGGCGAGATCCTGGTCTGCGGCGGCACGACGACGGAGTGGACGCCGGTGTTCGGCATCATCAAGGCGTGCGTGTGCGACACCGGCGGGTCGCTGACCCACGCGGCGATCGTCAGCCGCGAGTACGGCATCCCCTGCGTCGTCGGCACGGCGACGGCGACGCAGGCCATCAAGACCGGCGACCGCGTCCGGGTAGACGGCAGGCAAGGCACGGTGCAGGTCTTCGCGAGCGAGGGGTGAGCCCGGCGGACGCGCACGTCATCGACCTCGGCGACATCCGCGCCGCGGACGCGCCGCGCGTCGGGCCGAAGATGGCCCGGCTCGGCCAGCTCGCCGCCGGCGGCTGGCGCGTTCCCGACGGGTACGCGGTCACGGCCCGCGCGCTGGACGGCTGGCTGCCGGCGGGCCGGCGATCGGAGCTGGAGCGGCTGCTCGCGGAACCTGCCCCCGATCCGGCCGCCGCCGCCCGCCGGTCCGAACGGGCGCGGGCGCTCGTCGAGGCCCAGCCGCTTCCCGCCTGGCTGGCGGACGCGGTCGGCGCCGCGCACGACAGGCTGCGGGCGCGCACCGGCCTCGGGGCGTCCCTGCGGGTCGCGGTGCGGTCCAGCGCGGTCACCGAGGACGGGGCGCGCGCCAGCTTCGCCGGCCAGTTCGGCACCTACCTCGGCATCGGTGAACCCGCGGACGTGCTGCATCACATCCGCAAATGCTGGGCGAGCGGGTACACCGCCGGGGCGGTTGCGTACCGCCGCAGGAACGGCCTGCCGCCGCACGCCCACGATCTCGCGGTCGGCGTCATGCAGCTGGTCGACGCGCGGTCCGCCGGGGTTACCTTCACGCTGGACCCGGTCACCGGGGACCGCGGCCGGATGGTCGTGGAGGCCAACTGGGGGTTCGGCGAGAGCGTGGTGTCCGGGCAGGTGACACCCGACCACTGGGTGGTCGAGCGCGCCAGCGGCCGGATCCTGGAGCGCCGCGCGGGCGCCAAGGACGCCTGGTCGGTCTTCGACCCCGAGGCCGGCCGGGTCGTGCTCCGGCCGCTGCCCGCCGGCCTGGCGCGAACCCCCTGCCTCAGCGACGACGAGGTCCGCTACCTGTGCCGGAAGGCGGCGGAGCTCGAGGCCGCCGAGGGGGTCCCGCAGGACGTGGAGTGGGCGATCGCCCGCGGCGCCCCGTTCCCCGGCGGCGTGTTCATCGTGCAGCACCGACCGGAGACGACGTGGCCCGCGGCGGAACCGGCGGAACCGGCGGCGAAGGCGGAACCGGCGGCGAAGGCGGAACCGGCGGCGCCGGCCTTCGACCCGGTGCGGTACGCGCTCCGCAACGTCTTCAAGGTCCCGGGCAGATGACCGCCGAACTCCAGGTGGCGATCGCCGCGGCCCGGGCGGGCGCGGCGGAGCTGGCCGCCGCCCGCGGCGGCGACCTGCGGGTCGATTTCAAGGACGCGAGGGCGAACCTGGTCACGGCCGCCGACCGGCGCTCCCAGCGGGCCATCACGGACGTCATCCTGGGCGCCTTCCCGGCCGGGCACGCGATCGACGGCGAGGAGGGCAGCGCCGGCGACCCGGACGCCGGGCACGTCTGGTACGTCGACCCCCTCGACGGCACCGCCAACTACGCGCACGGGCTGCCGTTCTTCTGCGTGTCCATCGCCCTGCGCGCCGGCGGGGACACGACGGCGGGCGTGGTATACGACCCGGTCCGCGACGAGATGTTCGCGGCGGCGAGGCATCACGGCGCGACGTGCAACGGCGAGCGGCTGCACGTCTCCGGCGTCACCCGGCTCGACCGGGCGCTGGTCGCGGCCCAGGCGCAGACCGTCGACGAAGCCGAGATCAGGGCATACGCCTGCCTGGTGGAGCGGCTGATGAACGCGGCCGGCGGGGTGCGCTCGCTCGGGTCGCCCGCGCTGACCCTGTGCGCGATCGCGGCCGGCCGCCTCGACGCCTATGCCGAGCACGCCATGGACGCCTGGGACATCGCCGCGGGCCAGCTGATCCTCGAAGAGGCCGGCGGCACGCTCACCACGTTCGACGGCAGCCCGCGCCCGGCGGACGGCCGGGCGGACGTGGCGGCGAGCAACGGGCTGATCCACGCCGCCCTGATCGAGATAACAGCAAGAGGCGGCGGCCGCCCGGGGCCGGCCGGGTCCGTTCCGGATAAAAGGAGGCCAGCATGAGTGACTACCGGTACCCGGACACGCTGCCGGTCACCACCACCGGCGGCTGGGCGCGGCCGGGCTGGTGGGACATCCTCGCGGACGCGGAGAAGGAGGGCCGCTTCGGCCCGGCCGACCGCAGGGAGCTGTTCGACGACTACTGCCGCCTGGCCATCTACGACCAGGAAACGGCCGGCCTGGACATCCTCACCGACGGCGAGCACCGCCGCCTGGGCTGGATCGAGGGCATCACCGGCTCGATGCCCGGCATCAAGATGCGCCCGCCCCCGCGCAAGCTCGGCGCGATCGGCTGGGACATGCTCCCGGTGTACGAGGTGCAGCGGCCGCTGGACGACATCGAGTCGATCTGGGACTACACGAGCGAGTACGAGTTCCTGCGGGCGCACACCGGCCGCCGTCCCAAGGTCGGGATGCCCGGCCCGTACGGCATCACGACCGAGCTGGACTTCAGCCCGGTCTACCGCAGCCGCCGCGACTGCGCCGAGGCGCTCGTGCCCGCCATCCGCGCCGATATCCGCAAGCTGGTGGCGGCCGGCTGCGACTACATCCAGATCGAGGAGCCGCTGACCCCCTCGCACGCCGCCGAGGACCGGACCGCGGAGAACATGGCGGACCTCATCAACAAGGTCGTCGACGGGATCACCGGCTGCACGTTCGTCGTGCACATCTGCTTCGGCTCGTTCCGCCGCCTGCCGTACGCCAAGCGCACCTACCGCTGGCTGTTCCCCGCGCTGCTCGACGCGAACGTGCACGGGTTCAGCCTGGAGTTCGCCGCCCGCGAGATGGCCGAGATCGACCTGGTGGGGGAGTGGGACCGCGAGCGCATCCTGTCCGCCGGGCTCATCGACATCAAGACGCACTACTCCGAGACGCCCGAGGACGTGATCGAGCGCGTCCGGACCTGCCTGCGGTACCGGGATCCCGAGCGCCTTGAGATCTCGACCGACTGCGGCCTGCGCCGGGTCCCCCGGTACCTGGCGGTCAGCAAGATGTCCGCCGCCGCGCAGGCGGCCCGCCGCCTGCGGGAGACCGGCTGACGCGCGAGGCCCTGGCCGGCCCGCCAGCCGGCAAGGGCCTCCGGGGAACGGGCCGGCAAGGGCCTCGGGGGAACGGGCCGGCAAGGGCCTCGGGGAACGCGGCATGGCCGGCGTCCAGCGCCCGTTCATGATCGTGTAAGTTTTATGCACCTATACCGGAATTTTCTTTCATGGTGAATGATTTTTCGACTCGCCTGACTGGTGTCGTGCCGGTTGTGCCGACGATTTTCCACGACGACCAGAGCGTCGACCTGGACGGCACGGCGCGCGTCGTGGACTACCTGATAGACGCCGGGGTCGACGGTCTGTGCCTGCTCGCCAACTACTCCGAGCAGTTCTCGCTGACCGACGCCGAACGCGACACGATCGCACGCACGCTCCTGGAGCGCGTTGCGGGGCGGCTCCCCGTGATCGTCACCACCAGCCATTACAGCGCCCGGGTCGCCGCCGCGCGCAGCCGCGCCGCGCAGGACATGGGCGCGGCGATGGTGATGCTCATGCCGCCCTTCTTCGGGGCCACGCTCAGCGTTCCCGGGCCCGCGGTGATCGAGTACTTCAAGCAGGTCGCGGACGCGATCCAGATCCCGGTCATGGTGCAGGACGCGCCCTTGTCGCCGACGCCGCTGCCGGCCAGCCTGCTGATCGAGCTGGTCCGGCAGGTGCCCCAGGTGCAGTACGCCAAGATCGAGGTGCCGCAGGCCGCTGACAAGCTGCACTCGCTGGTCAGCGCCCTCGGCGAGGCCCTGCCCGGCCCCTTCGACGGAGAGGAATCGGTCACCTTGATCCCCGACCTGGACGCCGGGGCCAAGGGCACCATGCCAAGCTCAATGGTCCCCGCCGAACTCGGCCAGATCGTCGGCCGCTACCTGTCGGGCGACCGGGCCGGCGCCGTGAGCGCCTGGGAGGGCCTGCTGCCCCTCATCCATTTCGAGAACCGCCAGTGCGGCCTGCGCGCCCAGAAGATCCTGCTGGCCGAGGGCGGCATCATCGCCTCGGACCGGACGCGCGCGCCGCTCGGCCCGGTGCCGCCCAGGACCCGCCGCGGCCTGATCGAGCTGGCGGCGGCACGCGACCTGCTGATCATGCGCTGGGCACGATAGCCGTGGATAAACGCACGATATAGCGGGCCCCGAGGCGGCCAGGCGGATAGTCTTGCCGGAAACGGCGACACAAACGCCCGGACGAGAACAGCATCGGAATCTTCTGCGCGCAGCAATCCGCAAAGGAGCCGCCATTGTCCGCATCGAGCGCCGGGAAGCTGATCGCCGGCAAGGTGGGGTACGGGCTGACCTGCCTGCTGGCGGCGGTGGCGCTTGTCGCATCGGGCTACGCGCACAAGGTCGTCGGCCTGGTCAGCGCGACCGGCGGCGGGATCGCCATCAACGGCAGCCCCGCGGTCGGCGCGATGAACATCCTGGTGATGGGCCTGGAGAGCCGGACCGACTTCGAGGGCAACGTGCTGCCGAACAGCCTGCTCACCGCCATGCACGCGGGCAACGCGTCAGCCGTCGCGGCAGGGCAGGTCGGCGCCCAGGACACGAACACGCTGATCCTCATCCACATCTTCGCGGGCGGCCAGCGGGCGGCCGGCTTCTCGGTTCCCCGCGATGACCTGGTCACCTACCCGCACGCCACCTACCTCGGGATCACCCGCGGGAAGATAGACCAGGCCTACGACTTCGCCTACAACCAGTCCCTGAGCCAGACCTACGGGTCGTCGATGAGCAGGAACGAGCGCTACAAGCTCGCCAACCAGGCGGGCCAGGCGTTCGAGATCGCCACGGTGGAGGCGGTCACCGGGGTGCGCGTGGACCACTTCGTCGAGGTGAACCTGTCCGGGTTCTACTACCTGGCCCAGGCGTTCGGCGGCATCGAGGTCTGCGTCAGGCCGGCGCCGGCCCAGGGCGGCCTCCCCGCCGGGGCGAACCTGCACGACAGCGCCTCCGGCTGGAACGCGGTGCGCGACGGCTACAACCTGAAGAAGGGGGGCGCCCAGTACCTGCACCTGGCGGCGGACCAGTCGCTCGCGTTCGTCCGTGCCCGCGACACGCTCCCGGGCATCGACATCGGCCGCACCAAGCGGCAGCAGGCCGTCATCGACTACGTGATCTGGGCGCTGCGGCACAGGGGCGTGTTCAGCGATCTCGGCACGCTCAACAGCCTGCTCAACACCGCGAGCAAGTACGTCCTCACGGACTCGACCTTCAACCCGCTCGATTTCGCCGCCAACATGCGCGCGCTCACCGGCAGCCACGTGTCGTTCCGGACCCTGCCGATCTCCGGCCAGGTAAACGGCATGCCGCTCAACGGCAGCAATCAGGACGTCAACCTTATCAACGTGCCCTACCTCCAGCAGTACGTGCGGAACGCCTTCTACCCGCAGCCCGCGGCCGGCAACGCCGCGGCGCCGCCCGGCAGCGCTGAGAAGACCGCCCCGGCCCCGGCGCCCTCGACGGTCACGGTGGACGTCTACAACGGCAGCGGCACGCCCGGGCTGGCCGGCATGGTCTCGCGGGCGCTCGCCGCCCTGGGCTACCGGGCCGGCGCCGTCGCCAACGCGCCGGCGCAGTCGCAGGCCGTCCAGCCGGCCACGCAGGTGTTCTACGGCGCCGGGGCGTCGGCGAACGCGGCGAAGATCGCGGCCAGGTTCGGCTCGACGGCGACGGCGCTGGCGTCCCTGCCCGCCGGCCACGTCGAAGTGCTGCTCGGCTCGACGGTGACCGCGCTGCCCGCGGGCCTCGCGCCGTCCGGCACGCCGACGGCGGGCACCCAGTCCGCGGGCACCCAGTCCGCCGGCGCGCCGGCCCCGGGCGCCAGCGCCGCGGATACGCCCGCGCCGTCGCCCTCGTCCACGGCGGGCGCGGACAACGGGGCGGCGGGCGGCGCCGTCACGGTCGCGCCGGACGCGAAGTACGGCATCCCCTGCGTCTACTGAACCGGATTCCCTGCGTCTACTGCACCGGGGCGGGCCCGTCTACTGCACCGGGGCGGGCTAGCCCCGATCCGGCGCCCCGTCCGGCAGGGCCGAGTGTGCAGCAGGCGGTTTGAAACGTTATAAAAATCGGGTCCGTGCCATGGGGGCGCGGTGCCGGCGGGGGCCTAGAACTCCGTCACCGCGACGCGGCCCTGGAGCCAGGCGATCATATTGAGCACGAGGAAGTTCCAGTTCTGGAACCCTTTCGTCATGATCGGCTCGCCCGTGTCGGGATGGTAGAACTCATGCAGCGCGCCCGAGGTCTCGAGGTCACGCCCGAAGAGCCGGACGGTTTTCTCAGCGAGTCCACGGGCGTCATCGTCGAAGCCGTACTTCACGAGCCCTCGGAACACCATGTAGTTGGCCATGCCCCAGACGGGCCCGAGCCAGTTGGACGGGTTGTTCGACGCGCGCAGGTTGTACATTTTCTCTAGCCGCGAGAGGCTGCGAATCCCGTATGCCGCCGCGAAGGTGCGCGTGTCCCGAGCGCGCTCCAGCATCCGCTCCGCCTCCTCTGCCGATGCGAGCCCCGCCCACATCGGCAGGAAGCTAGACCAGCTGTCGATTCGCAGCAGCAGTGACGGCCAGGTGCGCGGTGCGCCGCGGTGCAGCCAGTCCGCAGGGTCAACCGGCCGCAGTGACAGGTCGGCGGAGTAGAAGGTGCCGTCTCGTTCGTCCCATAGGTGCGCCCGCATGGCATCGGCGAGGTCCTGGGCCTGCCGGCGCCTTCGGTCCGCCTCGGGGAGGTCGCGGAACTCCTCGAGCAGATACCCGTAGGCGAGGAGCTCGCGGTAGAGGAGGCTGTTCAGGTACACGGACGCCGTGCTCTTGTCCGGCCGGTAGAAGATCGACGGATCGTTGTCGACCCCGACCGCGAAGTCGGTCTGCCAGTAGGCGAGTCCGCTCTCGGCGTGCACGTGGCTCTCGAGGTAACGGTCGATGAAGCGGCCGATCGCTGCCATGTGCGGGCGGATCCAGTCCGCGGACCCGAGGCGCCGCACGAGAAGAGCGGCGTGCTGCGCTAGCACCGGCTTGTGCATGTTCTCGGCGAACCCGCCAGCGCGCGTGGGGTCGCCGTGCGTGAGAGCCGCGGCGGGCGTGAGCTGGATCGGGACGACGCCATCGTCATCGGCGTGGTCGAGGAAGTTCAGGATGCTGCCCTGTTCGTAGGCCGCGAACCGGCCCGGACGGCCAGTGTCAGCCTCCACCTGCCCGAGCACGATGCTGATCGACCACGAATCCCAGTCCCAGAGCGCTGCTGAGTAATAAGGCGATCCCGGGCTCGACGGCACCGTGTAGGGATGGGCTAGCTGGCCCGCGGGCTCGCGCGTCATCTGCTCGCAGCTCGTGCGGATGTGCTGTTCGAGAAGGCGCGTCCAGCGCTCAAGCATCATCGCTCCTCAGCCATGGGATTACCGAGAGTGCCAGTATGCGGTTACGGAGGGTGCCAGCCGGCCGAAGATATTGAATCGTTATAAACGTTAGCCGGGAACGGGTTCGGGGATACTCCCGGCTTGCGCATGCCGCTTCCCGGCCCGCGGCCGCCCGCGCGGCCGCGGGCGGCGAGACTGCGGCGCACGTGGCCCACAGTGCGCACCTTCGCCCTAACGCTCGTATTACCGCACGTCAACCGGGCCATGTCGGCCAACGATGACAAGCGGCCCGTCGCTCGGGCACTCCATCGCCAGCGCGGTACGGGGTGACTGAGACCCGCCCGTGCCCGGCTCTGGTCAGCTTCGCGGGCGCCAGGCCGGGAGACACCGAAACTCTGCGCGGCACTCTGGCTGTGAAACGTGTTATTGACAGTACCCTGGCCCGTGCCTAACATACCAGCAACTTAAACGATTCATAGCATGTCCTGCGTCACGTGACGTCGCACCACGTGACGGTGGGTGAGGCGGCATACAGGCCGTCGGGACGCCCGCTCCCGCGTCATGACCATGGGCTCATGCCTGGTCTCCATCGAAGAAAGGATTCGATGTGAAACGACAGATCACAAGGCCGCGGCGGGCGTTCCCGTTCGCCGCCGCGGCGGGCATCGGCGCGTGCGCGCTGGTGCTCGGCGCATGCTCCAGTTCCGGAGGCAGCAGCTCATCGGCATCCGGCGCTGGATCGTCGACCTTCTCGATCCTGTTTACCACCGAGGACTCGCAGACCCCGCAGGAGCTGGACAAGCTCGCCGCGGGCGCCTGCAAGGCCGAGGCGTCAGCGATGCCCATCAGCCTCCAGCAGACGCCCAGCTCCAACATCAACCAGAAGGTGGAACTGCTCGCCGGCCAGAACGACCTGCCGTTCATGTACGCCGCCGACAACAGCACGATCATCCCCGGCGGCACGTACTACAAAACGGGCAACGTCCTCGACATCGCCAAGGCGCTCTCCCAGCTGGGCGTGTCCAGCGACATGACGCCGGTCGCGGAGTCGACGATCAAGCAGACCTTCGACGGGACGGTCCCCTCGGTGCCGTTCCAGTTCAACATCGAGGGGCTCTTCTACAACAAGAAGATCTTCGCCGAGCATAACATCAGCGTGCCGACCACCTACGGCGAACTGCTCGCCGACGCGGCCAAGCTCAAGGCCGCCGGCGTCATCCCGTTCAGCGCCTCGGGGGCGACGGGGTGGACGATCAGCCGCTGGATCGGAATCCTGCTGTTCCGCGAGCTCGGCCCGGACGCCATGCTGGCGATCAAGGACGGAAAGGCCAAGCTGACCGATCCCGAGTACGTGAAGGCGGCGGAGCAGGTCGCCGCCCTGGGCAAGGCGGGCTATTTCTCTCCCGGCATCACGAGCCTCGACTACAACTCGGCGATCGCCCAGTTCCTGACCGGCAAGTCGGCCATGATGTACATGGGCACGTGGCTGCTGGCGCAGATTAACGACCCAACGCAGAACAAGGAGGGGAACAACATCGGGTTCATGCCGTTCCCAGCCGTGGCCGGCGGTGAGGGCTCGATTGGCCAGTACCCCGCCAACGCAGGCTCGCCGAACGTGATCAACGCCAAGCTGTACGGAAAGAACGGCCAGGCCTGGCTGAAGTGTATCGCCGAGAACTACGGCAGTGCCGCGCTGAAGGACCAGGGCACGTTCTCCGGGTTCAAGGTCAACACGCCGGTGCCGGATCTCCCGCCGCTGACGTCCGACATTCAGTCGATCATCAACAAGACGCAGCAGAGCGTGCTGTGGTTCGAGGCCTATTTCAACCAGAAGGCCAACGCGGACGCGGCCAACAACGCGGCCCCGCTGGTTACGGGGCAGATGAGCCCGCAGCAGTACATGAGCATCCTCCAGTCCGACCTGGACTCCGGCGGATCCTGACGGCACCGCGCGGCTGGCCGGGAGATGGTACCGGGCTCCCCCGGTACCATCTCCCCTCGCGGCCCGGCCCGGATCTGACCTTCGCGGCCTCGGGGAAAGGACGATGAGACACATACTCAGCAACCGGCGGGCGATCGTGGCGTTCATCGCGCCCGCGCTCGTCGTCTACCTCGGCGTCATCGTCGTGCCGGCCGTCTGGTCGCTCGTCTACTCCTTCTTCAAGGGGACACCGGCGCTCGGGTTCCATTTCGTCGGCATCGCCAACTTCAGGCAGCTGTGGACCGACCCCACGGTGCGGCAGACGCTGCTGTTCACGATCAAGTACACGGTCGTGCTGCTGACCTGCCAGATCGTATTCGGCTACCTGCTGGCGCTGTTCTACATCTTCGTGCTGCGCCGTTCGTCAACGATCATCCGCACGCTGGTCTTCTTCCCTGTCGTGCTGCCGCCTGTCGCCGTGGCGCTGCTGTTCAACAAGCTTTTCGCGATCGCGCCGCAGGTGGGCCCGGTGAACTCGGTGCTCCAGCTTCTCGGCATATCCCCGGTCGACTGGTTCGCCACCGGAACCGCCGCGTTCGTGGTGATCATCGTGATGGACCTGTGGCGGTCGGCGGGCTTCTACGCCGTCCTGCTCTACGCCGGGCTCGTCGACATCCCCGAGGACGTGATCGAGTCGGCCCGCATCGACGGCGCCGGCGGCTGGCGGCTGGTGAGGCACATCATCCTGCCGTTGTCGAAGCCGATCGTCATCGCCTCGGTCATCTTCGGCCTGAACGCGGACCTGAAGGTGTTCGACTCGATCCTCGCCCTCAACAACGGCGGCCCAGGCACGGAGACCACCCCGCTGAACCTGTACATGTTCCAGACGTCGTTCCTGTACAACGACTACGGCTACGGAAGCACCATCGCCATGCTCATCACCGTGCTGTGCCTCGCCGGGACAGTGCTCGTGTTCCGGTCGTCACGCCGCCAGGTGGAGAGGGAGGCCGTCTGATGGCGAGGAGTGGCGTCGGCGGGGTGCGCGCGCTGAACGAGGTGATCTGGCCGGAGGAAGGGCCGGCCACGACCCGGCGCAGCCGCCGCCGGCGTGGCTCGCTGCTGTCCGGCCTATCCCGCCGCGCGCTGACCAACATCCTGATCGTGATCATCGCGTTGGTCGAGATCTACCCGCTGTTCTGGATCCTGACCAGTTCGTTCAAGAGCCAGGACGACTTCACCACCCAGCCGCTGTGGTCGCTGCCGAAGCACCTCAACTTCCACAACTACGTGACGGCATGGCTCACCGGGAACCTCGGCACGGACGCGCTGAACAGCCTGACCGTCACGCTCGTCTCGATGGCCGTCATCCTGCTCCTCGGGTCGGCCGCGGCGTTCGCCCTCGAGATCATGGTGTGGCGGGGACGGACCAGCATCCTGCTGCTCATCATCGGCGGCCTGATGGTACCCACCCAGCTGATCCTGCTTCCGCTGTTCACCATCTATTTCAAGCTCGGCCTCACGAACTCGCTGTTGCCGCTGATCATCACCTATATCGGCCAGGGGCTTCCGCTCACGGTTTTCCTGATGGCGACGTATTTCCGGGCGGTCCCGCGCGAGCTTTTCGAAGCCTGCGCGCTCGACGGCGGCGGCGCGTTCCGCTGCTTCTTCTCGGTGGGCCTGCCGCTGGTGCGCAACGGCATCTTCACCCTGGGGCTGCTGCTGTTCTTCTCCATCTGGAACGACCTGCTCGTCGCCCTGACGTTCAACTCAAAGCCGTCGCTGTCCACCGTCCAGGTCGGACTGCTCAACTTCAACGGACAGTACGGTCAGGTCGCCTACGGGCCGCTGCTCGCCGCGATCAGCATCGTCATCTTCTCGACGTTCATCGTGTACGCGCTGATCAACCAGCGGGTCATGCGCGGGCTCACCGCGGGCTCGGTCAAGGGCTGAGGGATCCGCGTGATCGTCGACGCGCACGTTCACGCCTGGCCGCGCCGGCCCTACTCGCCGGGGCCCGGCCCCGGGCCGCCGGGGTCTTACCAGAGCCTGCTGCGCGAGATGGACGCCGCGAGCGTGGGCGCGGCCCTGATCGTGAGCGCCGCGCTGCCCGGCAACACCGGCAACAACGAGTACGTGGCCGACGCGGTGGCGGCCTGCCCTGGACGGCTCTACCAGCTCGCGGACGTGGACAGCAGGTGGAGCAAGACCTATCACCAGGCCGGGGCGGCGGACCGGCTCGCCGAGGTGTACGGCAGGCTGTCCCCCGTCGGCGTGTCACACTACCTCGCCGGCGACAACGATGGCTGGCTGCGTTCGGACGAGGGCCGCGGCTTCCTCGCGGCCGCGGACCGCCGTGGCCTCATCATGGGCCTCGCCGCCCCGCCGGGCTGGTTTCCCGACATTCTCCACGCGGCCGCGTCCGTGCCGCGGATGCCCGTGCTGCTCAACCATCTCGCGCTCGTCATGCTTCACCCGGACGGCGCGGCCGCGGGCCTGGACCTCGTCCGGCAGGGAGCCGGGCAGCACAACCTGATTGTCAAGGTCTCCGGCTACTACTACGGAAGCAACCGGCCCTCGGGCTACCCGTTCGCCGGCCGGCTCACGATCGTCCGCGCGTTTTACGATGCGTGGGGGCCCGGCCGGATGGTGTGGGCGTCCGACTTTCCCGCCTCGGCGCCGCACATGACCTACCGGCAGAGCCTTGAGGTCCTCCGTGAGCACGCCGGTTTCATCGATCCGGCGGACATGCCGCTCATCCTGGGCGGGACGATGGGCGCCATTCTCGACGGAAGCTGGCGCGAGGCGCGCTGACGGGCGCCCGGTTACGCCGGGTGGTTCGCGGCAGGCTGGCGGACGCAGCGGCCGTTCCCCGGCCCCGCGGGCCCGTTCGGCGGCCCCGCCCGTGGGCCGCGGGCCTGTTCGGCGGCGGTCAGGGGGCCTGTTCGGCGGCCAGCTCGTCGCGCCAGAGGTGTTCTGGCTCGAAGCCGAGTTCGGCGCGCGCCCGGCCGATGGACATGAGCGTCTCGAACTCCCCGATCTCGCGCAGCGGCACGCCGGGAAACGCGCCACTGGCCAGCTCACGGCTCGGGATCGAAAGCCCTGTGTCGGACGCCGCGATGTTGTAGGCCCGGAACCCGGGTGCGGCCCGCCCGAGGGCCAGGGAGATCGCGGCCGCGGCGTCGCGCGCGTCCACATAGCTCCACACGAGGTCCCTGCGATAGGCCGGGTCCGCGTGCCGCGCGGCGAACCCCCGGTACTCGCCCTCCTGGGTGACGTTCGTGAAGCGGAGCGCCGTGATGCTCAGGTCCGGATCCCAGCGCACCAGCTGCGCGGCGATCGCTTCCTCGGCCACCTTCGCAAGCGCGTAGGTATTGTTGGCGCGCGGCGGGGAATCCTCGTCAAGGGGGAGGTACGCCGGCGGCTCGGCGAAGGGGAATCCGAGCACGTTAATGCTGGACGCGTAGACGACGGTACGGATCCCCGCGCGCAGCACGGCATGCAGGACGTTGAACGTGATGCTCATGTTCTCCTGGAACAGGGCGGCGTCCGGGACCAGCCCGTTGACGGGAATCGCCGCGAGGTGCACGACCGCGTCGAGGCCGGCATGGCGCGCCGTGACGCCGAGCACCGCGTCAAGCACCTGACCGTAGTCGGTCAGGTCGGCCTTTGTGAATCCGAAGCCCGGCACGCCGTCCTGGTCAAGGCCAAGCACGTCGTGGCCCTGACGGCGGAGCAGCCTCACCGTGGGCCGCCCGAGCTTGCCGGAGCTGCCGGTCACCGCGATGCGCATGCCTGCCTCCCTGTTCCCGCCGTGGTAGCCGGGTTCCCGCTGTGGTAGCCGGGTTCCCGCTGTGGTAGTCAAGCCCGTTTCATGCCGGTTGCCGACCGGGTCATGCGTGCTGAGGCATGATCCTGCCAACTGGGTTGAAACGTGTCAAATGATAGCTACGCTAGAGCGGACAGGCGGCCGGGCTGAGAGTAGGGGAGAACAAACAGATGCATGCGACGCCGGGCGTGCCCGCAGTCGAGCACCACCGGGAAGCCCTGGGCATCGGTGAGCGCGAGCCCCGCTTGTCCTGGGCCGTCTCGGCGCCGCCGGAATGGCGGCAGAGTGCCTACGAGATCGAGCTGTCCCGTGACACGGGGACCTCTGTCACCCGGGTCAGCTCGCCGGACCAGGTACTCGTGCCCTGGCCCGGTGACCGGCTGCGGTCGCGGGAACGGGTGCGAGTGCGGGTGCGGGTCGCGGGCCAGTCGGGCGAGTTCGGGCCGTGGAGCCGCCCGGCCGTGCTCGAAGCCGGGCTGCTCGACCCCCGGGACTGGCTGGCCGTGCCCGTTGGCGGGGACTGGCCGGAGAACCCCGACTCCGACGATCGCCGTCCGGCCATCGTGCGGCGGGAGTTCCACCTCGGGGGCGAGCCGGTCAGCGCTCGCCTGTACGCGACAGCGCACGGGCTGTACGAGGCCGAGATCAACGGCAGGCGCGTGGGCGACGACGCGATGTCACCCGGCTGGACCGTCTACCCGCGGCGCTTGCGCTACTACACCTACGACGTCACGTCGTACGTGCGGGCCGGCGCGAACGCGATCGGCGCGTGGCTCGGCGACGGCTGGTACCGCGGTCGGCTCGGCTGGCGCGGCGGCTTCCGCAACCTATACGGCAGCGACCTGTCGTTCATCGGCCAGCTTGAGGTGCGGCTCGCCGGCGGGCGGGTGCAGACCGTCGCCACGGACGGCAGCTGGCTGGCATCGCCCAGCCCGATCCTGCGCACAGGCAACTACGACGGCGAGCGCTACGACGCGCGCGAGGAGCAGCAGGGCTGGTCATGCCCGGGGTTCGACGACCGCGCGTGGACTCCCGTGGCCGTTCGCCGACGCGACCCGGCCACGCTGGTGGCGCCGACCGGGCCGCCGGTGCGCTGCACCCAGGAGGTGCCGGTCGCGAAGGTGCTGACCTCTCCGAGCGGGCGGCAGATACTCGACTTCGGCCAGAACCTGGTCGGCCGACTGCGGATCAGGCTGCGGGGCGAGCGTGGGACGATCGTGACGATGCGCACGGCGGAGATCCTGCAAGGCGGGGAGATCTGCACGCGCACCCTCCGCGGCGCCGAGTCGACAGACACCTACGTGCTCGCCGGGCGCGAGATGGAGGAATGGGAGCCGAGGTTCACCTTCCACGGCTTTCGTTACGTCGAGGTGACCGGCTGGCCCGGCGACCTGACCAGGGCCGCGGCCGAAGGCGACGTGGTCGCGCGCGTCTATCACACGGACATGCGCCGCACCGGGTGGTTCGAATGCTCCGACGAGCTGCTGAACCGCCTGCACGAGAACATCGTCTGGAGCATGCGCGGGAACTTCCTCGACATCCCCACTGACTGCCCGCAGCGCGATGAACGGGTCGGCTGGACCGGCGACATCCAGGTGTTCGCGCCCACAGCGAGCTTTCTCTACGATTGCAGCGGCATGCTCGCGTCCTGGCTCGCCGATGTCTCGGTCGAGCAGCTCCCCGACGGCACCGTCCCGTGGTATGTGCCGGTGATCCCGGCCCGCGCGATGTGGACGCCCATCCGCCCGGGCGCCGCGTGGGGTGACGCCGCCGTGCTCGTCCCATGGACGCTGTACCAGCGCTTCGGCGACACCGGCTTCGTGGCCGCACAGTACGAGAGCGCCCGGCGGTGGGTCGACCTGGTGGCACGCCTCGCGGGACATGACCGGATCTGGGACGAGGGCTTCCAGCTCGGCGACTGGCTCGATCCCGATGCGCCGCCCGATGACCCGGCGGCCGCCAAGGCCGACAAGTACCTGGTCGCGACGGCGTACTTCGGATGGTCGGCGCGGCACGTTGGTGCGATGGCAGAGGTACTCGGCCGGACGGGCGAGGCGCGCCACTACGGCCAGCTCGCCGACCAGGTCCGTGCCGCGTTCACGCGGCGCTACGCGGCGGCCGGCGGCAAGCTGACCAGCGACGCCGCTACCGCCTACGCGCTCGCGATCGTCTTCGGCCTGGTTCCCGGCGAGACGGCACGGCAGGCGTACGGCGACCGGCTCGCCGAACTCGCCGAGGCATCGCGGTTCCGTGTCTCGACCGGATTCGTCGGGACGCCGCTCATAGCCGACGCACTGACAGCGACCGGGCACGTCGACGTCGCCTACCGGCTGCTGTGCGAGCGGGAGTGCCCGTCCTGGCTCTACCCGGTGCTACAGGGGGCCACCACGGTCTGGGAACGGTGGGACAGCCTGCTCCCCGACGGCACGGTCAACCCGGGGCAGATGACATCGTTCAACCACTACGCGCTCGGCTCGATCGGCGACTGGATGCACCGCGTCGTCGCCGGCCTTGCCCCGGCCGCCCCCGGGTACCGCGAGATCCTGTTCCGTCCGAGGCCCGGGGGCGGGCTCACCAGGGCGTCGGCTGCGCATGAGTCGCCGTACGGGCGGGTCAGCATCACATGGCTGGTCCGCGGCGGTCAGCTAGAGGTCTGCGTGGAGGTGCCCCCGGGGGCCGGCGCGGTACTCGACCTGCCGGGGCAGCCGCCGCGCCGGCTCGGACCTGGCGCGCACACCGCTAGGGCGGCGCTCGCCGGAACGCCGTCGTGACCGGGCTCTAGGACCGGCCCGGGCGCGGGGCACCGCGGGTCGTTGTCTTGATCCGGTAGAGGCTGGAAGCCGCGGCGATATAGAGGTCCTGGCCGCTGGGGCCGCCGAAGCAGAGATTGCCGATCTTCTCCGGCACCGGCACGTGCAGCACGAGCTCGCCGTCGGGCGCGAACACCTGCACACCGTCCCCCGACGAGCTCCATACCCGTCCAGCTTCATCCACCCGGAATCCGTCCGGCCAGCCCTCGTGGATCTCAGCGAAGACGCGCCCGTTCACGCACGCGCCGTCCACGATGTCGTAGGCCCGGATGTGGCGGGGACCGGACTTGTCCCGCAGCCACCCGGTGTCGGAGACGTAAAGGACCCGCTCATCCGGGGCGAAGGCGAGCCCGTTCGGGTGAACCATGTCGGTCACCATCGGGGTGAGCTCGCCGCGGCGCTCGTCAAAGCGGAATACATAGCAGCCGCCGTACTCCGCGTCGGCGATCCGGCCCTGGCGGTCGGAGATGATGCCGTAGGGCGGATCGGTGAACCAGATCGAGCCGTCCGAGGCGACTACGACGTCGTTCGGCGAATTCAGCCGCTTGCCCTGCCAGCGGTCGACGAGCACGGCAGGCTCTCCGCCGGTCTCGCGCTCGACGCCGCGCCGGCCGTGCGAGCACTGGATGACCGCCCCGCCGAGGTCGAGCGTGCGACCGTTGGTGAATCCGGCTTCCTCACGGTAGACGACTGTCCGCCCGTCATCGGCGTGATACTGCATGATCCTGTCGTTCGGGATGTCGCTCCAGCGCAGGGCGCGCAGGCCGGGCAGCCAGACCGGGCCCTCGCCCCATTCTGTGCCCGTGTACAGCCGTTCCAGCGATGCGTTAGGGGCGAGCAGTGACGACATGGCAGAGCCTTTCCATGCTGCGGGGCCATGCGGGGGCGGATCGCCGGCCGTTGCGGGACCGGCACGGCCTAGGCCGTGCCGGCAGCGCCGCGGCGAAAGCCGCGGGCGTTCGGCGCGCCATCGGCGGGGGACTGGCCGGTGCCGGCCCGCGGCACATGATGCCAGGCGTTGGCCGGATCCCGCTGCCGGTGTCCGGCAGTCCCTC